>CAZGEX010000001.1:0-102838 GCA_964524385.1 uncultured Sangeribacter sp.
AGATTCGCTTGATATTGATATGTCCCGACAGAAGCTTTTCCTGAGCTATTGACACAGAATTGAGCTTGTGCGACAAATACGCTCAACATTGAAATGATAAAAATAGATAATTTTTTCATGGCTCTTTAAAATTAGCACAAGTAATATTTTGCAAATATAATCACAAACTTCAAATAAACAAAAAAAATATTACAATTTATCCTAAAAATATGAATTACAACAATTATAATCGGCAAAATTGTAGCAAATAGTTATTTTGGATTTTGCAATTTACAATTAGCAACAGTTTCTGAATCGATTGATCAACATGTTACAGAAAGCATTAAAAAACTGCATCAAAATTATTAAGAAATTTGATGCAGTTTTTATGTCGTGAAATATTATTGTTTTACTTTTTCAGACTCTTCGCTGATTTTTATTTGATAGTTGTTTTCACCACTTTATTGCCTTGACGAAGAATGTAGATACCTTTTTGCGTAGGAGAGCCTTCGATACGAATCCCATTAGGATAGAAATATTCTTCCGAGGAGTCGTTGACTATTTCAATGCTATCAATGCTTGTATCAGCGTTTACTATAATCATATTTGAATGTTCACTCTCTACTCCGTTTAACGTAGCTGTTACGGTATATGTCTCTTTACAATCGTTCATCCTGGCATTCATCAACATTGATGTTTCTGAGGAGTCGGCTTCATATTCTTCAGTAATGACAATTTCAGCACCATCTTCATCGTAAACATTTCGATAGACAGTGTAATAATCTACATTTTGGGTAGATGCCATCCAATTAGCCACATACGAATCCTCTGTCACTTCAGTAGCGGCAAGAGCCACTACCGGCATCACTTCTACCTGCTCGTAGCAAGTGCCTTGCAAATAAACTTCCACCGGTTCTTGCAAATCAGAAGATGTAAGGGTGATGGTTGCCGAATGGTAAGCGTTTTCGTAAGTGGTGGATGTCGGTGTGTACTTCACTTTCAACGAATGACCTGCTTCACTATTGATTTGAACGGCAGTTAATGTCAATGCATCAAGTTCCATGCCGGCGAATACGAGTTTGAATAATTTTGCATCTTGACCGGAAATTTCAGCCAATGCTGTGTGAGAGAAATTTCTACCGATAATCGGAATTTCGATTGTAGCAGATTCTCCATAAGCTACGTTTCCCACAGCATAAGTGTTTTGCGGTGTAGGAGAAATCAATTCAGGATCTTCACTCGGTGGTTCCGGGGTTTCTCCTTCTTGCCAACCTATGCTTTGCAAGTTACCCCAAATATGTTCCACCATATCAGGATGGTCAATAAACGGGTTTCGATTGCCCTGTTTTAGATAGACACCTTCATTACGATCAAGTTCTTTTTGACTGACAGGGTCGTTGCGGTGCCATTCGAGAAACATTTCGATAGCCCAATCTTTGAGTGTCGGATATGTGCCGGTCTCTAATGTGTACTCTCCATTTTTCACCCAGGTAAGATTTTGATAGCAGGTAGCCATATAGAAGTAAGTACGGGCCAAATCTCCTTTGTATTCGTCGTCGGGTTCAAACACTGTTGATGAACCACCTCCTTGCCCTGATTTTGGTGAACCGAGCTTACTTCGCTCGTTGCTCCAACTTTCTGATGCCACCTCTGCGTAAGGATAGTTACTGCGACGACTATTTACTGTTCCGTTGACAGGCATCAGATGCACTATGTCACAATAAGCATCATTTTTTGTACCACCCCACCACGATTTAGGCATTGTATGCTCGATATTCATTCCTGACCCGGCACTTCCTTCCGATGCAGACACTTTGTCGTCGGTGTAAATATCCCACCATGTCCCGTCAGAACGAAGGTCAGTGTACCAAAATGCACCCCATGTTTTGCTTGTTCCGGAGCCATACGATATTCTCGTGTGATTCTTTATTTTGTCATAAAGTGCTGATTTTAATGCCGATTTCGACAATCCTTCACATGATGAATAATAGCCCGAAGGAATCTCTGACTTACCTACTGATGCCACCAACACCAATGCTATTATGCTTAATGTAAATTTCATTTTCATTCGCTTTTGTATTTAAACTTATGAGACATTTTATTTAGATGCAGTATCTTTTCTGCTTACCGACTGCAAATGTAAGCATTATCCTTCGATTTTAAAATATTTCTTACATCAAAAAAAATTTATTTGTCGGATAATCATTTTTTTCGTACTTTTGTAATATCATATCGAGAATCATTGTGAAATCGCAATAATCATTATTCTGCAGATGGAATTGGAAGAAATAATGCAAGAGCCATGGATGCCTTCTCGGGAGGTCGTAGCACGTATCAAATCTATGGGTGCATCTGTTTGTTTTAACAGAGGCGAACTTCTTGTCAAGCAGGGAGAGAAATGTGATGCTATATTTATAATCAAGACAGGTGTATGCCGTTCGTTTTATCAAGATGACACTTACGAAGACACTAATTTATTTGCCAAAGATGGAGATATTATTACGTCAGTAACGGCCTATTTTCAAGGCAAACCTGCACTATTCTCGATTGAAGCTTTATCACCGATGGAAGTTATCACTATTAATTTTGATGATTTGAAAAAGGCTTTGACCGAATCGAATGAATTGTCGGCATGGGTAAGGGATTTACTTTTCGGACAGCTAAATGCTCTTGAAGCTCGCTACACATATCGCAGCGGACGAGGCGATGCCTATTCTCGCTATCTTTCACTTATTGCCAAATGGCCACATCACAATCTGCAATACATTCCACTTAAACACATCGCTCAGTATCTGCAGATTGCCCCTCAGACATTAAGTCGTCTTCGTCGCAGATACGTCAAAGAATAAGAGGAGAGATTTTCCAATTATTTGATTTTAACACACGTTTACCAAGTGTGTCACTTTATAAATTTAACTTTCATCCACGCACAAGCCTTTATTTCCTCTCCATTAAGATAAAATCGGCGTTCCGTTTTTCCAGGACCTGTAATACGGCTTGAGAATGCTAGTTCATCGGTCGTTCCATCACCCCAATCGATGATTATCGTCTCTTTTTCATAGGTGGCAGCACCGTCAAATTCTCCAAACATTAACCGATATTGTCCATCTTTCCATTCCACTAATGCAAGGCCGTACCAATAAGGAGCGTATGCACGCGTGCTTTCATACACATTTCCCACTTTGTAGGTTTTGCCATTATAAACAAATGAAATATTATCCACAATGCTACTACCATTTTCGGGATTAAGTAAATCTTTCCCATTGGAATCTTCAACACTTACTACTATACAAATCGGATAGTAATCATAGATTTCATTTTCTTCTTCGGAGCATGAGCCAACCAACATTACCACACTCATCAAAGCCACTAAAAATATGTAATTCAGCCCTATTTTCATCATCTTAATATTTATACCTCAGACCAAATTTCAAAGTAAATCCAAATTCGTGTTCATTATAATATGTATCAACCGACGAACCATTATCAAAATAATAGTTGACACCCGGCTCTACATAAACGCCTAAATGTTGTAAAAAATTATATCCCACACCGGCAGACAATCCTACCGACCACTGCAAATTATTGATATCCACTTTACGGTCCCAATTCAATGTTTCCTCCTCCGGCGACCATATTTCACATTCTTGGTTGCCTGCCACCATCTTTTGCATCATCGCTCCGGCAGAAACATAGACACCGAAATTTGAAATTTTCCATACATCAAAATTCAATTTCAATGGCAAGCCGATGTAATGCAACGTCTGATTACCGGAACCAAGCATTATGCCATTATTGCCATACATATCAATATCCGACTTGAGCATATTATAACTTAATCCCGTTTCCACACTCCACCTTGGTAAAAATTCATAACGAAATGATAATCCGACAGACAACGGCAATTTATGACGTGTAGCCACTGCACCTAATCCGCCCACTTCGCCTTCCGCTCGACTATTAATTGCACCCAAAAGTGTATATCCTTGTCCGTAGAATTTTTCAGATTGTAAATTTGCTCCACCCAATCCATTTGAAGCATATAATCCTATATCCCAATTCCCTTTATTTGAAATTCTTGGCATCAAGTTAGATTTATCTGAAACTTTTTTATCGAATGACGCATTTTCATTCGAACTTCTCTGAAACATTACACTTTCCGCCTCCACCGAATTTGAATTGTTATCCGCCTGCATATTTTCTGTTTTCAGTGTTTCATCTTTTATATCTGGTTCATTCTTAAATTCTTCTGATTGGATTAATTCGTTTGCCGACATTGACTTATAAAACTTATTACTTACTATAAGCTCTTCTTCACTGTTTTTGCTGTTTGTGCGACTTAATTTCTGCTGAGCGTCAGTGTTAATAGTCGGCAAATTTTCTGTCATCACGACAGTCGAATCAATCTGAATTGTATTTTTAGTTAAGATGCTTGGTCCTTGTTCTGTCATATTATTCGTATTCGTGAGCCAAATTGATATCATCGCCATAATCACAATCGCAGCCACTGAAGCTACTATCCGTCGCAACATTAACGTCAATTTACGCTTACGATACTCCTTCTGTATCGAATCCCAAACAGGAACCGTCAAAGGCTCATCGTAGTGCTTTAGTTTCTCGCGAAAACGATCTTCCCAACTATCTTTTATGTTATCTTTTTCTGACATTTCTCTTTTGCTTAATTTTTATTGATAATAAATCTTTTGCTCTATGTAATCGTGTTGCTGAAAGATTTTCTGTTATTCCTAATATTTTCGCTATTTCGCGATGAGTCTTTTGCTCTACTACATATAGCATCAGTATTGTCCTATAAATAGCAGGTAATTTTACAACTAATTCGTGTAATTCCTGAGGAGAAACATACTCAAACATATCGTCTTCTATCGTAGAATCATCTATCACATCGGGTATGTTTTCATCATCGGTTAATAAAATATCCTTTTTTATTAATTTAATTTGTCTCACACATTCATTTATTGCTATCTTTGTTACCCATGCTTTTAGCGAACCTGTGCCTTTCCAATGAAATGTAGATGTAGAATTAAATATACTGATATAAGTCTCTTGCAACACATCTTTCGCAATATCGGTGTTTCCAAAGTATCGCATACATATAGACCAAAGACGAGAAGAATACAAATCATAGAGCATCTTATGCGAGCGAGTATCTCCCCGCTGCATAAGCTCTGCTATTGCTTGCTCCTTGTTTTCTTCTGTCAACTTCATTTATATAAAAAGGATAACCACCTCAAAAACTTTACAGATTTTAGTATTTTTTAACTATTCTAATCTCTTTACCTTTTAGTTGGATTATTACTATTGCTTTAAGATTAAAAATTCAGGAAATCAACGACTATAATTCAACTATCGTTGGCAACCGCAGCGGAAATAAAAAAATGAGGACAGCTGATCACTCAGACATCCTCACGAACCATTAATTATTAACTGCTTAACCATACAATTTAAAGAATCGCTTCTCTTCTCTCAAGAAGCATTGGTTAATTTCTATTTACACAAATTCCATTTCAAGAGGACTACTATCCTTTTTTCTATGCTTACTTGTTTTATATGATTCACCATAAGCATTTTTAATTATAGCATACTTTATAGGTCTATACATAAATAAGAGAAACTTACAACTTGTGTCAAACTTTAACATTCTTTAACCTTTTCTGTGTTATTGAAATATTAAAACGTTGGGACGCCTAATTGAAAAATTTCAATAATCTCCCATTTAAATCACTGCATTTTAGTTTCCGTTAATGTTGCTATACTCCTTATCGCTGTGGTTATATACAGAAAAGAGACCACGTTGATAACGCAGTCTCTTTTTTGAATATCGGTATTGTTCGTATTATTCTTTGCATTTAGCAGCGATGAAGCCGCGGTTCATACGACCGATGTTGTAAAGTTTGATTTGTTTTGGACATTCAGCAGAACAAGCACCTGTGTTTGTACAGTTACCGAAGCCAAGTTCGTCCATTCTTGCCACCATTGCACGCACACGACGATCTGCTTCTAATTGACCTTGTGGAAGAAGTGCAAATTGGCTCACTTTTGCAGAAACGAAAAGCATAGCTGAACCATTTTTACAAGCAGCTACACAAGCTCCACAACCGATGCAAGTAGCAGAATCCATAGCTTCATCAGCTTTTTCTTTTGAAATAGGAATTGCATTAGCATCTTGTGCGCCGCCACAATTGAATGAAACATATCCACCTGCTTGTTGAATCTTATCAAAAGCATTTCTGTCAACGATAAGGTCTTTAATTACCGGGAACGCAGCCGAACGCCATGGTTCCACTGTGATAGTTTCGCCATCTTTGAAACGACGCATATAGAGTTGGCAAGTTGTTGCTCCGGTTGCAGGTCCGTGAGGATGACCGTTTACATATAGCGAACACATACCGCAGATACCTTCGCGACAATCGTGGTCGAATGCGATTGGTTCTTCACCATTCTCTACGAGAGTTTCGTTAAGGATGTCCAAAGTTTCAAGGAATGATGTGTCGGATGTGGTTTCAACATTTTCATAAGTCACGAAACCACCTTTATCTTTCGGTCCGGCTTGACGCCATACCTTGAGATTAACTTTCATTATATTTTCTTCCATTGTAATTACTTTTTTAGATGATGAGTTTATGACTTATAGTTACGAGTTTGAACCTTGATAGCTTCATAGTTGAGTGCTTCTTTAATCAAAGAAGGTTCTTTGTCGTCAGCACCTTCATACTTCCAGCAAGCAACATAGAAGTAGTTTTCGTCGTCGCGTTTGGCTTCGCCTTCTTCTGTTTGATATTCTTCACGGAAGTGTCCACCACAAGATTCGTTACGATTCAATGCATCGTGAGCCACAAGTTCGCCCATAGTGATGAAGTCACGTAGACGGAATGCTTTATCAAGCTCGATATTCATACCTTCTTGAGAACCCGGTACGAATAGGTTTGTATTGAATTCTTTACGCAATTCTTTAAGTTTTTGCAATGCCAAAGTAAGGCTTTCTTTCGTACGAGCCATTCCAACATAATCCCACATCACACGACCTAATTCTTTATGAATTGAATCGACAGAGCGTTTTCCCTTGATATTCATCAAGCGATCGAGTTCAGCTTGACATTTCTTTTCTGCTTCAGCAAATTCAGGAGTGTTGGTTGAGAAACGTGGCACGCGGATTTGGTCAGCAAGATAGTTTTGAATTGTGTAAGGAAGCACGAAGTAACCATCGGCAAGACCTTGCATAAGTGCTGATGCACCAAGACGGTTAGCACCATGGTCAGAGAAGTTACATTCGCCGATTGCGAAGAGGCCTTTAATAGATGTTTGAAGTTCGTAGTCAACCCAAATACCACCCATAGTATAGTGAATTGATGGGAATATCATCATTGGTTCATAATATTTGTAACCATCGATTTCGCTACCAAGTTTACCGGGGTTAACGTCAGTGATTTCTTCATACATATCAAAGAGGTTACCATAGCGTTGACGAACAGTATCAAGGCCAAGACGGTTGATAGCATCACTAAAGTCGAGGAATACGGCAAGACCTGTATTGTTTACGCCGAAACCATGGTCGCAACGTTCTTTTGCTGCACGAGATGCAACGTCGCGAGGCACGAGGTTACCGAATGCAGGATAACGACGTTCCAAGTAATAGTCGCGATCTTCTTCCGGAATTTGGCTACCTTTGATTTGTCCTTTTTGAAGTTTTTCAGCATCTTCTTTTTTCTTTGGCACCCAGATACGACCATCATTACGGAGAGATTCCGACATAAGGGTAAGCTTAGATTGTTTGTCGCCGTGTACAGGGATACAAGTCGGGTGAATTTGCACGAAAGCAGGGTTTGCAAAATAAGCACCTTTACGGTAGCAAGCCACTGCAGCAGAACCATTACATCCCATAGCATTTGTAGAAAGGAAGTATGCATTTCCGTATCCACCGGTAGCGATTACTACTGCATGAGCTGCAAAACGTTCGAGTTTACCTGTCACCAAGTTTTTAGCGATAATACCGCGAGCACGTTCTACTCCATTTTCATCCTTAATAAGCACTACGTCGTGCATTTCATAGCGGTTGAAGCTTTTTACTTTTCCGAGTTCGATTTGACGGTTGAGTGAAGAATAAGCACCGAGCAGAAGTTGTTGACCTGTTTGACCTTTAGCGTAGAAAGTACGAGACACTTGAGCACCACCGAAAGAACGGTTGGCAAGCAAACCTCCGTATTCACGAGCAAAAGGAACACCTTGAGCAACACATTGGTCGATGATATTGTTAGCAACTTCAGCCAAACGATAAACATTAGCTTCACGAGCACGATAGTCACCCCCTTTTACTGTATCGTAGAATAGACGATACACAGAGTCGCCGTCGTTTTGATAATTTTTAGCGGCATTGATACCTCCTTGTGCTGCGATAGAGTGAGCACGACGAGGACTGTCTTGAATGCAGAAATTAAGCACATTGAAGCCCATTTCCGCTAATGTTGATGCAGCTGAAGCACCGGCAAGACCTGTTCCGACTACGATGATGTCAAGACGGCGTTTGTTTGCCGGATTCACTAATTTTTGATGAGCCTTATAGTTGGTCCATTTCTCAGCGATAGGACCTTCAGGTATTTTTGAATCCGCAGGATTCATTACTGTGAAATTTACATTTGTATTTTCCATATCGCTAATTTTTAGATTGTTTCTCCTTCTTGTACAAGTTCATTAACTTCTTCTGCTTTATCAAAATCAGAAGTAAAATTATCATCTGTGTTTACAGTGCTGACTTCGCCAACTGAAATGCAGTCCATTGCCTCTTGTTTAGCTTCCGGACATAGATCTTGGCAACATTCCACTTCTTCTTTGGCTTCCTTCCACATTTCTTCATATTGTTTCTGCAAAGTAGGATCTGTCAAATAGAAATCTTTGTTAGCTTGAATAGTGAACACCACAGCTTGAACAATGAAAAGACCAATCACAATTGTAGTCCACCAATTACCAATGCATTTTAGGCGGTTAACCCATACAGTGTTAGCCCAACCCACACTTTGGAACATTGACCAGAAACCATGAGTCATGTGGAACCAAAGAGCGATGAAACCTACGATGTAGATCACCGTAGTCCACCATTCAGAGAATGCGGCTTGAAGGAAAAGAGTGCCGGCATGAGGTGGAATAGGTGTTCCACCAGCTGAAGTAGCCCAATCAGCAGGAGAATTAGCGATGAGCTCTACTAATTGCATTTTAGCCCAGAATTGAACGAAGTGTACGCCAAGGAATGCCAACACTACAAATCCAAGTACGAGCATGTTGCGAGAAGACCATTCCACTGTTTTTGGAGCACGTGAAATAGCATAGCGTTGTGTGCCACGAGCCTTACGGTTAAGATAAGTAAGCCACAAAGCGTAGAGGATGTGAAGTCCGACAAGTGCAGCCAATCCGAGTGTCGCTACAAGTGCATACCAATTAGCACCGAGCACCCCGCAGATGGTGTTATAAGCACTTGGCCAAAAAATCGCCACACTGTTCATAAGACAGTGGAACGTTACGAATAGGACGAGAGCGGCTCCGGTGAGAGCCATAATAAATTTACGTCCTACAGATGAGCTTGTTAACCACATAGCAGTTCTGTTTTTAGTTTGTTAATTATTAATAATTTAGATATTGTTTTCAATGGTCTATATAATTCGCTCACACATCAAAATCCGACATATAGGTTTGTAATTTTGATATGATAATCCGCCTACATCCGGCTACAGATAACGGAATATGTTGCAAAATTATCATATTTTAACCATATTTCAAAGGATTTTCACGTTTTTTTATTTTTTAATAACGCAGATTTTGCTTTGAGATGATTTTCCCAATGCATCCAATCACAGATCTTAATGTGAATTATTGTTAATTGTTTTGTTGCTTGGTTAACTATTGTTAATTGTTGTCACACTTATGATTGTAAATTTCTCATTTTGGGATAAAATGTGTAATTTTGCATCGTGTTTTTCATGGTATTAGATTTAAGGTTAGAGGATTAGTTGTCGGGAGACAATTAATCTTTTTATTTTTTTAGACACATTCTGAATCCTAAAATTCAAACTTATTACCTACACTTTCTCAAATTTCAACTCTCAAAATAAGATTTTCACAACATTTTTACTAATAAATTTCGGAGCAGTATTTTTTTTGATTAATTTTGCATTAGTAAATTGGAGAAATATTCGGCAACACATATTTTGCAGCCAAGACAATTACTACTGAAAAATTTTAATCTAAATCGGATGCGAACAATTCAACTATTAGGTTTGGCCATCGCTATGGTCTCTCCTTTTTCACTATCAAGTGCGACTATCGAAACTAATTCCGGAAAATTGAGTTCAATGATTTCGCAAGATCAATTTTCTATGACAACTCTTTCCCTATCGGGGACTATGGATGCTCGAGACTTTGCATTCATTTCCGACAACCTGACAGAGCTTGTCGCAATCGACCTCAGCCAAATCACAATTGAAAGCGTGTCGGTCAACAAACCCATTTTAGGCGGACAAGCTTTATTTGACGACAACCAACTACCATCACAAGCTTTTTTCGGCTCCAATCTGTCGCAAATCACACTGCCAGCCAACATTACTTCAATTGGAAACGGAGCTTTTGCTTCCACTAAAATAAAATCAATTGAAATACCTCAAGGAGTAACCTTCATCGGGGATTTCACTTTTGCTGATTGCGGTATGCTTACAGACATAAAATTTCCAACGTCTTTATCAACTTTAGGCTCGTATGCATTCTCAGGTTGCGATGGCATATCCTCTATCGACATGAGCAATACTCAAATCACCGAAATTTCCAATCACACATTCTCAGGTTGTTCAGCTTTGCAAAACGTAACGCTACCGAACACCATTGATTATATTGGCGACTATGCCTTCACTGCAACTTCCTCTTTGGGAACAATTTCACTACCGAATAATCTCAAATCAATCGGCAACCATTCATTCGAACATAGCGGAATACAAAGCATCCAAATTCCTGAATCTGTGAATAAAGTTGGAGAATATGCTTTCGCTTGTTGCGACAAACTATCTACAGCAACAATTTCCGGAAACAATATCACTTTTGGAGAAGGTGCATTTTTCTATACTACTCAACTCAATTCGATTGATGCACCTCTCACATCGCTACCTGATTACATTTTTACCGGAAATGAAAATTTGGTTATTACCGAACAATTGCTCGAAAATGTGACAGAAATAGGCAACTTTGCATTATTAGACAACAAATCTGATAATATCACATTTGGAAAAAATCTAACATACATTGGCAACAATGGAATGGAAGGAATGACACGACTAAGCGAAATTAAAGCAGAAAAACTCAACACCAATGTTCCTGAACTCGGAGAAAATGTTTTTGAGGGAATCAATCAAAGTGAAGTAGTTCTGACTGTGGCTGAAAAATCAGCTAAAGAATGGAAAACCACACCACAATGGAATGAATTTAAAATTACAGAAGCAACTTCTATTGTCAAAATATCAGACGAAAAAACATCCGTAAAAGCATGGTTTGATGATAAATTACTTAACATCAGTGCATCTCACAATATTACTGATGTTACTGTCTATGCTACTTCCGGAGCAATCATTGGGAAATTCACACCTAATGCCTCTACCACAACATTCGACTCTTCATTGACCTCAGAATCAATTATTATCGTAGTCGTTTCTACCGAAATAGAAGTTTCTACATTCAAATTAATTCGCAAATAATCATACAGCTATGGGAAAAAATAAACTAAAAAAATTCGCGGAAATGCAAGAATTTTCTTGCGTATTTCAATATCCATGGGCTATACTTCAAAAAGAAGGATTTCCACTATCGGGCAAATGGCGTGAGGATTATTTTGGTAACGACAATCCTATCGTACTCGAACTCGGATGTGGAAAAGGAGAATACACCGTAGGATTGGCTCGGAAACACCCTAAAAAGAATTTTATCGGAATCGACATAAAAGGTGCCAGAATTTGGACCGGTGCGAAATCAGCTGAAACAGAAGGGCTGAAAAATGTGGCTTTTCTTCGTACTGACATCGAACTTATCGACAATTTTTTTGCCCCGGGCGAAGTGGATGAAATTTGGATTACATTTCCCGACCCTCAGATGCAAAAAACAAGACGTCGTCTGACTTCCACTCGTTTTTTAAAACTCTACCAAACCATTTTATCCGACAACGGCAAAGTGCATCTCAAAACTGACTCTCCTTTCCTATATACATATACATCACGTCTTGTAGACCTCAATCGATTCATTATTCTCGCCAATACAGCCGACCTTTATGGCGAAGGTCTTGCCGACCCCGTGCTATCCATAAAAACTTTTTATGAACAGCAGTGGCTCTCGCGTGGGAAAAAAATCAAATTCATTTCTTTCACACTTCCCCACAATGATTCTTTGCAAGAACCGGAAGAAGACGACATCCCTCGCGATGACTATCACTCCTACCCCCGAGGAATTGTACAAGGGATGTTCCCTGCCGATGACTAACCCTGCAAGCCAAAATCAAATAGACTAAAAACGATGGATAGAAACATTTGTACCTGCCTACAATAATACCAAAGAGTTCGAATTAAAGCCGAGCTCTTTTTATTTTTACTATATATCATCCTTGCTCTTACGGCATACCGGCACCTTTCTTGCAAAATCTCTCTTTCCAAAACTACGCGATAAATAATAGTCCATAATAACGGACTATTGTAGAAATACTGACACTGAAAAAGGAAACCAATTATCTCCTACAATAGAATCTGATTATGTAGTAGCAAGCATAGTTGAAATGCCGAAAAAGGATTTTTCTAATTTTACTATAACAGCAAATATTAACGAAAATCCGGGAACTACAAGAGTAATCTATTTAGACCTATACGGATTTATTTCAGATAAAGACGGATCTTTCCCTGCAACAGGTCAATTTACAATAATTCAAAAAGGAAAATAATTCATTTAAACATATCATAACGCTTTAACAATAAAGGTCAATGCCCAACGAAACCTTAAAAACTACTCTTCATCGATGAGTTAAGAGATGACAAATGCAAATTGTTTGATTCGAAATTGTAGTTTGTCCGATTTATTGGTGGATGTAGTTGACAACGGTTTGCCCGACTGCTTTGAGCGATTGACGGTCGATTCCATCCATATTATCATATATGGTGTGCCATGTCGGATTAAAACCACTGACCGGATGAAATTCTATAATGTCGATTGCGGGAATTCCGGCTTTGAGCAACACCACATGATCGTCGGTTACTGCTCCTCCAATTTCGTAGCTGAATTTAGCAGAATAACCTGATTTAGCCGCTACACTCCACACTCTGTCTACCAAGTCGGAAGCATTCGCAGCTGAGAACATTTCTCTGCGAAATACTGCATTGTGTCCACCGACCATATCAAGCAAAATTGCCTCTGACGGGAAATATCCCGGACGGATTGGGTTTTCAACGAAATATTTTGTTCCTAATGCCCACGAATCGTCATCGCCTTCCGTACCCCAATCTTCAGCATCCACAAAGAGAATATCAATACCTTTTTCAGTCGAAAAAGCACTTATTTGGCGAGCAATTTCAAGCAACACTCCCACTCCACTGGCTCCGTCATTGGCACCATCTACCGGTTTTTTGTGATTTTGCGGATTAGAATCGGCATCTGCCCATGGACGACAATCCCAATGAGCAAGCAACAACAACCTGTCGGTCGCTTCCAAATTAAACGAACCCATAATGTTACGGGTTTTTAGAATCGTACCATCGAAAGCTTTTAAGTCTGCACATTGCTCAATGACATCTGCCCCATGCCGTTTTAATTCCGACATAAGCCAATCGCCACATTGCCGATGTGCATCCGTATTAGGCACACGCGGACCAAAACTCACCTGTTTTTCAACATAAAAATATGCACTATCAGCATCAAACTGAGGCTGCTTGCTCTCTTTTTCGCTATTTTCCAATACCGATTTATTCATTTCGACATCTGATACCGATGTGTCATTCTTTTTCGAACCACACGATAAAGTTAACACCACTGCCGATATTGCTATGATTGATTTGATTTTCATACCGCAAATTTAATCACTATTTTCGAAAACACACACTTTAACAGCAAATTCGAAGTAAATAATTTTACTTATGATTTCGAAATTCATAAAAACGTCTTTGCTGTCCGCTAAATTTATGCGGTTGAACCCGACACCTTACGACCTTGTAACATTTATCTGACAATAATAAAAAAGTCAACCGCAGAAGGATTGAATGTCTTACTGCGGTTGAACAGATTGGAGTATAATTACACCGGCTATCTTATTTTTTCATTATTTTCCGGCATAGGAACCACTCATTAACGAATTACCATCTTCTTACCATTGACGATATATATACCTTTTGCAAGTTGTTTCAATTCGTTGTAAGTTGCATTTTGAAGTACGCAAACTCCGTTAACGTCATAGACTGTTAGATCCACGGCATCGGCTTGAAGACCTTCGATTCCTGCTTCAGTTACTTTATAGTTTACCACAAATTCTTCGTTCGTACCTTCTACTTCGTTTGTATCTTTTACTGTCAACGAGCCGGCAGGGATTGTCAGACGATACAGACCTTTTTCTGTCGGAGGATTTATCGGAGTTATAGTATAAGCATTTTCAGCTGTAATCAATACATTCGACATATATTCCTCTGCCACAGAGCCGTCTTCATTCAAACGTTGTAGTGTGCCTTGATTTGTATCAGGAGCGAAAGAGAATGAAGTCAATCCTTCTAATGTAACAGTAAACACTTTCATGTCATCAGCTTTGATTTCACCTTCTGCCGGCGAAATAGTGATTGTAAATTGCGGCTTCGGTGCTTCTATCTCATAATTTAGCACAAATTCTTTAGTTGTAATCAACAGATCCGAATCATCATTGAAGAGCAATGTTCTGCGAGACATTACCAATGCATATTTGCCCGGTTCGGTGATTGATGCACCTTCTTCTTTCAAAGCTATATTCACTTGTGTCGGTTGACCGTCTACCGCAGTTGGGACTACATCTGCATATTTCTCCATTGTTCCATCTTCATTTACTTTTGCTATGTGGAACGGATAGAAGTAGTAATATTTATCAACTTCAACACTTTCAACGCCTACAAATGTAACAGTAATGTTGTCAATTTTTTCTACTATGCCTTCTTTCGGGTCAGATGTCGCTGTAACCTCTAACAACTCCACCTTTGAACCTCCATAAAGTTCAATATTATCAAGAAGCAGATTATCGCAATTCTTTGAACGTAGACGGAAAGCTATGTAAATGTTCTTACCGCTATACCCACTCAAGTCAAGACCGCGAGTCTTGAATTCAGCTGATTCAGCTACAAATTCTTCCTCTGTGAAATAATAAAATTCATCATCGCCGCTTGTTGAAATCATTACAGAATAACTTTCAAGGAAATTTGGATTGAATGAAGCAACATCCCATACAAGATAAGATTCATCATTAGGCTTAAACGGAGGGAGAATACACCATCTATCGGCTTGATCTGTACCATCGAGCCAAGAAGTTCCTGCCAACATATGCTCTCCATATAATTCATGAGTACCTATATTCATAATACCCCAACCATGGTCATAAAATTCGCCGCCGGCATCAGGATTCACCGTACCCTCATCCTCTGCTCTGAAAATAAAATCTGTCGGCAACTGACCATCCTCAAAATTCCAAGCGAAGTCAGGAGTTCCCATCACTCGTGTTTGCAATGTTTGAGTATTATTTTCAACATTTGTGTCATCAGCCGTAACCACATCTACTACAATATTATGCATGCCCATTTCAAGATTAGTCAACGCATCTTTGATCTCGATATCTTTAATTTCTTGAGCAAGCACATCTACTTCCTCTTGATAAACTAGATCATCGTCAATTTTTACGGTAACAGTGGATTTCACATCCTTAATACCTAAATTTCTAACTTTGAATTTAATTGATTTATCAGTGCCTTGATGCACATAATCTATTGGTTTTGATATAGGTAAGGTCATAATATCTATTGCTTCCGCATCGATTTTTTCAAACGTAACATCATCTATACATATCCAATTTTCATCTTTGTCACTAAACGCATAGAATCCTATGTAAATATCTTGAGGTTGGTCAATTTTAATTATATTGATAGATTCTTCGTAAGCACTACGAGCAAAAGGAGCATATTCCACTATTTTATTTGTCATAGCCTCCGGTGTTGCTTGCGAGCCATAATAAACACCTAACTTCTCTGGATGGTTGTTATCGCCTGAATACCAGAATTTCAACACATAGTAACCTGCTTCTTCTATTTTAATTGGTTCCAAAATAGCCCAGTCATTAGCATTATTATATTTGTTATAATTGTAACCCAAACAGAAATCACCTGTGCGGGCAAAACTTATCCAAGGATCGGTAAATAATGTCCAGTCGCCATCATCTTCATTAAGATTAAAGAAGGTGATACCGTCAGTGTATTCCGACAGTTCAAATCCCATAGAATAAGGCACTGATGCGGGAGCTTTATGAAGCACCTTTATAGCAAATGCATCATTATTTGTATTCACATCATCTACATGTGATGTCCAAGCCTTGATATCGAAATTCTTACGGGGTTCTGAAAGATCTGCTTTTGCATTAAAAGTGTATTCCATTTCTTCGCCCATTGCAAGTTTCTGATTCACTGTTTCTGTTACAGCTTCATTCTCTCCTACAGAAAATGACACATCAAAAGAATCGACATCCACAAAGCCCATGTTGGCAATTTTAATGGTTACTGCTTCTTGGTCAAGGTCAAAATCACTGACAGGAGATGTAAATCCACTTACTTTAAGATCAACCGGATTTTGTGAACTTGCAATTTTTACATCACATAGATACAATCTCCATTTATCAGCATCGCTACAAGCTTTAAAACCAAAATATATCGGTTCATTGGCTTTTGCATTAACCAAATACAAATGATTTGTCACTTCACCACCAAGTGCAAGTGTTTCTGAAAGCATAGTAGTCATTGCTTCTACTGTCTGCTCAGTGCCGTAGTACACTTCCATTTTTTCTCCATAAGAGCTGCCTTGAACTGAAAATACAACTGACAACACACAATCTTCTGTTACCATTACTTGAGGAGAAATCAGCCAATCCTCAGCCGCATTAGCGGAATTATAACTATAAAACACTTTTGATGGTTCTGCCGCGACGTCAAACGCCCATGTTGATGCGTCATTATTACCATCAACCACTTTCCATTGGTTAAATTCATCTTCCGTTTGGAAGCTTGTTGAGAAAAGTTCCTCTGCTTTCAGTGTCGTCGACAACAGACACATTGCTGCAATTAGAATAAAAAATCGTTTCATGTTTGTAAAAAAAGGCTCATTTGTGATGCCGGTGAAAGAATTGAGCCGTTAATTCTTTACAGCATAGTTACTAATAATTTTTGCAAAGATATGAATCGGAATTTAAATCTTCATTTGACATATATCAAATAATTGCTTTATACAAAAAAATGTGTACCTTTGTAAAAATTACAATCAATTATGGATTTAGCAGAATCTTTTAGAAAAATTTACCATATAGAAGATTCGACCATCGAACTTCTTAAAAATTCTCTCGAGGAAAAAACTTATGCTCGAGGAGAACTTATAGTCACACAAGGGAAAAAGTCGCACCATTTATATATAGTAAAAAGCGGAATCATACGATGCTTTCATATTTGTCCTCAAGAAGCTACTGAAGCAACCTTATTATTTGGTATCGAAGGCAATTTATTTGTATCGTTAGCATCGATTGTGTATGGATTGCCGGCACAAACCTCTTTCGATGCCATTACCGACGTAGAAGTTTATCGCATCAGCTTTGACGATTTTTGGGCTTTATGCGACAAATGCCCGGACCTTATGCGTTGGCAATCTCACTATCAACTATATCAACTCTATACTCTCGAAAAACGAAGCACTATGACCAGCATTGGAGATGCTTACACTCGTTATAAACAATACATAAAAATGCGTGGCAACTCCACAATTTCGCAAATCCCGCTAAAATATATTTGTCAATACCTCAACATCTCACAAGAAACCTTAAGCCGCATTCGCAATCGAATGGCAAAGGAGAAATAGATATAGTGTAACCACAACTATTTCCGGTTGGTACACCTTCTATCTCCTCCTATCTGATCGAACGTGAAAATTACATACATCATAACTGCAATTATTTCACAGATAATCACTATCTTTGCGGTTCAAATTTGAGTGAATAAAAAATTTGTAGCATATATGAATAAAAATTTTAAACGTACACTGATTACCACCGCACTCCCTTATGCAAACGGACCGGTTCATATCGGACACCTTGCCGGAGTTTATGTTCCTGCCGATATCTATGCACGTTACCTACGCCTCAAAGGTGAAGAAGTGCTGATGATTGGAGGTTCTGACGAACATGGAGTGCCTATCACTATCAAAGCCAAAAATGAAGGCGTCTCACCTCAAGATATTGTGGATCGTTACCACAACATCATTAAAAAATCATTTGAAGATCTCGGAATATCTTTTGACGTATATAGTCGGACGACGAGCAACACTCACCGCGAAACAGCTTCAGAATTCTTTAAAACTCTTTATAAAAAAGGGGAATTTATCGAAAAAACATCGATGCAACTCTACGATGAGCAAGCTGACCAATTCCTCGCTGACCGCTATGTAACAGGAAAATGTCCGCACTGTGGCAATGAACGTGCCTACGGCGACCAATGTGAAGCTTGCGGAACTTCTCTTAACGCGACCGACTTAATCGACCCAAAATCGTCAATCACAGGCAACACTCCTATTCTTAAAGAAACCAAACACTGGTATTTACCTTTGGATAAGTGGGAACCGACTCTTCGCCAATGGATTCTTGAAGAACACAAAGAATGGAAATCAAATGTTTACGGACAATGCAAGTCGTGGCTTGATATGGGCTTACAACCGCGTGCCGTAAGTCGAGATTTGGATTGGGGTATCCCGGTGCCTGTAGAAGGAGCTGAAGGAAAGGTGCTTTACGTGTGGTTTGATGCTCCTATCGGATACATTTCCAACACTAAAGAGCTTCTTCCCGATTCATGGGAAACATGGTGGAAAGACTCTCAAACACGTATGATTCACTTCATCGGTAAAGACAACATCGTATTCCACTGTATCGTGTTTCCGGCGATGCTCAAGGCAGAAGGTTCTTACAACCTCCCTGACAATGTGCCTGCCAATGAATTTTTAAATCTTGAAGACGACAAAATATCCACTTCTCGAAATTGGGCTGTATGGCTTCACGAATATCTTGAAGAGCTTCCGGGCAAACAAGATGTGCTTCGCTATGTCTTGACTGCGAATGCTCCGGAAACTAAAGATAATAATTTCACTTGGAAAGATTTCCAAGCTCGCAATAATTCTGAACTTGTTGCTATTCTTGGCAACTTTGTCAATCGTGCAATGGTGCTTGTCCACAAATATTACGAAGGGAATGTGCCGGCTCGTGGCGAACTGACCGATTACGATCGTGAATCGCTCAATGAAATCAAACAATCCATCAAACAACTTAGCGAAAATCTCGACAATTTCAAGTTCCGCGAAGCTCTCAAAGATGCTATGAACATCGCACGCATAGGTAATAAATATCTTGCTGATACTGAACCATGGAAATTAATAAAGACCGATGCAGAACGTGTAAAAACCATCCTCAATATAGCATTACAAATCTGCGGTAATCTCGCCATTGCATTCGAACCATTCCTGCCATTTATGTCAGCTTCATTGTCAAAACAATTAGGGTTGAGCAATCTATCTTGGGACAGACTTGGCAATTTCGACCTTTTGTCGGAATGTTCTATAATAGAAAAGCCTCAATTACTATTTGAAAAAATAGAAGACGATGTTGTGGAATATCAAGTCAACAAATTATTGGCAGCGAAAGAAGCCAACAAGTTGAATAGCTGGCAACCGGAGCCTGTGGCTGAAACTGTGGATTTCGAAACATTTGAAAAGACTGACATTCGTGTCGGTAAAGTATTGGAATGTACGAAAGTGCCGAAAGCCGACAAACTGCTGCAATTCAAAATCGATGACGGAATGGGCGGACGTACCATCGTCAGTGGCATTGCAAAATATTACAAACCGGAAGACCTTATCGGTAAAGAAGTCTGCTTCATAGCCAATTTTGCTCCTCGCAAACTAAAAGGTGTAACTTCAGAAGGCATGATTCTCAGTGCAGTCAATGCTGACGGCTCGTTAGTCGTGATTGGTCCTTCAGGAGAAGTAGCTCCGGGCGCAAAAGTAGGATAACCACACTATAAAAAGGTTGTTACAATAATTTAAAGCAGGTTCTAAAAATTGATTTGGAAAGATTTTGAGAATTTAATCGAGGAGGTTTCAAGATTGAGGAGCGAGTTTAGCGTGCTAAACGACTGACGAAATCGAAGAAAACTGCCGATTAAAACTCAAAAGCGACCAAAAGCCTGCAAAAACAGAAGAAACTGAAATAAAAACAACATCGCAGCGTTCAATTTATAAAACCTGTCTTAAGCCTTGCAATCATAATTCTCTCGATCGCAAGGCTTAATCTGTTTTTATATAGATCTGATTAGATTTTACCACCTATCTTTTGAATATCTTTTTCACGCCTAATTGCAAAGGAGTAGGATAAAATGCTTGTAATTCCCTAAATTTTAATAAATTTGAGCTAATTTAAACGAAATTCCCTAATTGACACGTCGATTATTCATCCATATCAATCAAATCCACAGAATGTTTTTATTTTCCTTCATACTGATAAAAAATTTATCTTTAATTCGAAAAAATTTTTAAAATCAAGTGTTTTTCTATTATAAAAAACTTCAAAATATGAGAGGCACAAAAGTATCATTCAAACAACGTCTGTTAGGATTACAAAGCAATCTGCTTAGCTTTGCATTTCAACTGACATCCGACAGGGACGAAGCCTACGATCTATTGCAAGATACTACGCTAAAAGCCCTCGACAATGAACAGAAATTTGTGGATAACACCAATTTCAAAGGATGGATATTCACAATCATGAGAAACATTTTCATCAACAATTATCGTCGCCAAACCAGAACAGCTACAATTGTTGACAAGACTGAAGATTTGTTTCATTTGAATCTGCCGCAGACTTCCGGTTTTGACACTCCTGACGGAGCTTATGCCGTCAAAGAAATTTCCGAAGTCATAAATGGCTTCCCTGACGATTACAGAGTGCCTTTTACTATGCATATTGCCGGTTATAAATACAATGAAATAGCCGAACATATGAATTTGCCGATAGGCACTGTAAAAAGCCGTATTTTCTTTGCAAGAAAACGCCTGCAAATAATTCTCAGAGATTATCGTTGACCAACTTTTGTAATGGAAGAAAACAATCCGACCGAATTAGAGATATTCGACCGGATTGTTCGCTTTATTTTATCTTTGCATCGTGATTTCTTTTACTTATTTTTAAATTCGTGTTCAAGAAGATATTGTGCTATTTGTACTGCATTGAGAGCTGCTCCTTTTTTGATTTGATCACCTACAACCCAAAATGACAACCCACATTCGTTGCACAAATCTTTTCTAAGACGCCCGACATAGACCGGATCTTGATTGGCAATTTCCAATGGCATCGGATAGATTTTATTTTCCTGATCATCCATTACAACCAATCCCGGGGCTGAAGCAAATGCTTTGCTCGCATCTTCTATGCTTATAGGTGATTCCGTTTCAATCCAAATGGCTTCGCTATGAGCTCTAAGCACAGGCACTCTTACACACATAGCAGAAACGGATATATCGTCGGTATGCATTATTTTGCGTGTCTCATTGTGCATTTTCATCTCCTCCTTAGTGTAACCGTTATCCATAAACACATCCACTTGAGGAATCAGATTGTAAGCAAGTTGTGCCGAGAATTTTTCTACGGTAGGTGTTTCTCCTGCAACAATTTGTTTATATTGATTTTCAAGCTCTGCCATAGCTGATGCACCCGCACCGCTTGCCGCTTGATAAGTCGCTACATGCACACGACGTATTGGAGAAATATCATGCAACGGTTTAAGAGCTACTACCATTTGTATTGTAGTACAATTAGGATTACCGATGATATTTCGAGGACGATTCAACGCATCTGCTCCATTCACTTCAGGCACCACCAATGGCACATCTTCATCCATTCGAAATGCAGAAGAATTGTCTATCATTATTGTGCCATGTTTGGTTATAGTCTCTGCAAATTCTTTTGATGTACCGGCTCCTGCTGAAGTAAATGCAATATCCACACCTTTGAAATCATCGTTGTGTTTCAATTCTTTTACTATATATTTCTTGCCATTGAATTCATATTCTCGTCCGGCACTACGACTTGAGCCAAACAACAACAACTCATCTATCGGAAATTTTTGTTCTGCAAGCACTCTGAGAAATTCTTGTCCCACTGCTCCGCTTGCTCCTACGATTGCTACTTTCATACCTTAAATTTTTTATCTGTTGTTTAATGTTGCAAAGATACAATTCTTTTTTTGTAGAATCTTTATTACAAGACGATTTTTTTCGTTCAACTTTAGTTTTAGACCTAAATTATATACAATCCGTATATTTATTCCAAACAAATCTTAATGATTATAAAAAATTATTAAACACAAAAGTCTTTTAACTAAACATTATGATTTTTGTATTATATTTACAACGAATAAAATTTTAAAAGTATGAATAAATTTAAGCGAATCATTCCGATTACTGCCGCACTATTGCTGGCAACAGGTGCAGCTGCCAATACGGGCAAAGTAATCAAAGTCTATGCCACTGACACAAGCAAAGACCCAACAGAATTTTCATTATCAGAAGTGAGAAAAATCACTTTTGCTTCTGATGGCTTTGATGTAACACTTAATGGAGATGAAGCATCCATGACTTCATTTAAGCTTAACGCAGTCAGCAAGCTCACATTTGCAGATGCAACCTCAGTAGAAAACATTCTTAACGATGCGAAACTTGTCAGAGTAGCACCTAACCCGGTCAGAGATTATCTTCACATCACAGGTAGCGATCTGCTTGTCGGAGGAGAGCTTTCCATCTACTCTGTTGCCGGACAAAACATCCTCAATGTAAGTAATTGGGATGGTAAAGACATCGACGTGTCGCATCTATCCAAAGGAATCTACATCGTAAATATTAATTCAACAACACTTAAATTCGTCAAATTATGAAAAAATCATTTCTTCTTATATTATCTTTAATCGTGTGTGCAACAGTTTTTGCACAAGAAAACATCAATCGTATGCTTATTAATTCCGGGTGGAACAGAGAGGCTTACAAAATCGAATCAGTGGATAGTATCACCTTTGCGACTGTAGAAGGCGAGGTTGCAGCCGACATTGCCGTATTAGATGTTGCTCTTGATAAAGTAACGGTAGAAGTGATGCGTACACTCTCTTGTCAAGCATTCAAAATATCTTGTTTCCCGGCTATTGTAGCTGATGGATTAGACGATGCAAGACTCGCATCACGTATTGATAGCGATAGCTCTAACGTTTATTATCAAGATTTCGAACAAGCAGAAATGACAGGTATGACTTTCCTTGGCAACACTGATTATACAATTGCCACAGTCGGTCTTGATGAATATGGAGTGCTTTGCGATGTAAGACGTGAAACATTCACTACTCCGGCAGCAGATATTATCGGAGAACCTTACGTAGAATATGAAGTTACTGATGTTCAACTTCAACAATTCTCTGTTAAATTTACTCCTAATGATGATGTTTCTGCCTACTATGTACTTGCCGGAGAAGAAGTCTCACTACAACAACAATTTGAAATGTTTGCTCCTATGTTTGGATTTGCAAACTTTGGTCAGATGATACAAATGTGGGGAGCTCAACCTTCACCTGAAAATGACAACACTTTCACTTGGACACAAATGGCTGCCAACACTACTTACAAAGTGTATATCCAAGCTCTTGACGCAAATGGAGTGATGGCTCCATATCAAGAATTCGAAGTGTCAACTCTCGCTCTCGGTGGCGAAGGTGAAGCCACAGTAGAAATCACTCTTGGCGATTACAAACTTGCTGACTGGTACGGCGAAATGCTTCCAAGTCAATACATAACCTTTACACCTAACGATCAAGCAAGTTGTTACAGATTTGCGGTTTATTTGACAGAAGATTATGAAGGGAATGAAGAAATTATCGAAGACCAGCTCAAGAGTGATCCTCCTATGCCAATGACAGGATGGTTCTTCTACGAACCAATTACAACTGACTACCAAATCAATCCCGGAACATCATGCGTAGCAATAGCCGCGGCTAAAAACATAAACGGAGAATGGGGTCCACTTACTGAACTTGAATTCACCACTCCAAGCGAAACTCCTTCTGGAGCAACTCCTGCCATCAATTCTACAAAGATTATCTCTCGCACATTCAATAAACCTATCTCTAACGTAGGAAAAATGCCTGACATAACAACAAAACAAGGTATGCAACTTATCGCAAAATAAACAATAATAATTTCTAAACCTACGAACCTCGAAACGCTTTGAGCTTTCGAGGTTCTTTTTACTGTTACCGAACAATGTATACTCTAAATAATCATCTATAAAAAAGAGAATTAGATTTGAAAATCCAACTCTCTAAAATAGCAAATGTAGATTAAGTGAAAATGATTTCGGCTACATTTTTTATTGACGACCGTAAGTTTCTACTTCACGATTTATTTTCTTTACAAGACCTTGGAGCACAGCACCCGGACCTAATTCCGTGAAAGAAGTCGCTCCGTCAGCAATCATAGCTTGTACATCGTAAGTCCAACGTACAGGAGCAGTGAGCTGTTTGATAAGATTTTCTTTGATTTCTTCAGGATTTGTATGAGGTTTGCCATCCACATTTTGATAAATAGGACAGATAGGAGTTTCAAATTTAGCAGCTTCGATAGCAGCGGAAAGTTCATCTTGAGCCGGTTGCATCAATGGAGAGTGGAAAGCACCTCCTACTTTAAGCTTCATTGCACGTTTTGCACCTACAGCGAGAAGCTTTTCGCAAGCAATATCTATACCTTCCATAGTACCTGAAATCACCACTTGACCGGGGCAGTTATAGTTGGCAGGAGCGACTACATCATCCACTTCAGCACATATTTCTTCTACTTTTTCGTCAGTAAGAGCAAGTACAGCCGCCATAGTTGATGGACGAAGTTCGCAAGCTTTTTGCATTGCTTGAGCACGAGCCGATACGAGTTTTAACCCTTCTTCGAATGAAAGAGCTCCGGCTGCGACAAGTGCTGAAAATTCACCAAGAGAATGACCGGCTACCATATCAGGTTTGAACTCTTCTCCCATAGTTTTTGCGAGAATAACTGAATGAATAAATATTGCCGGCTGAGTGACTTTTGTTTGTTTAAGGTCATCTTCTGTGCCGTTAAACATTAAGTCTGTGATACGAAAACCAAGCACTTCATTAGCTTTTTCAAACATTTCACGTGCTGTCTCATTGTTGTCGTAAAGGTCTTTGCCCATACCTACAAATTGAGCACCTTGACCGGGAAATACAAACGCTTTCATCTTTTTAATTTATTTGTCTTTTAATTACTTATTCTTTCTACTTTTATTTTGCGAGTGCAAAGGTAGTAATAAATTTTGAATTACGGATATTTTTCCGTAATTAATTGCAACAACCCGATTTCTTAGGCACTTATATGCTTGCTTTTTACTGAAACCGACACATCCTCCGATTAACGGAAAAATGTGTCGGCTGATTAAATTACTGAATACGCAACCTGAATACGCAACCAATTTTACACAAAAATTATCTTCTCGATGATTTGCCTTTTTTAGTTGATTTTTGTTTGCGATTCGATTGTTGAGTTTGTCGTTGTGCAGAAACAGCATGGTTCACTTTTTTACCATTTGCCTCAATTAGAGCAAAATCCAACTGTTTCTTGTCTAAATCGGCTCTTGCTACTTGCACTTTCACACGGTCACCAAGTGTATACTTAACATGCGTTGCACGACCTACAAGGCAATAATTTTTCTCGTCAAATTCATAATAATCATCGTCTAAATCTCTCACCGGCACAAGTCCTTCGCACTTGTTTTCATCAAGTTCTACATACAAGCCCCATTCTGTAACACCCGACACCATGCCATCGAATACTTCTCCAAGACGATCATTAAGGAATTCTACTTGTTTGTATTTTATGCTTGCTCGCTCAGCATTTGCAGCAAGCTGTTCCATGTCAGATGAATGTTTACACAAATCTTCTGTCTTGATTTTGTCGGCACTCCTTCCACCATCAAAATATCTTTGCAACAAGCGATGTACCATCATATCCGGATACCTGCGAATTGGCGATGTAAAATGAGTGTAATAATCGAATGAAAGTCCGTAATGACCAACATTTTCTGTTGTGTAAACAGCTTTTGCCATTGACCTTACAGCAAGCATTGCAAGTAGATTTTCTTCTCCTTTGCCTTTGATGTCTTTAAGCAACTTATTGAGCGAGCGATTGACTTCTTTACGTCGACCATCGGATTTAACCTTATAGCCAAAGCGTGATGCTATAATCGAGAAATTACTGATTTTTTCCGGATCGGGGTTATCGTGAACACGATATACGAATGTCTTGGCTTTTTTCTTTTCCGGAATTTTACCAATATGTTCAGCTACGGCTTTATTGGCAAGCAACATAAATTCTTCGATTAGTTTGTTGGCATCCTTTGATTCTTTAAAGAAGACACTGACAGGATGACCTTGCTCATCAATATCAAATCTGACTTCTACCCTGTCAAACTCTAATGCACCATTATCAAAACGTTTCTTTCTCAAGCACTTAGCCAACAAGTCGAGCGTATGTATTTCTTGACAATAATCTCCCTGACCGGTTTCGATGATTTCTTGTGCTTCTTCATAAGTGAAACGCCGGTTACTTTTTATAACAGTTCTGCAAATATCTGATTTTAAGACATTTGCATTAGAATCTAATACAAATATTGCAGAAAACGTAAGTTTCTCTTCATCCGGACGCAACGAGCAAATTCCATTTGAAAGGTGTTCCGGAAGCATTGGAATTGTACGATCCACCAAATAGACACTTGTGGCTCTATGCTGAGCTTCTTTATCTATTATCGAGCCGGGTGTTACATAGTGAGTTACATCGGCTATGTGAACCCCCACCTCATAATTACCATCAGAAAGATAACGAATCGACAATGCATCATCAAAATCCTTCGCATCACGCGGGTCAATAGTAAAGGTAACCACATCTCTGAAATCTTTCCGTCTTGCCACTTCTTCAGGAGTTATTCCGGCATTTATTTTATTGGCCGCTTTCTCTACATTTTCCGGATATTTATATGGCAAGCCATATTCTGCAAGAATTGCATGCATCTCTGCATTGTTATCTCCTTTTTGACCGAGGATGTCAATCACTTCTCCGCATGGAGTCATTTCATCATCCTTCCAATTTGTAATTCTCACAACCGCTTTATCTCCGGTTTTCCCTCCTTTTAGTTTATTTCGCGGTATCAATATATCTGCTGCAAGAAATTTTGAATCAGTCAACAATATAGAATAATTTTTTTCTACTTTCAATGTGCCTATAAACGATTGTTCTTTAGGCTCGATGATTTCTACCACTTTGGCTTCCGGCTCACTACCCTTTCTACTTGCAGATACTACCACTCTTACCTTATCTCCATTAAGAGCATGCATTGAATTGCGTTCAGCTACAAATATCTGCTCATCATCAATTTCCACTGCATTTTTTCCATTCGACCTACGCACAAAATAGCCTATATTTTCTGTCCCTCTATTGGATTTAGCCTTGTATCTTCCAAGACTCACTTCTGTAATCATATCCGCCAATGTCAAATCCTCCAACAGATTGATTACATCCATTCGATTCGACGGATGCATCGCTCCAATAGCAAATGCTATTTGCTTATAATTGAATGCTTGTCGATGTTCTTTTTCCAAGAAATCAATTATTTTCTCTATCAACTCTTTCTTTTTCAGACGTTTCGGACGCAATTCTTTTTTTTTCATATGATATTCTGATTTATGGCAACTTAATTATATTTTCTGCTTATGTTACGCAATATGTAATACTTTGCTAAGTTACTGTTTTTTTCTAACTTGACAATGAAACAACAAAATTTTTAAGTCACTTGTTTGTCTGACTTTCCCTTTTATTGGTTAGATTTCATCTGTAAACCTTCTACTATAAGTCGTGCCTTTGCCTTTCCTACCACTTGAGCCATTTCATCTTCAGAAACTTCTTTTAATCGTCTGACACTTTTGAATTGTCTTAATAATGTAGTGATTGTTTGCGGTCCAATACCGGGTATAGCACTTAATTCACTTGAAATTTGACTTTTTGACCTTCTGTTTCTATGATGCGTTATTCCAAACCGATGAGCTTCATCTCGCATCGCTTGTATCACTCTTAATGATTCGCTTTTTTTATCGATATAAAGAGGCACACTATCCCCCGGGAAATAAATTTCTTCCAAGCGTTTAGCTATTCCGACCAAGGCAACAATTCCCCTTATACCCATTTCCTCAAAGGCTTCAACAGCGACACTCAGTTGCCCCTTACCTCCATCGACTACTACCATTTGAGGCAATTCTTCTCCTTCTGCCATCAATCTGGTATAACGCCGATGCAACACTTCTTTCATTGATGCAAAATCATTAGCCCCTTCAACTGTTTTGATATTGAAATGCCTATAATCTTTTTTACTTGGACGTCCATCTTTAAAGACGACACAACTCGCCACAGGATTTGTGCCTTGAATGTTCGAATTATCAAAACATTCTATATGCCGAGGCTCTTCCGACAGCCTGAAATCCGATTGCATCTGTTTCATCAAACGGGCTACGCGATGTTGAGGATCGATTTTATCTGCTATTCGCTCCCTATCAATCCTATATTGTGTAACATTTCTTATACCTACATCAAGAAGTTTTTTCTTATCTCCTCGCTGAGGAACAATAAATTCAACACCTTCAAAACTGACATCAGGCAGGAATTGTACTATGACCTTATCTAATTTACACAGAAATCTTTTTACGATTTCAGAGATAGCCATACTCAACATTTCTTCCTTAGTCTCTGACAGGTATTTTTTATATTCTAAGGTAAGACTTCTTATTACAGCCCCGTTTCGAAAATGAATATAATTAACAAAAGAAAAATCTCCCATTTCATCGTAAGCAAATATATCCAATTCCACATCAGAAAATGACCCTATTACACTTTTTGAATTATACCGCTCTACAAGCTGAAGTCTTTCTTTAACAATCTGAGCTTCTTCAAATTTCCATAAGTTGCTGTATTTTTCCATTTCATCGCGAAGATAATCCACTATTTTAGAAGTATCCCCTGAAAGAATTTGACGAATATTATCTACATAAACACCGTATTCATCGGATGAAATCAAACCTTTGCAAACACCATCACATTTTTTTATGTGATAATCCAAGCATAACCTACCTTTACCTTTTGAGAGAAAATCATTGTCGATGAAATGGCGACAACTTCTAATTGGGAATAATTCTCTTATAAGCTGCAAAACTGTTTTAGCAGACAACGTATCAGAATATGGTCCATAAAATTTACCTCCCTTTTGTTCCTTATCTCGAGTAAGAAAAACTCGCGGATACATTTCAGTTGTTACAACTATAAAAGGGTAAGATTTATCATCCTTAAGCAACACATTATATTTGGGATGATATTGCTTTATCATGGCATTTTCAAGATGAAGAGCATCCTCTTCGGTTGCGACTACCACAAAACGCAAATCCACAATACTTTTAACTAAAATATTCGTTTTAACCGAATCGTGGAATCTATTAAAATAAGACGACACCCTCCTTTTCAACCGTTTGGCTTTACCAACATAAATAATTTTTCCATCACCACCAGCGAACAGATAAACACCCGGTTCATCAGGTAAAGAAAGTATCTTCTGACGCAGTTTTTCTCCAGGTCGATTATTTCTTATATCCTCCCGCGTTCTATCTCCAACAGAATCAACAATAATTCTACCATCACTTGTGATGTCACGAGCGATGGAATCAGGCAAAACCGTATGATGATTTTCTTTTGCCAACAAACAGACATTATCTAAATCTGCTTTCGAACACATAATCTCCTATAAAATTGTGAGCAGAGAGAGCATCACCCCTAACTACCCAATATATTATTTGACTATCAAAACTTCATAAGAGCTGACACGTCACAATCCGATGGAAGATTTTCTCTCCCTTTCAAAAATTCTAATTCTACGGCAAAATTTATATAAACCTTCTTTGGATTCATGCTTTTTACCAAATCGCAGCAAGCAGCCATCGTACCTCCTGTGGCCAACAAATCATCGTGCAACAACACTACATCATTTTCATTTATGGCATCACTATGAAGCTCTATTGTGTCTACTCCATACTCCTTTGCATACGCTTTTTTAATCGTCACAGCCGGCAATTTACCCGGTTTGCGAGCAGGGACGAAACCACAACCCAACTTATACGCAATAATAGACCCCGCAATAAAGCCACGCGATTCGATTCCGACCACTTTTGTTATACCTTTATCGGCATACATCTCCGCGATCGCATCACACATCGAATGCAACGCTTCTCCATCTTTAATCAATGTCGTAAGATCTTTAAAAACAATTCCCTTTGAAGGAAAATCCACAACATCTCTAATCGTTTTCTTTAAATCGTCTACTGTCATTTGTATTATATTTTATATATTAACAATTAATCATTAAGGAAGTTAGATTTATTTTGTTCCACGTGGAACAAAATAACCATTACTTAAAATTTGCGATTTTATCGACCCATAAGCAACAATAATATATTCACATCTGCGGGAGACACTCCCGGTATGCGTGATGCTTGAGCAATTGTCTGGGGACGGATTTTTTGCAACTTTTGCCGAGCTTCAGTTGACAAAGATGTAATCTCGTCATAATTTATCTTATCTCCCAATAGCACATTCTCTAAACGTTGGATTTTGTCTGCTATTAATTTTTCACGTTCGATGTAACCGGAATATTTAATCAATATCTCTGCAGCTTCTACAATTTCATCGCGTCTTGAATCTTCTATTAAACCTATTTGCTTTTGAAGAGCAGGGATAGCCGGCATCAAATTTTCAAACGATAAATGCGGTCGCAACAACAAATCATATAATCTGACAGAAGCCTTTAGAGTTGCAACACCTATTGACTCAAGATATGGATTAATTTTATCTGCTTTAACTAAAAAAGAGCGACAAAATTCGATTAAAACATCTCTTTGATTACGCTTGGAAAGCATTAAGTCATATCGTTTTTGGGACGCAAGACCAATATTGTAAGCTTTTTCTGTCAGACGCATATCAGCATCATCTTGACGAAGTAATATTCTATATTCTGCGCGAGATGTAAACATTCTATATGGTTCATCTACACCTTTTGTTACAAGGTCATCTATAAGCACACCAATATAAGCCTCATTCCTTCCGAGGATAAACATTGCTTGATTTTGAATTGAGCGATGAGCATTTATTCCTGCAATAAGCCCCTGTCCTGCGGCTTCTTCATAACCTGTAGTACCATTGATTTGACCGGCAAAAAACAGACCCGAAATCAACTTTGTTTGCATATCATGTGTCAACTGCGTGGGGTCAAAATAATCATATTCTATGGCATATCCGGGGCGATACACGTGGACATTTTTAAATGCTTCTACATTTTGCAACGCTCGTATTTGCACATCCCAAGGAAGAGAGGAAGAGAATCCGTTTAGATAATATTCTTGCGTGGTCTCTCCTTCCGGCTCAAGAAACAACTGATGACTTTGCTTGTCGGAAAATGTAACTATTTTCGTTTCAATACTCGGACAATATCGAGGTCCCACACTTTGAATTTGACCATTATATAACGGCGACTTATCTAAATTGTCGTACAATTCTTTATGAACCTCCGGATTAGTGTGAACTATCCAACATTCGCGAGGTGTCAACACTCTTTGTACATCCGGCAAAAAGGAGAACTTATGAAAATCACGCTTAACAGAAATAGTCTGATTCTCATTTTTCACAACCACATCATCACCTGATTGAGGCAGAGCAGTTGAATAATCAACCGAGCGACCATCAATTCTGACAGGAGTTCCGGTTTTCATTCTTTGAGTAACAAAACCATATTCTTTCAATTGCTCCGTAAGCCCGTAGGAAGCCGGTTCAGATATGCGTCCGCCCGGTATTTGCACCTCTCCAATATGCATCAATCCGTTAAGGAATGTCCCGGCTGTCAGAACCACTGATTGGGCATCGAAAGTTATTCCTAAAGATGTTTTTACCCCTTTTATTCGGAGTTTTCGTGTATCATCGGATGAATGTTCAATAACAAATTCCGTAACAGTGTCTTGAAAAATCTCTAAATTCGGTGTCTCGTCTAAAATTTGTCGCCACGTATCGATAAATTTAGTACGATCGGATTGGACACGCGGGCTCCACATTGCCGGTCCTTTTGAACGATTTAACATTCTGAATTGGATGGCAGTAAGGTCAGTAACAATTCCCATTTGACCTCCGAGAGCATCAATTTCTCTGACTATTTGACCTTTAGCAATTCCACCGACAGCCGGGTTACACGACATTTGGGCAATACGATTCATGTCAGTTGTAATCAACAATGTAGAAGAACCCAAACGAGCTGAGGCAGAAGCTGCTTCACAACCGGCATGACCACCGCCCACTACTATTACATCATATTTAAATTTCATATATCGATGTGTTAGTTTTTTAGCATTTTAGATAGAATTTCAAGAGCAGCATTTTCATGGTCTTCCATTATCTCTCGCTCACCTTCTCCTTTATCATCTATGCCACAAAGATGCAAAACCCCATGGATTATAACACGATGAAGCTCGTGAAAATAATCCACACTTAACATTTCTGCATTAGACGCAACCGTATCAAGAGAAATCAAAATGTCGCCGGAAATACGATTTTTTCGAGTGTAATCAAATGTGATAATGTCGGTAAAATAATCATGATTAAGAAATTGTCTGTTGACTTCGATGATATGGTCATCATTGCAAAACATATAGACAATCCCTCCGAGAGTTTTGCCATGCTTATTTGCTACCTCTGCAATCCATTTGCATACAATCGATTCATCGATTTCGGGCATTGCAATTTCGTGAGTCTGAAATTCAATCATATTATTTATTCTTAAACCACAAAATTACGAAATTTTCCGCAAACGCACATTCTGTTGAAAAAAATAATTTTCTCGATTAAATTTACACAAAACCAATTCACGTCATATACAACTGTTAATCAATTGTTTACATCACATTTAGACGCATTTTAAGCTACTGAGAATCGAATATTTAAGATTTACCGACACAAGGCAAGCGAAAATTAGCCTCATTTCAAGTTGATTATTTTAAACACTTATCTCAAAAATTCTCGTCATATTAAATTTTGGTCTATCTAAAAAATTTTCAGTAACTTTGCAGAGAATTGGTGCATACAGTTCCAAATTAAAAAAATGATAAGAACAAATAACGACAGATTGAAACCATTAGGCAACCTGCCTTTTCTTTGTTACAAAAATTGGAGTAGTCGGATGCAATCGTTAAAAATTGCAGCATTTCATGATTGGGGTCGCGAGAACTCTGATTGAACTTTATTCCTATGAAGGCAAATTAAGATTTAAAAATAGACACGTTATCTGAAAACGTATTATTAATTTGCTCCACCCTACCAAGAACAGAAAATTTTCTTTAACAACAAATAAATCAAAAAATTTATGAACAATTTTAGATTGCTCATAACACTGCTATTTGTAGTGTTATCGAGCTTATGGGGTATTTCATGCCCTCAGCTATTGCCGATGAGTTCTACAGCGACAGTACTGAGTGTCGATGAGATGTTTCGACTTGTCGATGCCAACAGCAAACAACTACAACCACTGCTTACCGGCATAACCGAAGCAGAAGAAGAAATCAAAGTAGCCAAAAGTGCAAAATTGCCGGAACTGAATGCCTCATTATCCTTCAGCTACTTAGGCAATGGTTTTACCACCGAACGCGATTTTTCTGATTTTCAAGATGCACCAATGCCTCACTATGGCAATAATTTTGCCTTTGAAGCAGAGCAAGTGGTCTATGCCGGAGGAGCAATCAACAACGGCATCAAGATGGCAGAATTAAAGCGAGACATGGCCGTACTAAGTGCAGAGAAAACACGCAGTGCCATGCGGTTTATGGCAATGGGCTACTATCTTGACATCTTTAAATGTCGAAACCTTCTGGCTGTCATTGACAAAAACATCGAACAGACAGAAAAGGTGCTTTCCGAAATGCACGCCAAAAGCACAGAAGGGATAGTGCTTAAAAATGATGTTACACGCTACGAACTTCTCCTGTCAAATTTGCAGCTCGAACGCACACGTATCTGTAATACGCTTGAAATTCTCAACAACAATTTATGTGCAAAAGTAGGATTACCCCTAACTAATATAATCTTACCTGACTCAACAATTTTAGAGAAATCCCTTCCAAGCACAAATAGTGAACATTGGCAATTGCAAGCCAAAGAAAATTCCACTACATTGAAAATGGCGGAAATGGGCATAAAAATGAGCCAAAAGGCAGAAGACATAGTAAAAGCAGAACGCCTTCCTCAGATAGGATTGTTTGCCGGTTATAAAATGGACGGACCAATTACTATTGAAGTTCCACCTATCGATCGCAACTTCAATTATTGGTACGTCGGACTTGGAATAAAATACAATCTCTCATCACTCTACAAGACCAACAAAAAGTTGAGCAAGAGCAAAATAGCCACTTACAAAGCACGCGAAGAATATGATGCGACACAGGAACTCGTTTCGCTTGAAATCAAAGCTGATTACACTCGCTATCTTGAAGCCTACGAAGAGCTAAAGACACAGCAAAAGAGTGTGGAATTAGCAACACAAAACTACGAAACCACCTATAATCGTTACCGTAACGACATCGCTTTACTCACAGATATGCTTGATGCATCTAACGCCAAATTGGATGCGGAACAAAAATTAGTAAATTCACAAATCAACATCGTATATTATTATTACAAACTACTTTATACATCAGGAACATTATGAACAGAAGAACAAAAAAAATCATATCAGGATTATTGATTATAATCATATTATTAGTAGGAATCGTATGGGTTGGTACAAAATTCATTCATTTAGGGGATGTGGAATGGACCGACAATGCCCAAGTCAATCAACAGATTGTGCCTGTCAACAGTCGTATTCAAGGATTTGTCAAAGAGGTTAGATTTAAGGAGTACGAACCTGTTTCGAAGGGCGATACATTAATAATAATCGAGGACACAGAATATAAACTCCATGTGGCACAAGCAAACGCAGATTATCAAAATGCCATTGCAGGTAAAAGTGTTATGGGAACAGCGATTTCGACCACCGACAACAATATTTCGGTCAACGATGCTGCTATCGAAGAAGCAAAAATATTGTTGAACAACGCAGAAAAAGAATACACTCGCTACAGCAATCTTCTCGCTCAAGATGCTGTCACTCAACAACAATTTGACGGAATTAAGACTGCTTACGAAGCACAAAAAGCAAAATATGAAATGCTCGTTCGTCAACGTCAAACCACCACATTAGTTAAAGCAGAACAAACACAAAAGTTAGTTCAAAATGATGCCGGCATAGAAGTTGCTAAAGCAGCATTAGACTTGGCTAATTTGAATCTGTCGTACACAATAATCACAGCTCCGTGCGATGGCTACACTGCTCACAAAGACATTCAAGTGGGACAGTTGGTACAACCGGGACAGACACTTGTAGAAATTGTAGATAACAGCGACATTTGGGTTGTTGCAAACTATAAAGAGACACAGACAGCCAACATCAGCGAGGGTATGCCGGTCAGCATTACAATCGACGCAATTCCCGGTATCGAATTCAAAGGCTTCGTCAAATCATTGTCGGCAGCAACCGGAGCAAGTCTATCTCTTCTACCACAAGACAATTCTGCCGGGAATTTCGTCAAAATAGAGCAACGAATTCCTATCAGAATTGATTTTGACAAGGATAACAATCCGGCAGATATGAAACGTCTGAGAGCCGGTATGAATGTGGAATGTGAAGTGAACTACTAATGGGAACAGCACCTATATTAAAAGGCAAATTTGATATACCCGACGTAAGGAGCTTTGTGCCTCGAGCATTGAAACCTTGGATTTTTATCCTGTTTGTTATCATTTTCCAACTTTCAGGAGGTGTCTATCTTGCATCGACCACACAAATGACAGGCTCTACAGCACTTATGCACGAGGATATAATGATGGCGGGATATGCTTCTCTAATCGGACTATCACTAAACTTTACGGTGATGTTTCGATTGAAGTTTCGTTTCTCTCTACGCACAAGCCTTAAGACGTGTTGCTTTATGCTGATTGTCTGCAACTTAATATGCCTTCACACAACAAATTTGATGTTGCTTGTAGCTGCAAGTTTTGTTGCAGGATGGTTCAGAATGTGGGGTACGTTTGCATGCAATTCCACAATCCAACTATGGATTACCCCTAAACGCGATATGGCTGTTTGGCTATCCTATATTATGCTACTTGTGGATGGAGCAATCCAATTCACCGGTATCCTTTACGGCTATGTTGAATTATGGGCGTCTTGGAAATATATGCACTGGCTTATGATTGCTTTATTGGCAGCGATGTTTCTCCTGACAAGTATCCTTATACGCCATTGGCGAAGTATGCCCAAACTCCCTCTCTTCGGCATCGATTGGCTCGGAATGATGCTTTGGGGAATATTCTTACTCAGCGTAGTGTTTATATGCATCTATGGAGATCATTATGACTGGCTTGATTCAGATTATATATGTATTGCAATCATAATCGCCTTTATTTCAGCCGGCATTAATATATGGAGAATGAGGTTCTTACGACACCCCTACATCTCGCCCATGACAATCAAAAATCACAGGGTGATAAAAGTCATCATTTTATATTTAGTGGCCTATTTTCTACTATCACCCGAACATGTGCTTGAACACGCTCTGACAGGGGAAATTTTGGGTTATAACACTCTTCATCAGACATCGATGAACTGGTATGTATGGATAGGTGTGATATTTGGTTGTGGCTTTGTTTATGTGGTCTTTGCTCGAATGAGATGGACCTATAAAACCATGACATTCATTGGGTTTGCGATGATTACTATGTATTTGCTTACATTCTATTTTGTTATTGACCACGACCTTCCCAAAGGAATGCTCGCTTTCCCTCTATTTTGTCGTGGAGTAGCAACAGTCGTACTCTCAATTACATTCCTCACATCGCTCCTTCAAGCCGGTCTGCCTTTCCCTCTTTACGGTCAATGTATTTCTATCAACGGATATTTGAGTGCCGTCATTGGAGGTGTATTAGGTTCTGCTATTTTAGGAGAAGCATTACACCATACAATGGCAAAAAATATGATGTTGTTAGGCAGTGCCATAACACCTACCACAAGTGGTATTGAGCATTTTAATATCGGAGAATTGATGGGAATTATCTCCCACCAGGCTCTTGCCGTTTCAATAAAAGAACTCTACGGATGGTTGTTGATAATATCTCTTGCATTTTTGGCAATGATAGCAGTGGTGTCGTCGGGTAAAATCCGACCATCTGCGATACATCCTAAATGGAGTACAATTCGCAAAACATTCAAAAACAGCATCAAAATTTATCGTCGAATCCCATTCTATAAATCCGATAAGTAGCGACGCTATCATCAATAGACAGCTGTAAATAAAAAAAACAATGCTTATAACCTATACGTGACGTAGCCAACTAAAAAATTGGCTACGTCACACTTACTTAAAATTCGATTGAATATTTGATTAGCTCAGAAAAAAGTAATAACTTTGAAACGTTTTAGCAAAGTCGCATTGTACAAGCTCAAAGGAGTTTACAAATTTAAATCTTGACAACAAATCTTTGACAGAATGAAAATAGGCTACGACGGAAAACGAGCAGTCAGAAATATGACCGGATTGGGTAATTATTCCCGTCTTGTAATAGAATCAGTTGGGGAGAGCTACCCTCAACACAATCTTTCCATATATACACCTGACATGCGAGATAATCCTCGTTTGCAAATCATTAACTCACTGAATAACATCGAATTTCTTCTACCTGATAAAAAAGAACAACGCTTTGGAAAATCTATGTGGCGTTCATGGGGTATCAGTCGCAGGCTTAAATCAGACGGCATTGATATTTACCACGGACTTAGCAACGAACTCCCATTAAACATACACAAATATGGCGTACGTAGTGTCGTTACTATTCACGATGTAATCTACCGACGTCTCCCCTATTGCTACAAATCAATCGACCGAAAAATCTATGATTTTAAGTATGGACGTTCATGCAAAATTGCCGATAAAATTATCGCTGTCAGCGAATGTACAAAAAAAGACATCATCGAATATTATGACATTGCCGACGATAAAATCGATGTAGTCTATCAAGGTTGCGACAAAAGCTTCTTTAAACAATGCAATACTGACCGACTTAATAAAATTCGCCAACATTATCATCTACCCGAACAATACATTCTGCAAGTAGGCACTATCGAACGTCGCAAAAATGCCGAACTGACAATCAAAGCATTAGCCGGTGTCAACAAAGACATTAAATTAGTATTGGTAGGCAAAGGGGGTGCTTATTTGGAAGAAGTCAAACGCATTGCAGAACAAGAGAGGGTGAGCGACAGAATAATATTCTTACACGATGTCCCCTTTATCGACCTACCCGGCATAAACCAAGCCGCAGAAGTAATCGTCTATCCGTCACACTATGAAGGATTCGGCATCCCGATACTCGAAGGACTTGCAAGCCGACGACCTGTAATCGCTGCCACCGGTTCGTGCTTGGAAGAAGCAGGCGGAAAAAATTCCATATATGTCAATCCACACAATCCCAAACAATTAAGCGATGCACTTAATGCAGTGATTAACAACGATGTAGACAAGGAGTATATGATTAATTCCGGACTCAAACACGCTAATAAATTTGACAACGACAATATGGCAGACAAGATTATGTCGGTCTATGAAAGAGTGCTTCAAAAAGGTTGTTGATAAGTTTTTTTCTAAAAACACGAAAAAAGTAGAATTTGTATATGTAAACTGTTTGCAATTTTAATTAACTTTACAGCGAAAAAGAGAATCATCACAATAAACGACAAAATGGAAGGGACAACGTATCACATACCGGCAATGCTTCATCAATGTATCGAAGGACTAAACATCCGTCAAGATGGTGTTTATGTTGATGTTACATTTGGAGGAGGAGGACACTCTCGAGGTATTATTTCCGAATTGGGAGATAAGGGGAAACTATACTCATTCGACCAAGATATAGATGCTTATTCCAACCGAATCGATGATTCACGATTTACATTTGTACATAGTAATTTTCGATACCTCAGCAATTTCCTTCGCTACTACGGAGAAGAGAAAGTTGATGGCATTTTAGCTGATTTAGGCGTTTCATTTCATCACTTTGATGAAGCAGAACGAGGATTCTCATTTCGCAACGATGCCCCCTTGGATATGCGAATGAATCAATCTGCCACAAAAAAAGCCGACGACATTATCAATAGCTACGACGAACAAGAGCTGACCAATATTTTCAAAATTTACGGAGATATGCGACGTCCACAGCCAATAGTCAGAGCCATCCTACGCCGTCGAGAACAAGGATTGCTACACACTACCGGAGAATTAGCCGACACTGTTCGCCCGCTTATCAACCCTAAACAAGAAAAAAAAGAACTTGCACAAATATTCCAAGCACTTCGTATAGAAGTCAACGGAGAAATGGATGCACTCAAAGATTTTCTTAATGCCACCAAGCGAGTGCTAAAACCCGGCGGACGACTTGTCATTCTGACATATCATTCACTCGAAGACAGAATGGTCAAAAATTTTATTCGCTCCGGCAATCCGGAAGGCGAAATCGAAAAAGATTTTTTCGGATGCATCCATACTCCATGGAAACAAATCACCAAAGGAGCCGTAGCTCCCGATGAAGATGAAATCGAAAAAAATCCGCGAGCAAGAAGTGCAAAACTTCGTGTAGCAGAACTTATCGGAGATACAAATAATCAACCAACAAAATAAAAAGCGACAATGGCAAAGAAAAAAGAAACAAAAAACAAAAAAAACGAGATGAAACATGACTCATGGTTCACTCGTTTGCGACAAGGTCGTCCATTGTCTTTGCAATTCATACGTCGCCATGCATGGTCGATTATAATCTTTACGGCACTTGCACTCGCTTTGACCGGACTACGTTATAGTGTTCAATCAAAGATGGCTACAATCAAACAACTGCAAAAAGAATATCGCATAGCGGAAAGCAAAAAGTTGAATGCCAAAGCAAAATATATGAGTTTAATTCGCGAAAAAGAACTTAAACACCTAATTCGCGAGAAAGGATTAGATCTTGACTTTCGAGAACAACCTCCTTACGTAATTTCCAACAATGAAGATTAATAAAGCTATGACACAAGGAAGAAACAAAACAATAAAACAAAACAATAAAGCTCATATTCTGTTTCGATATGGGCTCATTTCGTTGTTGCTCTTGATGTTTTCTGCCGCAATCATAATTAAAATGTTCAATACCACCATTGTAGAAGCAAGCGAGTGGAATAAACGCATGCAAAAAGAGATGTCCAAAGTAGATACAATACAACCGGAACGAGGTAGTATATTAGCTTCAAACGGCAACATTTTGGCTTGTAATCTAAAAATCTATGACATACGTATGGATTTACGCCATCCGAAAATATTGAAATTATTAAACGATGATGCGAAAATTGATAAGGCAACTATCGACAGCCTTGCCGACTCATTAGACTATTACTATCCGCGTATCCAGAATTTACTCGCACTTCATCCCGACACCATAGCCAAATACTCTTGGCATAAGCGTTTCGAAGATGAATTTTCCAAGCCTGTAAATAAACGTTCTCGTGCATTACGTTTGGCCGGTAAAAAAACTCTTGACGACTTTAATCGTATCCGAAATTTCCCTTTATTTAAAACCATAGAAGGCTCCGGCAGAGAAATCCCAATCTACCATGAAGGAAGAGACATCCGTATGTATCCTTATGGCGATATGGCTCGCCTCAGCATCGGAAGAGTATATGATAAGAGCGGAGAAAACTCCCGGGAAAAGGGGAAGAAAACTCTTCGTAAAGAAATTCGAGGATATGCCGGACTTGAAAAGGCTTTGGACTCTTTGCTCTATGGCAAACCGGGACTTTACAAAAAAGTGGCACTCAACAACGGAATCTCTAATTGGGTAGCAAAACCGGCTCAAAAAGGTTACGACATATTGACTACAATCGACATCGACATTCAAGATATGCTCGAAGAAGAACTTCTCACCATGTGCGATAGTATCAATGCAGAATGGGGTACAGCAATCATTATGGAAGTCGCTACAGGTGAAATTAAAGCAATATCCAATATCGAATTCGAAAACGGAAAATGGACTGAGGCCATGAATCGAGCCGTTATGGGCTATGAACCCGGCTCTGTCATGAAGCCAATCTCTTTGATGATTGCATTTGAAGATGGATTGGTAAAGAGTGCAAACGATGTAGTGGAATGTAGTCCGTTTCAACGCACATCCGATCATGGTCCACGCATCAAGACAATGAAACAAGTCATCGAACAATCGTCGAACACCGGCATATCTCGCGTAATTTTCCGAGGATATAAAGACGACCCTGCAAAATTCCACGATCGACTTGCCTCAATAGGTTTTTTTGAACCGATGCATTCAGGAATTGGAGGCGAACAAATCCCAAATATTCGCAAACTCTTGCCACAAGATTCCAAAGGGCGTAACATCACAATGACAGCACGCCACCTCGACCTTGCTCGTCAAGCTTACGGATATAATACTGAAATACCCCCACTCTACACATTGTCCTACTATAACGCTATCGCCAACAAAGGACATTATATGCGTCCGCACCTTGTCAGAGCATTAATCGACGAGAATGGACGTGATTCTGTTATACCCGACGCCTTTGTCCGTAATGTATGCAGCGAAAAAACAGCTTCAATGGTCAAAGAATGTATTCGCGAAGTAGTCTGGGGCAAAAGTGGTACAGCACGCCGTCTGCAAGATGACAGAGTGGAAATAGCCGGCAAAACCGGTACTGCCTACCCATATGACCACGAAGTATTAAAAGATTACGATATGAGCAAACGCCGATATGCTTTTGCGGGATTTTTCCCATATAATAATCCTAAATACAGTTGTATCGTGTTAATACTCGGACCATCAGCTCATAGTGCCGGACGAACCTCAGGCGAAGTACTTAAAAATATTGCCATCAAAATGTACTCTCGAGGGATGCTCGACAACCATAGTAACTTCGATGATAAAAAAGAAAACAGCACCCCTACCATGTATGGTTCTGCCGACAATCATCAATGCTCAAGTGTAGCAAAAGAATTGAATTTAAGACAGACAAAAAAGATCGGCAATTCAAAAACAGATAAGACAGGTGTTGTGCCGAATGCAGTGGGTTTAGACTCTCGTTCAGCTATAAAAATTATGGAACAAGCCGGAATGAATGTAAAAATCCAAGGTGAAGGTTATGTAATTACACAAAGCATACCTGCAGGAACCCCACTAAAAAAAGGAGAAAACATAACATTGAAATTAACATTATAATACGATGATAACAAAAAAATTATCCCGACTACTCAAAGAAATAACGGTGTTAGAAACAATCGGCACCACAGATAAAAATGTATGTAGTCTTGCCAGCGACTCGCGTAAAGCCGAGAAAGAAGGAATATTTGTTGCCGTAAAAGGAGTAACCACTGACGGACACAAATACATTCCTGTCGTTGCATCCAATCATGTCGGAGCAATAATTTGCGAAGAAATGCCAACAAGCCTTGAAAAAGGAATCACATACATACGTGTTGAAAATAGTGCAGAAGCATTAGGGCGATTGGCATCAGCTTGGTACGATCACCCTTCTCGGAAATTAAAATTAGTAGGCGTAACCGGAACTAACGGAAAGACCACCACCGCCACCCTACTTTATGAAATGGCAAAGCTTGAGGGGTACAAAGCCGGATTGCTATCGACAGTATGCAATTATATTCAAGACAAAGCAATACCGACTACACACACTACCCCCGACCCATTAACACTCAATCATTTACTTAATGAGATGGTTGAAGCCGGGTGTGATTACGCTTTTATGGAAGTAAGTTCTCATGCTACCGAACAACGTCGTGTAGCCGGTTTGCAATTCGCCGGAGGTATATTCACCAACCTCACTCGCGACCACTTGGATTATCATGGCACAGTCGACAACTATTTAAATGCGAAGAAAAAATTCTTTGATATGCTTCCTGAAGATGCTTTTGCATTAGTCAATGCCGATGACAAAGCCGGAATGGTAATGATTCAAAATTGCAAAGCAAAGAAATACACTTACTCATTGCGTAGTGATGCTGATTTCCGCACTAAAATCCTTGAGACACGCTTAGATGGCACTTTATTGATGCTCAACAACCGCGAAATAGAAGTTCAATTCACAGGAAAATTCAATGCATATAATCTCACCGGAGTCTATGGAGCAGCAGTACTGACAGGTTTTGCGGAAGAAGAAGTTATGGTCAATATGAGTCGTCTTGTCCCGGTATCAGGACGTTTCCAGACATTGCACTCTCCTACCGGATTCACAGCAATTGTCGATTATGCACACACACCGGATGCTCTCGTCAACGTATTAGACACTATTCGTGAAATTGTAGGTGTTGATGGCGAAATTATTACCGTAGTGGGAGCCGGAGGTAATCGCGACACAGGCAAACGCCCGTTAATGGCTCAAGAAGCTGCATGCCGCAGCGATAGATTAATCCTCACCAGCGACAACCCTCGTTTTGAAAATCCGGAAACTATCATTGCAGAGATGAAAGCAGGACTTAGCGGTATTGAACTTCGTCGCACAATCTGCATTTCAGACCGTCGTGAGGCTATACATACAGCTTGCTCACTCGCAAAAAAAGGCACCGTAGTGCTTGTAGCAGGCAAAGGACACGAAGATTACCAAGAAATTGAGGGTGTTAAACATCATTTTGATGACCGAGAAGTGATTTGCGAAACTTTTAATCAATAACACAATTATCAACCATACAATTAATTATGCTATATTCACTATTTCAATATCTTCAAGAGACAGACTTCCCGGGTGTTCATTTGATGAATTACATATCATTTCGTGCCGGTGCAACTATGACTTTATCTTTGCTCATAGCTCTTATTTTCGGTAGGAAAATAATCAATCGCTTACAAAAAATGCAAATTGGGGAGACCATTCGCGATTTGGGTTTAGAGGGACAAATGCAAAAAAAAGGAACACCTACAATGGGAGGTGTCATCATCATTATCTCAATCCTTGTGCCATGTCTGCTCATTGGTAATCTCTCAAACATCTATATGATACTGATGCTTGTGGCAACAATATGGATGGGCATAATAGGCTTCGCCGATGATTATCGCAAACTCAAATATAACAACAAAGAGGGATTAAAAGGCAAATACAAAATCATCGGACAGGTTGGCTTAGGACTAATTGTAGGTCTTACAATGTGGTTCAATTCCGACATCGTAATGCGAGAAAATATTGAGGTAGAAAACATTCAAAGCCACGAAATTGAAGTAGTACACGCAAAAGTCGATGTTAAAAGCCCTCAGACCACTATTCCATTTGTAAAGAACAATAACTTCAATTATCAATGGCTTACAGAATGGATGGACGGAGATATAGCCCAAACTGCCGGATGGATACTATTTGTAATAGTAGTGATTGTTGCCGTAACAGCCGTTTCTAACGGAGCCAACCTGACAGACGGGCTTGACGGTCTTGCTGCCGGGACATCGGCAATAATTGGTATAGCACTCGCAATTATGGCATATCTTGGAGGTAACATCATCTATTCAAGCTACCTCAACATTATGTACATACCCGGTTCGGAAGAACTTGTAGTGTATGCAGCAGCTTTCATTGGAGCTTTGGTCGGCTTCTTGTGGTACAACACTTTCCCTGCACAAGTATTTATGGGCGACACCGGAAGTCTTACCTTAGGAGGAATCCTTGCCGTCTTTGCAATTCTTATCCGCAAAGAGCTACTAATTCCACTCCTTTGTCTGATATTCTTTATCGAGGATTTATCGGTTATAATCCAAGTGTTTTATTTTAAATTCACTAAAAAGAAATTCGGAGAGGGCAAACGAGTATTCAAAATGACACCACTGCATCATCATTTTCAAAAACCCGGTAACGGAGAAATTGATGCATTGATTCAATTTCCACGCACTCCAATACCTGAGCCAAAGATTGTAGCACGATTCTGGATTGTAGGTATTTTGCTTGCTGTACTGACATTTGTTACATTAAAAATACGATAATAAATAATATTTTTTCAAATCAATAATAACAAAATGAAGCGATTAGTAGTGTTAGGTGGTGGGGAGAGTGGCGTAGGAGCTGCTATTCTGGCTCAAGAAAAAGGGATGGACGTGTTTCTTTCCGACATGGGTAAAATTTCACCAAAATATAAAGATATGCTGAATAAGCATAACATCAAATGGGAAGAAGGGAGTCATACAGAAGAGTTGATTTTGAATGCCGACGAAGTAATAAAAAGTCCGGGCATCCCCCCCACTACACCACTGATGCAAAAAATCAACAATCGCAATATCCCTGTAATCTCTGAAATAGAATTTGGCGGACGATATACTGATGCAAAAATGGTCTGCATAACCGGTTCAAACGGCAAAACCACAACCACTATGCTAATCTACCACATTCTGCAAAAAGCAGGATTAAATGTAGGACTTGCAGGCAATGTGGGACAAAGCCTTGCTTATCAAGTAGCTACAAGCCATCACGATGTCTATGTCATCGAACTGTCAAGTTTTCAATTGGAAAATATGTATGAGTTTAAAGCTAACGTAGCCGTTATGCTCAACATTACACCCGACCACATGGACCGTTATGATTACAAAATGGAGAATTATGTGGCTGCAAAATTCCGAATACTTCAAAATCAGACTAAAGACGATTACTTCGTGTACTGGCAAGGCGACCCTATCATCGCGGCTCAACTGACAGGGCTTCATATTGAATCGACATTACTACCTTTCAGCGAAACACATCAAGAAGATTCTGCAGCTTGGGTTAATGGAGAAAAAATTTGCTTCTCCACTCCGCAAGACGTGTGGGAAATACCACGCGACAACTTATCGCTCAAAGGCTTGCACAATCTTTACAATTCGATGGCAGCAGGACTGTCTGCTACTTTGCTTGATATAAAGAACGATAAAATCAGAGAAGCTCTACAAGATTTCGAATCAGTGGAACACCGATTGGAATTTGTAGCAGAAATCGACGGTGTCAGGTATATCAATGATTCAAAAGCCACTAACGTCAACTCTACATGGTATGCATTAGAAAGCATGACCTCTCCTACGATACTTATCCTTGGAGGCAAAGACAAAGGCAACGATTACACAGAAATAGAAAAATTCGTTACTCAAAAAGTAAAAGCAATCGTCTGTATGGGCAAGGACAATAGCAAATTATTGAACTTCTTTACAGGCAAAGTTGCCGAAATCTACGACACTCATTCCATTAGCGAAACTGTCAAATGCTGTCAACAAATTGCCACTAAGGGAGATACTGTCCTACTGTCTCCTTGCTGTGCAAGTTTTGACTTATTTAATAGCTACGAAGACAGAGGACAACAATTTAAAAACGAAGTAAAAAAATTAGAAAAATAAAATATGCCGGATAACACCGATATAATCATAAATAAGACTATTGATGGGCGACCGGAATCGGAAGTGATGGCGGAACGCAAAAAAAAGACAACAACGCCAAAAGAAAAACTACATTCCGACCCTTACATTTGGGCTATCTATATAGTGCTATTAATTGTTTCTGTAATCGAACAATATAGTGCTTCAAGCTCTGTTGTAACTGCCGACAAAATTTATGCCCCACTGATAAGCCATGCCCGATTTTTATTTATCGGATTTATTTTAGTATTGATTTGCCAACGCATCCACTATAAATACTTCAAAAAATGGGCGTGGGTAATCGCATCAATATCATTATTATTACTGTTAATCGCACCATACGTAGGAGAAGTAATCAATGAAGCCCAACGTGTGATAAAAATTAGCGAAGGCATCACAATTCAGCCGGCAGAAATCGCAAAAATAGCAGTAACTTTACTACTCGCATCAATAATGGCGAAACATCAAATGGCACGAGGAATAACCAATCGAGGTGCCACTATCAGTGCTATCGTCGTAATAGTATTCGGCGGAGCATTGTATTCCAACGGACTGACTAACACTGCACTAATGATGGGAGTGTCGCTTACAATGTTGTTGATAGGTGGAATTCAATGGAAAAAATGGTTGATAATTATTCTGATTTACGGCGTTTTTGGTGGTGTGGTTTACTTGATTAAATACAAAAACGATGAAGCAGAAACAGCACAAAAAGAATTAGTTACCATTTCATTCGGCATAGAAGGAGAAGGAGCAAATGTTGACCGTTCCGGCACACATAAAGGGCGAATGCAACGATTTTTTGAGGGCGTACACCCTAACGATACCATTAAGGATGACAACCGCCAAGTGATGTTTGCAAATTTCGCTTTAGCCAATGGAGGACTTTTAGGCAACGGACCCGGAAATTCCCGAGAAAGTGCCCGACTGCCGTTAGCTTTCTCCGACTACATTTTTTCTATAATTGTAGAGGACATCGGATTTGTCGGCGGACTATTTTTGCTGATAATTTACTTGAGTTTGATAGCTCGTGCCGGATACATTGCCTCGCAATGTACGCGAGCGTTTCCTGCCCTTCTTATCACCGGATGTGCTGTAATGATAGTGTTCCAAGCATTAGTCCATATGGCTATTGTCACCGGAGTATTTCCTGTGTCAGGACAACAATTACCTCTCATATCCAAAGGGGGAACATCTATATTAGTGATGAGCATAGCTATTGGAATGATGCTCAGTGTTAGCAGATTTGCCACTCTCAACAAATCTAAAAAAGAAAACAACAAAGACAAAAAAGAATTGCCGGATGAGCTTCAAGCAGCCAACCCGACTCAAATTTTATATAAAAACAAAGAGTAATGACACAGAAAAAATATCGTATCATAGTCAGTGGAGGGGGTACCGGTGGACATATTTTCCCGGCTCTATCCATTGCTAATGCTATCAAAAACAGAGTTGGAGCAGAAATACTTTTTGTCGGGGCAGAAAATCGAATGGAGATGGAAAAAGTCCCTGCGGCAGGTTACCCGATTGAAGGTCTCCCCGTAGCCGGTTTCGATCGAAAAAATTTGTTTAAAAATTTTGCAGTACTCTTAAAATTATGGCGTAGCATACGTAAAGCCAACAAAATAATCAAAGATTTTAAACCTGATCTTGCAATTGGTGTGGGTGGATATGCAAGCGGACCTACTCTTAAAGCGGCACAAAAGAAAGGCATTCCAACACTATTACAAGAACAAAATTCATACGCCGGTGTTACTAACAAATTGTTAGCAAAAAAAGCTGACAAAATATGCGTTGCATACCCCGATATGGAAAGATTCTTTCCGAAAGACAAAATCGTTTTAACAGGAAACCCGGTCAGAAAAGATATTCTGTCATTCTCAAAAACTAAAGCCGATGCTATCGCTTCTTTTGGGTTAAATGCCGACAAACCTACTGTGCTTATCATCGGCGGAAGTCTTGGTGCTTTCACTTTAAATGAAGCAATATGTAATAATCTTCAACGATTCTCAGATTTAGGAATTCAATTGATTTGGCAAACAGGCAAATCATACGGTGATAAAGGAATCACTGCAGCCAAAGGGATTAAAGGGATTGTCGTCACTCAATTCATCACTGATATGGCTACTGCATACCATGCTGCATCATTAGTTGTCTCAAGAGCCGGTGCGGGATCAATTTCCGAACTCGAACTGCTTGGCAAACCTTGTATTCTTGTGCCATCACCCAATGTAGCAGAAGACCATCAGACTAAAAATGCTCTTGCCCTTGCAAATAATGATGCTACAATAATGATTGCCGACAATGAAGCTCAAAATAAACTTGCAGACACTATAATCGCAACTATTCAAGATGGCAACCGACTTGAAACGATGAGTCAAAATATTCGCAAATTAGCATTGACTGACAGCGACGAAAAAATCGTCGATATTGCTCTCAGTCTGATTCAATAAATTATTTACTCAATAGAAAATGACTAAACATAACATATATTTTGTAGGTGCCGGGGGCATCGGAATGGCTAACCTTGTCAGATACTATCTCTCAAAAGGTGATAATGTGGCAGGATATGACCGTACACCTTCCGAACTTACAGCCGCTTTGCAAAAGGAAGGTGCTACTATCACATATTCCGACGACATCAACACGTTGCCTGAAGATTTCAAAAATCCTAATAGCACTTTAGTCGTTTACACACCTGCAGTACCTGATAATAATCAAATACTCAATTATTTTCGTTCCAACGGATTCGAGGTTATCAAACGTGCCGCTTTATTAGGAAAAATCACCCGACAATCAAAGGGTATATGTGTGGCCGGCTCTCACGGGAAGACCACTACCTCTTCTATGATAGCTCATCTGCTACACACATCTCCTATCGGCTGCAATGCATTTTTAGGGGGAATCCTACGCAACTACAACAGCAACCTGCTACTTAGCGACAACTCTGATTATTCTGTCATTGAAGCTGATGAATATGACCGCTCTTTCCATCACTTGTCGCCTAATTTTGCTATTATAACATCGACCGACCCTGACCACCTCGACATATACGGTAATGAAGAAAACTATCTCGAAAGTTTCGCTCATTTCACAAGTTTGATTCAGCCGGGAGGTACATTACTCATTCACACAGGATTAAAACTAATTCCAAGACCTCAGAGTGGGGTAGAAGTTGCCACATATAGCAGTACTTCTATGGGGGATTACCATGCCGAAAACATCTCATACGAAAATGGCGAACTATATTTTGATTTCGTAGCTCCCGACTGCCGCATTGACCGCATCAAACTCGGTGTCCCAATCGAAATCAACATCGACAACGCCATTGCCGCTATTGCCACAGCTCATAAGCTTGGAGTAGAGGAACAGTTCATTCGTAAAGCAATGGAAAGCTTTTTGGGTGCTAAACGACGTTTTGAAATCCGTCTTAAATCCGACAAGCCAAACACTCCTGTCCTCATCGACGACTATGCTCACAGCCCTAACGAAGTGAAAGCTTCCATCGAATCTGTCAAAAAATTATATCCTCATCGACGATTGAGTGTGATTTTTCAACCTCATCTTTACACCCGCACTCGAGATTTTGCTGACGGATTCGCCGGATCTCTTTCTTACGCTGACGAAGTGATTATGTGTGAGATATATCCTGCTCGTGAATTACCAATCGAAGGAGTTACATCTGAAATAATATTCAACAAAATAAAATCTTCAGATAAAACACTTTGTCTGCGTAAAGATTTGCTTGAATTGATAAAAAATCGTAACTTTGACATCTTAATGACTTTAGGTGCTGCCGACATTAATGTGATGCTCGACGACATCGAACAAACCTTACTCAGTAAACAAGCACATTGACGATGAAGAAAACAGTAGGTAAATGGTTGATTCTCTTGGTATTGCTGTCTTACACAGCAATTGCGGGCATATGGGCTGACCAAAAAGCAGACAGCATCAAATGTACCGGATTTACCCCTGTTATCCACTCTTCTGCTCCTGCTTCATTTGTGACTACAGAAGGCATCTTCTCACAACTTGATGACCTTGTTCTCAACTATGGAAATTACTCAATTTCCGAAATCAATACTGATAGCCTCGAACGCTACTTCAGCTCAATAAACAATTTCGAAAAAGTCGAATGTGTCAAAATGAATGATGGCAAGATTTATCTCAACATCGTCCCTATGATTCCTGAAATCAGAATTTTTTCCGACACTTTAAGCTACTACATCAATAAAGATGGCAAACAAATCGATGCCATCGCCGAATATTTTGTCGATGTCCCCGTTGTCAAAGGCAAATTCAATGATTCTTTCCGTGCTGCCGACATCCTCCCTGTGACACGACAAATAAGCAAAGACTCACTGATGAAAAATCTTATAACGATGATAGTGGCTGACTCTAAAAACAACATCATTTTGGTGCCACGCATCAAAGGCCACGTCATAAATATTGGCGACACCTGCGACCTCCCTTCAAAATTCCGTAACATCAAACTAATGTATGAAAAAGTAATCCCCTACAAAGGTTGGGAAGCCTACGATACCATCTCTGTGAAATTCAAAAATCAAATCGTAGCAAGTCGCAAAGACAAAAGTAAACGTCACCACAATAATGTCATCGACAACGACAGCATCGATTATGACGAAATATCATTACAAGCTCAGACATTAATCGTGACCGGAAATGAAACAGAATCAGACAATACGACACTTCAACAATAATAAACAATCGGCTAAAACTCTCTAAATATGAACGAAGAAAAATATATCGCAGCTATTGAAATCAGCAGTTCCAAAATCATTGGAACTGTAGGTCGTTTTAAAAACGGCGTGCTCGATGTGATTGCAGTGGAACAAGAAAAAATGGTGGAATGTGTCAAATATGGCATCATTCAAAACATTGAAGAAACCAACAATCACATCTGCCAAATACTTCATAAATTAGAACGCCGACCCGGAGTTACTCCCAAAGAAATCACCGGTGTTTACATCGGTTTATCCGGTCGCTCAATTCGCAACATCCCTTATGAAGTCACTCGCAATCTACCTGAAGATACAGAAATAACCACCGATATAATCAATTCTATCAAAGAGGAAGCTCTTCGTGCCACTATTGACAGCACTTTGGAAATCCTCGATGCTATCCCTCGTTCATATTTCATCAACAAAACCGAGACAAAAACTCCGGTTGGAACTATTGGCAACAGCATTAAAGCCCAATTCGATTTAATCGTATGTCGCCCAATTCTTAAAAACAACATCATCAGAGTGTTTAATAAGAACGGAATAAACATTCGCGGCTTCTTCATAACTCCTGTCTCTATGGCAAATATGGTGCTGACTTCTGAAGAAAAACGATTAGGATGTATGTTAGTCGATTATGGCGCTGAAACTACTTCTGTTTCAATCTATCGAAATGGAAACTTGGCGTATTTGGCAACTCTGCCATTAGGCTCTCGAAACATCACTCGCGACATCACTTCTCTTAATGTGCTTGAAGGTAGAGCTGAAGAACTGAAAACCACTTCCGGAAATGCTATTGCTTCAGAAAATCCTTCCACTCTAAATTACAACGGCATAAAACTTTCCGACATTTCCAATATCGTTGTGGCTCGTTCTGAGGAAATAGTAGCAAATATCATCGAACAAATTAATTTGGCACAACTCAAAGATGAGCAACTACCGGGAGGTATCATTGCTGCAGGAGGTGGATTCAACCTTAATGGTATGATTCAACTTCTCGAACAACAAAGCAACTTGAAAGTGCGTAGAGCTTCCCTCCCTTCTACTATTATCCTCGAAGACACTAAAGCTCCGGCTTTCGAAAGTCTTCAGGTCATAAGCATCCTCAAAGCCGTTACCGATAACAACGATATTGAAGATTGTCTTAAAATGCCTGTAACTCAAGACCTTCCTCCCTTCAATGGCGGATATAAACATCCTGAAGACCCCCCCTCCGAAGGGGATGACAGAGAGGGACAAATCAATAGAAACAATACAATTATTGATAAACTCAAATCAAAAATACAAAGTATGTTCTCTGTCAAAGAAGATGAGGGAGATACAGAGTTTGAATAATATGCCACTTTAAAAATGACAGAAACTATGAACTATAACGATAATATCACCAACTCAGAAGCATTTGATAACTCAGAACTTCAACTCAAATCAATTATAAAAGCGATTGGAGTTGGTGGCGGTGGCACTAACGCCGTTAACAATATGTACTACCAAGAAATTCCCGGAGTTTCTTTCGTGGTCAGCAACACCGACTTGCAATCGTTGAAACAATCTCCCATCAGCAACAAGCTGCTTCTCGGTTACGAAATTACCGGCGGACTCGGTGCCGGTAACAATCCTGAGGTAGGTCGTGCCGCTGCAGAAGCAAGTCAAGAAGACATTAAAAGCATTTTTCAAGATGGCACAAAAATGGTGTTCATCACTGCCGGTATGGGCGGTGGCACAGGCACCGGTGCAGCTCCGGTAGTCGCAAGAGTTGCTAAAGAAGCCGGCATCCTTACTATCGGAATCGTAACTATCCCTTTCCTTTTCGAAGGCGAAAAGAAGATTTTAAAGGCTCTCGACGGTGCTGCCGAAATGCGTAAACACGTCGATGCCTTATTAGTCATAAATAACGAACGCCTGCCGGAAATATATCCGGACCTCGAATTTGATAACGCTTTCCAAAAGGCCGATGACACTCTAACTGATGCAGCACGAAGTATCTCCGAAATTATTTCTGAAGATTGCTACATCAACGTAGATTTCCAAGATGTCAAAACCACTCTTAAAGATAGTGGAGCAGCTATTATTTCTACAGGCTACGGCACAGGCGAAAAACGTGTTTCAAAAGCAATTCACAACGCTCTAAATTCGCCTCTACTTAAAAGCCACGACATCAATTCTTCCAAACGATTGCTTTTCAAACTGAGCTACAATAGAAATGCCGAAGCTAAATTCAAAACTTCCGAAATCAACGAATTGACTCAATTCACTGCCAATTTATCAAAGAATATTGATGTCAAATGGGGGGTTTCTTTCAATAACGAACTCGGCGACTCTGTGAAAATCACTATCCTCGCATCAGGTTTTGATGTAACTCTTCATGAGTCGAAACAACCTGACGAAACTATCATTTTCCCTTCCGACGAAAATAAACCACACACTACAACTACATCAGAAAAAACTGATATTCGTATCACAGATGAATACGGTCAAGGACGCATCAAAGAACGCAATCAACAATTAGCCAAGGCCCGATATGTGGTGCTGAAACCTTCGCAATTCGACGACGACGAAATTATTGATAAAATAGAAAAATCTCCGGCCTACAACCGTAACCCTAAATTCAACGAGGAACTCGATAAAATCAGTTCTGAACCACAAAACATTCAAAATACAGATAAATTTAACAACGATTATAGCGAACCGAATGCCACTACTATCGTATTTTGATAAGTAATTAATTTAAGGCAGGTGAGATAAATTGATTTGGAAAAACTTTGAGTTTTTAAGCGTGGAGGTTTCGAGATTGAGGAGATAGCTTAGCTCGCTAAGCGACCGACGAAATCGAAGAAACTGCCGATTAAAACTCAAAAGCGACCAAAAGCCTGCCTAAACAAAAAGAAATTGAATTAACAACATCGCAACGTTCATTTTATAGAACCTGCCTTTAGATTTAACAACAAACTCATATCCCCGACAATGAAAGAAACTTTCACTATGGTCGCCAAAACATTTCAAGGTCTTGAAGATGTCCTTCTTGAAGAACTTGTGGCTCTTGGTGCCGAAAATGCTGAAGCAGGAGTAAGAATGGTAACTTTCGAAGGAGATCTCAAACTCCTTTATAAAGCTAATCTCTGCTGTCGTACTGCTTTGCGTATCCTAAAACCTATCACTAAATTCACCGCAACCGACACTGACGAACTTTACGATTTTATTCGTGATTTCGAATGGGAAAAATATCTTTCACCTGACAAAACTTTTGCTATTGATTCTACAATTAACGGCACCGAATTTACTCATTCAAAATTCGTAACCTATCGTGTGAAAGATGGAATCGTCGACCATTTCAATGACATCTACGGTCGTCGCCCTTCGATTCGACTTTCAGGTGCTGATTTATGCCTGAATGTGCATATTAATGGCAATCGCGTAACTATTTCCATCGACTCAAGCGGTGAGCCTCTTAACAAACGTGGCTATAGAGTAGAATCGACCGAAGCTCCTATTAATGAAGTCCTTGCTGCAGGCATCATCCTAAAAACCGGATGGAAAGGGGAAAGCAATTTCATTGACCCTATGTGTGGTTCCGGAACATTCCTTATTGAAGCAGCTCTTATCGCTGCCAACATTATGCCGGGGGTATTCCGCCAATATTATGCATTTGAAAAATGGCCGGATTTTGATAAAGATCTTTTGGAAGAACTCTACAACGATGACTCGATGGAACGAGATTTTAATTTCAAAATTCTCGGTGGCGATATTTCTGCAGAAGCAGTGGCCATTGCTCGCAAAAACATCAAAGCAGCCGGCGTAGATAATCTTATCGAATTGTCTTGCCGTCCTTTTGAAGAATGGACAGAAGCTCCTGCCGACGGAATTTTAGTAACTAACCCTCCTTACGGCGAACGTATCAGCGTGGATGATATGACAGGATTGTATAAATCTATTGGCAACACTCTAAAACGTGTATTTAAAGGATACAGTGCTTGGATTCTCGGATACAAGGATGAACATTTCCACGAAATCGGTCTCAAACCGTCTGTTAAATTCCAAATTTTAAACGGCAATCTTGAATGTGAACTCCGCGAATATGTCCTTTTCGAAGGTAAATACAACGATTTTAAATCGGCAGGCGGTTCTGTTCACAACGCTGAATTCAATCGCGAATCTCGCCCTAAAGTACGCCACTTATCGGACGATGAATGGAAGAAGGAAACTAAAAAATACGGCACAACGGAATATCCTAAATCACGTAATAATCGCAAAAATGAATCACGTGATAATCGCTCTAATGACCGTCGCAATTCGAAAAAATTTTCCGATAAACGAAACAACCGACGTTTCGATGATAAAAAAGCATACCCGCAAAAAGAGAACAAATTCGAAGCGAACAAATCTCATAAATCTTCATTAAAGCCTAAAACAAAATCCGACGGCTCTCTGACACGCAAAGCAATCGAAATCACTAATAAAGGACCTCAATTACCGGAATCTTCTGCTACAATTTTCTCTAACGTCCCAATGCGTTCGCGTCGCACCGGTTGGAGAAGACAATCCGAAGAAACTTCCGAAAACGAATAACTAACATAACTTCAAATTAAGATGAAAGAAAAACTCAAAATACTCCTTCTCGGAAGTGGTGGCAGAGAATGTGCTATCGCTTGGAAAATTAGCCAAAGCCCTCGACTCGAAAAATTATTTGTGGCTCCCGGAAATGCAGCACAATTCGGCACAAACGTAGCTCTTAATCCTTCTGATTTCGAAGCTATACGCACTTTTGTAGACGAAAACGCTATCGATATGATTGTTGTCGGACCTGAGAATCCGCTCGTAGAAGGCATCTACGACTTTTTTGAAGACCACCCGGTAAAAGTAATCGGACCTTCAAAAGCAGCAGCTCAATTAGAAGGTAGCAAAGAATTTGCCAAAGAATTTATGATGCGACATCGAATCCCCACAGCTCGCTTTATGACAGTCACTCAAGACACTTTAGACGAAGGATGCCATTTTCTTGAATCTTTGCAACCTCCTTATGTCCTTAAAGCCGACGGATTGGCTGCCGGAAAAGGGGTGATTATCCTCGATTCTCTCGCTGATGCAAAAGACACGCTGACAGATATGATTGAAGGTATGTTTGGCTCTGCTTCGGCTACTGTCGTTATCGAAGAATTCCTTTCAGGCATTGAATGTTCTGTCTTCGTTATGACCGACGGTGAAGACTATAAAGTCTTACCTGTGGCTAAAGACTACAAAAGAGTAGGAGAGGGCGACAAAGGTCCTAACACAGGTGGAATGGGCTCCGTATCTCCGGTTCCGTTTGCAGATGATGACTTTATGCAAAAAGTCAAAACAAGAATAATCGAACCTACTCTCAAAGGTATTCGTGAAGAAAATCTTATCTATAAAGGATTTATCTTCTTAGGTCTTATCAATGTCGATGGCGAACCGATGGTTATAGAATACAACTGCCGCATGGGCGACCCCGAAACCGAAACCGTAATGCCTCGTCTTAAAAGCGACTTGGTTGACCTTCTTGAAGGTGTGGCTGACGTCACTCTCGGCATCAAAAAAATCGAATTTGACAATCGTGCTGCTGTCGCTGTTATGCTCACTTCTGCAGGCTACCCGGGCAACTACGAAAAAGGGAAAATTATCAGTGGTCTCGAAAATATCGACCAATGCATCGCTTTCCATGCCGGAACAAAAAAAGATGCCAATGGAAATATCCTTACTAATGGGGGTAGGGTAGTAGCAATTGTCGCCTATGGCGATAACATCAAAGATGCTGCCGAAAAAGCGAAATCCGCTGCCGAAAAAGTAACCTTCGAAGGTAAATACTTCCGTTCCGACATTGCTAACGACCTATAATCATTGAGTGAGCATTATGCTTCCCTCTACCAATAATATATATAATAACATAGCAGGAAAATCCGGATTGACCATCTCCACAATTCTTATGTTGGGGATGGCTATCCTTTCTTTTTTCTCTCCACACCAAATCACCAATAAAGAAAGCTTCGGTATCATTTTCAATTCGGTAGCACTTTGGCAATTGCCTGATTTCACCGCTTGGTGTCTTAACACTATCTTAATACTTTTCACCGCCGCTGCCGGGCTGATTCTAAACAATGAATTCCGATTTTTCAAAATACCCAATTATCTTTATTCCTCTGCCTTTCTTATAATCACCGCCTCCAACCCTTGGCTGACAGCGTCTCTCTGCGACGCATCGATTATGGTTTTGATTATAACTATTTGCACCGGAATTTTATTCTCTCAATATGGAAAACACAACGCTTCCGCAGCCACAACTTCCATATTCTCAATCCTTGCACTTGGCTCAATGTTCCAATACGCCTACATTTTGCTAATGCCAATTTTCATACTCGGTGCCATTTTTCTGAATATTCTGAGATTCAAAGAATGTGTCGCTGCCATACTCGGAATTATCGCTCCCTATTGGATAGGATTCGGTCTTAACATCATAACTCCATCCGACATCCACATACCTTCTTTAAGCAACCTTTTTTTTACTTCATCTCCACCCTCCGACATATTTCCCATGCTTGTTGAAATAGGTCTGACCATAATTATTGCTATCATCTTGACTCTAAATAATGCACCTAAACTATTCGCAACCGACAATAAAAATCGTTCTTACAACAGCTTTTTTATCCTTCTGGAAATTGCGATGATATGGTTCATCATTTTCGACTATACAAATATGCTGACCTACATAACGACTCTAAACATGGTTGTCGGACTTCAAATGTCGTTCCACATCTCCCTCAGCAAAGTTCGTAACGGTGTCATCATATACTCCTTATTAGCAGCTACCTACATCTCTATATTCTTTACTATCATCTATGACTGATTCTCCAATTATTCTCATCGAAGACAAAATACCTTTCATCAAAAACAGACTCGAACAAGTGGCTCAAGTGAAATATCTTGCCCCTGAAGAATTCACGCCTCAAACCGTAGCAAATGCAGATGCTATGATTATCCGAACACGCACACACTGCGACAAACAGCTACTACAAAATTCTTCCGTCAAATTTATCGCTACTGCCACAATCGGGACTGACCATATCGACCTCAACTGGTGCAACAATAACGGCATAACAGTCAATAACGCACCCGGTTGCAACGCCCCTGCAGTGGCTCAATACGTCTGGGCATCGATACTGAAATTAGGAATAAAACCTAAAAAATCCACTATCGGAATCGTTGGCTACGGAAATGTCGGCAAAATTGTAGCCGACTATGCCAACCAACTTGGTGCAAAAGTACTCCTTTGCGACCCACCTCTGCAAGAGCAAAATGTCTCTACTCCATATCCACTTCTCTCTCTCGAAGAAATGATTCCCCTCTGCAACATCGTTTCCTTGCACACACCACTCACAAAATCAGGTAAACACCCTACATATCACCTCATCAACGAAAGTCGCTTAAATCTATTTAAAAAAAGAACTACACTAATCAACGCCGCACGCGGTCCGATAGTTCAAACTATCCCCTTATATAGAGCCATAAATCTAAAATATTTAAACGCTATTATCGACTGCTGGGAACACGAACCTATCATAAACCTTAGTCTCCTTCGTGAAACCAAAATTGCCACACCCCACATAGCAGGATACTCACTTGAAGGAAAACAACGTGCCACACGAATGGCCATCGAAGCCACTCTTCAACACTTCTCACTGCCATCAATCGATTTAAGCGATTTGGCAGGACCATATACATCAAAAAAAATTACTGCAAAACAAATCCTCGACTCCTACGACCCCATAAAAGATACCAAACTACTTTTCTCAATTGTCCCTGTCGACCTTTCATTTAATACAAACGCAATCCGTCAACCACTTTTAGACTACCCTCCTCGATCATTTGGTAAGAACTTCGAACGCCTTCGCTCCGAATACACCTACCGACCCGAACCTTAACCCCACCAATCCAAAACCTATAACGCCGGAAAACATTGACCTTAAAAACCAATCTTCAACAACTTATTCTCCTGACATTCTCAGAAAAACACTGAAAATTATGTTTAAAAACATATTTAACACTTTTTAGCATTTCGGGGGGGTAAAACCACCTCCTTTAACTAATTTTGCTACCTAATATCTCCTATTAACATTTAAACTACCTAATATGAACACAAAAAAATTTATTGTAATCGGTAGCACAATATTGGTAATAATCGTAATTACTGCACTTTTATCACAAGGTCCCGATGACATTTATTTAGAAAAATCAGACTCTAATACCCAAACTCAATCAACAACTAATATAACAGAGAAAGTTAATCTCAAGGTATATTTAGAATGCTCCGGCTCAATGCATGGTTATATGAAAGATGACCGTTCCAATTTAAAAACCGGTGTAAAAAGTTGTATGGCTCTGATAAATTCGTCATTAGAACTTGACAGCATACACCTAAACTATATCGGAGCTAAGATTCACCAACATGATTCATGTTACAAATTCAATAACACTGATGACGTTCTATTTAAATATTTAAATCCATCGTACTTCGGATTTAATAGCAGAGTTCATGATGAGGAAAACCCAAATTCCGGTGTAACAAGAGAAGACCATAATAACTCTAAATTAACTGATATACTTGATAGTATTGTAACATTCAATAGAAAAGAAGACATTTCTATATTGATAACAGATTGTATATATGACCCATACAAAGGAACTCCTGAAAATTTTAAGGAACATGCAAAACTTGATTGCGAAGGTCTATTTAACAGATTACTAAAAGATAAGGAAGAATTGACCGTACAAATTATTAAAATGGAATCTCCTTTCTATGGAAAATATTATTATAAAGAATATATATCTGAGAAGGAGCTTTCAAAATCTCACGTACACAATGACAAAGTTGTTCAAACTAAATATGAAGAGTTAAATGGCGAAAAACGCCCTTACTATATTTGGATTATAGGCGACAGCAAATACATAGCCAAAATTAATGAGAAATACGAAAAACTATCAAAATACAACATTGGTAGCACAGAGACAATTGTATTTTCGCCTAAGAAATCAATTTACTTTGAAATAAGGAACCAATTCAAACTACACCCTAAAGACTCTGAAATAGAGATCTACGCTGATTTCAAACCCCTATTATGTAATGATAAATGGATAGAAGATCATTCGAACTATGAAATCAAGGTACAAGAAAAAGGAAACATCAGTAAAACAATCGAAGTAAATTGGAGTAGCGAAAAGAAAATCAAGTATGATTCTCTAAAAAAAATGACATTATTACCTCTAACCTTAAATGAATCCAAGAAAAATTTAACTATAACACTTCGCTTAAAAAAACCATCCACAGAAGGAGAATCTTGGATAGAAAATACTTCCGGAGATAATGCCAAAGATGACGGAAAAAATAAAAAAACAACAGGTCTGAAGTATCTGATAGACGGTATTGCCAATGCGTACGATGAATTCAACGGAGAATATCTTACTACGATAGAAATTAAAACTACAACCAAAAAGCCAAATACAAATTCAAAAAAAAATAAGAAAAATAAAAACAAAAAATAATCTAAAAAAATATATTATGGATAAAATTTTTAATAGTATTTACTGCCCGTTATTTCAAAAATTATTTGGGGAAGACCTTAGCTATTACCTTATGGGCAATTACTCATCAAATCAAACTAATTTGTTGATTCCAATAGGATTTTCTATGATTGGAATATCACTACTGACAGCTATCGTATATTATTATATTGTCAACAAGCCAAAACTATCATTATGGTGGGGATGGACTATATTTTTGGGTATAAATGCAATACTTAATTTTTTAGTTGGCTGGCAATGGGTATTACAACATCAACTTGACGAATGGCCAAACAGTGAAGTTGTATTGGAAATATCTACAACTAATGTAGTAATGTTTGGTGTTGCAAATATGCTAATATCTTTAGTGGTCTTTTTTATTTTTTCATTATTAATAAAATGGGGTAGTAGAAACTGCTCTCATGCACCATTTTAATCACAATAAAACAACCTAAAATATGTCTAAACTATATATATTTGGAATAGGAGGTACCGGTTCACGAGTACTACGTGCTTTTACAATGCTTGCCGCAACCGGTGTCAGAATCGGACAACATGAAATTGTACCAATCATCATAGATCCTGACTCAAACAATTCAGATATGTCTCGAACTGTTGAATTAATGGATAACTACATTAAAATTCGGAGTAGATTAACATTTAATAATAATAATCCTAACCAATTTTTTCGCACAGGCATAAACAAAACCGTACCCAATTTTAACATTCCTATTGCGAATACTCAAAATATGTGCTACAAAGAATTTATCGATATAAATAGTATGTCGAGAGAGAATTCTGCAATGATAAAGATGTTATTTTCAGACGATAATCTTAATTCTGACATGAATGTAGGATTCAAAGGGAATCCTAATATTGGCAGTGTCGTATTAAATCAAATAGTTTCTTCAAAAGAATTTGAAGATTTTGCAAACTCATTTAGCCAAGGCGACAAAATATTTATTGTGAGTTCTATATTCGGAGGCACCGGAGCAAGCGGATTTCCACTATTAGTAAAAACTCTTCGCACCGGAACATCCTTTGCCAACCATGCGATAATTAATCAGGCAGAAATAGGAGCCATTACAATTCTTCCGTACTTCAGGGTAAAACCATCTCCTGAAGGAGCGATTGATTCCGGAACATTTATTTCAAAAACAAAATCTGCATTAGCATATTACGAAAAGAATTTGGCAGGAAATAATCAAGTAAACGCTTTCTACTACTTAGGTGACACAATTACAGATAATTACGACTATTCTGAGGGAGGAAGCACACAGCGAAACAATGCCCACCTGATCGAATTGTTAGCGGCAACCGCTATAACTGATTTCAGTAACAATTCATTCGATATAAACAATTCTGTTAATAAAGAATTAGGGATTCAAAATATTGCAGATAATGACACGTTAACATTCCTGTCATTACACGACGATTTGAGAAATATGCTAATAAAACCAATGTCTCAATTTGCATTAAAGGCAAAATTGATAGCTGACCAATTTAACGATTTAAGTTCCGCTGCTGTTGACTTTAATGAAACGCATAATCTTATTAGCCAGCAGTTTTACTCTACCCCATTTATTACGAATTTAAAATCATTTGACAAAGAATACATTGATTGGTTGAATGAAATGACTTATAACATCCGACAATTCCGACCATTCAATCTAAATTGCGGAAATCATCCATTCACTATAGTGGAAGGCTATCCGGAAAAAACAGGATGGGGCGGTGGACACAGAAACTACCAAACATATATTGGAGCAATCAACTATTTCAAGAACAAACTTAACAGCACATCAAATGAAGATAAATTTGCAGAAGTAATGTATTTATCAACTGAGAAATTACTTAAAGATAGGCTAAACATTAATTAATAATTAATATGTCACATATATTCAGACTAAACACCAACGGAGCTGACACATATATTGATTGGAATAGCAGTCCGACATTTCCATATAATTCCGCAGCAAGAGATAATATTCAAGACCCTGACGGAGCAACAGCGACAAAAGAAATAACATCAATTCCATCCCCTTTTGCGAGAATTGAATTAGTAAAAAAAGCTTTTAACGAAGTTGTAAGACGTAATGACCACGATGGAAATTCCATCTATCATAAAATGGTTTCTGACACACTTGATGTTGCCGAAATATTTTTCAACATAGATAAATTAAGCGATAAAGTAGAAATTATCAGATGGGATAGAAACATGCTCCAAGATCTTGCTATTTCCCATTGGCACGGACACCATGTATTGGCAGACTCATTAAATAAATTCTTGATTGCTGATGCCGATGAGTTCAATTTTAACAATATGCAGGATATTTATTTATTAAATTACCGTTTAGGTCCGGAAGCATTAAACATAATCGGAGCTACTTCATCATCTACATTGTTTTTCTCTACTGCAAACAAATTGGACTATGTCGATGATATAAATTTCGGAACAGACAAACCATTCGATGACGATTATCAGCCACTTTATAAACGCAATATCGAATTAATCAAATCTCTGTGGCTGATGAAGATTACAATTCCCCAATTTGCAATAACTTTTAAAGAAATTAATGCATATCTCGACCAAACATATAATCGTTTAGGAATTAATGAACGCAACATATTAAACGCTCTAAGTGTTGCGAATTTAACCGATTTTGGAAATATTATTATTCCGGGAACAGCACATGTTGTAAATGTCTTAGGAAACCCAATTTTTAAAGATATTACACCTCCTCCTGTAAACACAAGTTCATTTAAAATAAGAGCAGACAAAGGTCTTGATACAAATTCTGCACCACTTGTACTGCCTGTAGAGGTAGGTAATAGATACGCAAACCTAAATTATGTAACTGACAAATGGGGATATACTAATAAAGCTCCTTACAAGGATAGAATTGAAAATCCAAATCAAAGACGTCTTCCTTACGATGGATCACAAACTCCATATCTTACAATAAGTGACTTTCTCGAAGATTATATAATATCCGTAGACCGAAACCCGAATAACGATTATTATTTTAACGGCAATTTAACAACAAGTAAAGAACGTTTCTCCGTCTTACTACCGCTTAAAGACCTATTTTTCAAATATTTTGACATCAATACGCTAATCAATGGTTTTGATGGAGGCGTCAAAATGATTGAAATAAACGAACTTGCCGGAGACTCATTATCTGTAGTATTACGAATTCCGATTATAGGTTCGGCTACAACTCGTTATATTGAATACTCTCGTAAATATTACAATAACAGATCTGCAGACATTAGTGAGAATTCTAATGACGGAGGAATTAAAAATTTTGGTTTCAACTCTTTTGTGATGCCTTTTGTCAAATTCAACAATAACAACGAATCACACTATAGAGTAACCAGCATCTTTAGAACCGGAGAACCGGAAACCAAATTAAAATTCTTTAATGGATCAAATCAATTAAATGATATTACAACAGAATGTCGCAATAAAAACAATGAACACAATACTATCGTAAACGTTTATAGTATAGAACAACAATCTTTTACTCATATACGAGCGTTAGTAGAAAATGGTTGCGAAAAATATCAAGGTGTTTTTATTCCTATTCTAAAAACAATCACGCCAATAAATGATTTTAAATTCTCTATTGATCTTGGAACTTCAAATACTCATATAGAATACTGTAACAAAACAGAAAATCAATCAAAACCATTTGCCATAGAAGACGATCAACTACTATATGCATTATTCAAGTATGAAAAACATGCCGATGAAAAAGTTATTGAAACTGACTTTATCCCCGACAACTTAGGTTCTAACGATTTTAAACTTCCCACTCGAACAGTATTAACATGCCCAACTACAATTGATTGGGGACGAATCAACAAACCAATGTCTATGACTAATATTGGTTTTACTTTTGGCAAGCGTAATAATTTAAAATACAACCAAAATATAACTGACATTAAATGGGGTGGCAACAATAATTATATCAAATCATTTATTGAAAATTTAATGTTTTTGATTCGCAACAAAGTCATATTGAACAACGGCAATCTACAAAATACTGAAATTATTTGGTTCTACCCAACTTCTATGCCTCGTAATATTAGAGGTGCTTTACTAAATGCATACAATGACTCATATAAAAAATATTTTAATCCTAATGGCACTACAACATTTGTTTCTGAATCTGTAGCACCTATAAAATATTATTTCAGCAGGCATGCTACAGCAACTCGTATGATAAATGTAGATATTGGTGGGGGGACAACAGATATTGCATTCTCAAAAGATGGAAATGTCCAATATACTACATCCTTTAGATTTGGATCTAACGTACTATTTGAAAATTCTTATGCTCTTGCTGCTTCTCAAAATGGTATTATTGATTCTTTCAAAAATCAAATTGGGGAGAAATTGGGAAATTTAAATATTCCTGAACTAAAAGAAATTTTCAATACAATAGATAGCAGTGGTAAGCCGGCTAATACAGCAGCATTCTTATTTGGACTAAAAGATAATTCTTTAACTAAGGGTATAAATATATCTGAAATTGATTTCAGCACAATTTTATCTGAAGATAAAAATTTCAAAATTGTATTTTTAGTCTTCTATGCTGCTATAATTTATCACATAGCACAGATAATAAAAGTAAGGGGAACAGAAGAACCCCGTCATATTTCATTCTCCGGAAACGGTTCGAAAATTATTAAGGTACTGACTAATGATGTTAGAGGCAATGATTCAGTTTTATCCTTATTAACAAGAACAATTTTCGAGAAGGTATTAGGTCGTCAATACAACGGAAGATTAGAGATCCTTGGTTTGGAAGATAATAATAATCCTAAAGAAGCCACATGTAAAGGAGGATTAGTTAATTTTGGTCCAACTGATAATAGCGAAAATATCATTCTTAATGGTGTCGGTACCCCTATTTGCACAGAAGATGATACTTACGCTACTTCTAAAACAGCAAAGGATAACGTAATTGAAAATGTAAACAATTTCTTTATTATTCTATTTGATGACGTTAATAGAAGTTTTAGATTTAACAATAATTTAAACATAGATGGTCCATCTTTAGATTTCGCAAAAAAATTCTGTATCAATAACCCTGATTTTTCTACTTACTTTGATAGAGGTTTAGAAAATCAAAAAGGAACCGATTTAGACAACGACCCAATATCCGAGACAACATTCTTTTACCCTCTAAAAGGTATTATAAATGATTTATCTACAGAAATAAAACAAAAATTAGACAATGAAAGAATATCTTAATTATAAATTTATCGGAATAGTGATGGCTTTTTTAATGCCATCTCTATTCCTTTTTTCTTGCAGTGAAGAAAAGGAAGAAGAAGAGAATACTCCCTCCGAATATGCGCAAGAAGAATCCCAAAGGGAAGATTATAAAGACACTCCTTCCGAGATAGATAGATCTAAATTGGAACAATTAAAACAGAGTATATCAAATCGCATAAAAGATTCAAGAGATATTCCTTTCTCCGGCAAATTTGATGAAGCGACTGCCGAGAAAAATACTGAAGCATTCGAAGAAGAATTTGAATGTCTAACTAATTTAGAAAATAAAAGTGCGTACGCTAAAGTATTATTACCTTGGTCACAGGACAAAACCCAAACCAAAGACTGGACCGACATACGCAGGAAATGGGTTTGTATTGAATTACAAAAATTAATAAATGAGGATAGTAATATTGCTGTGGCTGAAGATGCAATAAAACAATCTGAAGAGGCAAAAAACACAGCTAATAATGCAATCGAAAAAGCCCAGAAAGCTTCTGAAATCGCAGAAGATAACAAAAACAAAATAGATGCAATTAAGCAGAATATAGAAGACGCTAAATCAGAATTAGATAAAAAAATAGAAGTAAAAATCGGATGGACAGAAGCTCTAATTTCTGCTACAATCGCTCTGATAATTGCCATCATATTCACTCTCATTATTGCAAAGAACAAAACGCCACATAACATCAAAAACGAAACCCCTGACAACAATCAACAAATTAAACAATTAAAGGATGAAATAGAAAACCTAAAAAAACAATTTCAATCTTCAAAAACTTCTCAATCAAATATCAATTTGAAAAAAGACACATCTGATTATGAACCAGAACCTATAGAAAAAGATACCGTTAAAACCACTACACCACAACATGTGCCACCAAAACAAGCACCCATAACACAGACAACTCCAAACGAACGAGAATGTGAATACCTTGGAGATTTTGAGGGAAATACGCTATATAAAAACAGTAAAACACCCGACAGCAATTGCTATTTTAAGGTATACTGGAAGGATGCAAATAAAATTGAGGGTGAAATTGAAATTTTTGACCTTGAACGTATAAAACCACAAGATCACATTCAAGCACAAATGATTGAATCAGATGGTGCTTCATATTCCCGTGCAAAATCATATCTTCTTTCAAAAAAAGGACTCGTTAAAAAACGCAATAATGGTGAAGGTTGGGAAGTTGTAGAAAAAGTCAAAATTACACTCTTGCCATAAAAATATAATTTTTCATAAAAATGGACATACTAAATACAATACTATTAAGTACTTTAGGAAAGACAGAAATATTTACTTTATTCGTAGTCTGCATAATTATATTCTTTCAAATTCGGTTATTTTTAAAGAATAAGGCAAGAATGAAAGAATTCAGTGAAATTTTCGATGACATTGATTCTTTTAGATATGAGACAGACGAATATGGCAACGTACAAAAGATTATAGGTAGTGGCAACGACACTTATTTGGAAATAGAAAATTCCATTAATGGATACCTTAGTAATAATAAGGGTTCCATTATTAATTTTGACCTACTAAAAGACGCAGTAGATCGTCACTGCGATTCACTTGAAGAGGACATTACTGTTCAAACACCTATTCCTCTATATTTAGGCTTAATAGGAACTATGTTAGGTGTAATATTAGGGCTTATACCTGCAATAAACGGAGGATTTAATGACAATCCTACATCACTCTTAATTGGAGTAGCTATTGCAATGACTGCATCTGCAACCGGAATATTGCTTACTACAATCAACTCAATGAGTTTTAAAAAGAGTAAATTGGCTAAAGAACGGGGCGAGAATTCATTTATCGTGTGGATGCAAGCCAATTTGCTTCCAATATTATCAGAAGATGCATCGCAAGCTTTTGATCGAATGGTTGCAAATCTCAACCTATTCAATCAGAATTTCGCTGAAAATTCCAAGGAACTGAAATCGACACTTAAGGAAGTAAATGCATCTTATGAGATCCAAGCTGACATCATTGATACAATTCAGCAAATCGATATGCTTAAAATGGCAAAAGCAAACGTTTTTGTACTTAAAGAATTGAAAGATTGTACAGACAGCTTGGAGAAATTTAACAGATATATAGTTAAGCTCAATGAATTTACAGAACAAGTTCAAGAATATATCGCTCAATTCAGTAAATTTGAAGTCTTGGAAAATATCGCTAATTTTTTCAAAGATGAAATTCATGCTATTGAACAACGTAAAGGAGAGATTGCTAAGCAAGTAGGCGACTTAGACGAATACTTAAAGAAATCATTTGAACAAATAGGTAACACCGCAAACAAAAATAGTGAGGAACTTGAATTTGCTCTTCGCAAACAATGTGATAGATTCAATGAACTCGCAGCCGAACAGGAACGAACATTTTTAGAATCAGCACAGCGGATGCAAACAATGTTTGATGAACAAATCAAGCAACTACCTATTGTCGCAAAAGCATTACAAAACCTCCCAAAAGAATTTGATAAATTGTCCGAAAGAATCGAATCAAGTAACAACAGACTTGCTTCCACTTTAGAAAAATTAGAAAAGTCCAATAATCCTCAACAAACTATTCAAAAAACAAAACAAAATTGGATTGTTACAGTAGCTGCAATACTACTTATCATTTGGATGCTTCCAGAAATCATAAATATGATTAAATCTTACTTTACTGAATGGTTTTAAATAAGCTAATATGAAAAAACAGAAAAAGGAATCATATTTTTGGACAAGTTATTCAGACCTAATGACCAGTTTATTTTTGGTCATGTTAGTATTGTTTGTGTCATACTATATCAAATTAGAAAAAGCGATGGCAGAAAAAGACAAACAGAACAACATTCTTGAAGAACAATTAACTCAAATCAGAAATATTCAGGAATCCACCAAAGATTTGGATGCAAAATGGTTCACTTTTGACGAGGAATTTAAGAAATATAAACTTAACATAAAAGTTCAATTCGAAAAATATTCAAACATAATTCCGGACGGCAACAAATCCGATTTAAAAGAAGCCGGAAACGAAATCGCAAACTTCTTAAGAAACCACAGCAACAATAGTTATCTTGTAATTATTGAAGGTCAAGCATCTTCGGATACCTACAGTAGAAATTATGAATTAAGTTACGAACGAGCATTAAGCCTACTAAAGTTTTGGAGGAATGAATGCGATATAGATTTTGGAGATAATTGTGAACTTCAGGTTGCTGGTAGTGGAGATGGGAAACTACATAAAGGGACACAGATAATGCGAGATTTAAATAATGAAGAAACAAATCAGCGTTTCTTAATACATATTATACCTAAAAATATAATGAGAGATGTATCCACTAAAAATTAATTCTATACTAAAAATATTGACATTCTCGTTAATAATACTAATATTAATCGGCTGTGCATACAAAACTCCAAATCCGCCTCAACGAGAACGCAATAGAGAAAAGAAAGAGAGAAAAGAACAAGTAGCAGAAAATAACAACTATACTTCTCATCAGAATATTAAACTCGATGAGGAAAAAACTAATTCATTAGAACCTCAACATAAACAACATAAACTTGATGGTGCTGAGATATTCAAGAAATATAGTTCTGCTGTATTTTTAATATATACAGCAAATCAATATCAACAATTTCAAGGTTCCGGATTCTTTATAGGAGAAGACGGACTCGCCGTAAGCAACTACCATGTATTTCAAGGCACTTCTATAGGCTTTGAACAAATCAAAATTGGAAATGAAGTGTATAATGTGTCGGAAATAATAACACGTAGTGCAGAAAACGATTTCATTTTATTCAGAGTGAACTGTGCCGGAAATAACTATATTCCTATAGCAAAAAATAAGCCTGACATCGGAGAAAGAGTATATGCCATAGGTAGCCCTCGTGGTTTTGAAAATACAATCACAGACGGTGTGGTATCTCAATGGAGAGATGAAAATCTTATGCAAATAAGCGTTCCAATAGATCACGGCAGTAGCGGAGGAGTATTAATCAACGAATATGGAGAAACAGTTGGTATAACCAGTGGAACATTCTACGAAGGGTCTTCCGCAAATGTAAATTATGCAATCAGTATAGATGCCGTAGTACCTTATTTATAATTACTTCTAATGGAAAATATAATTTCTAATATCATTAGTTTATTAGCACAATGCTTGATTGCATGGTTGTTTATTTTTAAAATACCTATTTGGTTAAAGCTTAAGGGTTTAATTGCAACAATTGTAAAAATTATAGGCATATTAATTTTACTTAATGCAATATTATCCTTAATTTAATATTATCTTAAACTACAAATTCATTTGACTCAATATGAATAATAAGTATGATTTATTTATAAGCTATTCTCGCCGGGATATGAAAGAAGTGGAGTCCCTTGTAAATTATCTTACAGAAAATATTCCCTCATTAAAATATTGGATAGATATTAAAGAAATTGAACCCGGAGAAAAATTTAGAAAAAATATAGTTGAAACAATCGATATTTCAAATATATTTTTACTTGCAATATCTAATTCTATTTTAAATTCAGAATTTGCCTTAAAGGAACTAATTTATGCAAAGAATAGCAATAAAAAGATAGTACCGATATTACTAAATGGGACACAACTTTTAGGAGAGTTTTTGTTTGAATTAGGCATAATTGATTGTGTAGATATAAATAAAATTGAAGAAAAAGAAAAATTAATTAAAAATATATCGAAATGGATTAACAAGCAACCTATAAACCAAAACAAACCTCAACTTAAACTTATAAATGAGAATAATATAATTTTTACAATTGATTCTCAAATATTTAAAATGATAAAAGTTGAAGGAGGAACTTTTGAAATGGGCTCAAACTATGGCAACACAGACGAAAAACCAATTCACGATGTTACTGTTTCTGATTATTGGATAAGTTCCACACTGGTAACACAAGAATTATGGAGTGCCATTACTGAAAATAATCCTTCATATTTTAAATTAGGTAAAAATTTACCTGTAGAAAAAATCAATTGGAATGATTGCCAACGTTTTATAACGCTTCTCAACGAATTAACAGACGATCAACGACCTGCAGGCACAAAATTTAGATTGCCTACCGAAGCTGAATGGGAATATGCTGCTAAAGGGGGCAAATATCACTCAAGTTATGAATATTCAGGATCAAATATATTAGACAACATTGGTTGGTACTCACAAAATAGTAACCGGTGTACTCATGCAGTCCAACAAAAACAATGTAATAAACTGGGAATATTTGATATGAGTGGAGGTTTACTAGAATGGTGCGAAGATTATTACAATGACTATAAACCTGAAAGTTTATTAAACCCAAGATATACATTTAAAGACAAATGGGGAGGATCAACTCGAGTTCTGCGAGGAGGTAGTTGGTTAGATAACGAACAAACTTGTCGCACAACAAAAAGATGTTATTCAAATCCTAATATATCTGCAAATAATTACGGTTTAAGACTTGTATTATCTTCTATTTAACAACATGTTATATCTTTTAGGGTTGGGAGAGGAGGCTGTTGTAGCGGGTGCGGTCGGAGGGGGACCATTTTTGCTCTAATGGGATGAGGTGGTCGGCATCGGCAAATGGGGGATAGTCGCATCTGAGTGTGAGGCGACGAAAGTGGTGGTGGAAAATTCCGGCTGCGGTTTTTAGTGGGGATATATCGCCTTTTTGTTCGTGTCGTTGCATTGTGCGGTAGAAGATGTCGAAGTCGGCTGCCTGTTGTGTCGGATCCCATTCTCCAATTAGTTTCAGTGCTTTTCTTGTCATTATTATTGCCGAACCGGAGAATCCGGGTATCAGTTTGTTTTGGTATTTTTTGTGGATTTTTTCGCAAAATTTATCCCATTTGCCGTAGCACAGAGTTATCATCAGTTTGAGGGCAAATTTCTTTTGTCCGAAGGTGGTAATTATGGGGTATTTAAGGCAGGTTCTATAAATTGATTTGGAAAGAATTTGAGAATTTTATCGAGAAGATTTTGAGATTGAGGAAAGAGTTTAGCGAGCTAAGCGACTGACGAAATCGAAGAAATCAACCGATAAAAACTCAAAATTGACCAAAAGCCTGCCTAAGCTAAAGAAACTGAAATAAAAAATAACTCGCAGCGTTCAATTTATAGAACCTGCCTTAATTCTTTTCCAACATCGTGACAGCTTTTTTGTGGCATTTTTGTCGCCCATTCTGTCGTTAGAAGCGAGCGATAGCACTTCGCAATTATTTTTACCTATTAGTTTTTTATTCTTGTATCCCAATGAGATGATAGGATTATGTCGTTGTTGAAAAAGGCGAGAATATCTCCTTTCGCAACTTTTATGCCTATGTTTTGGCAGTAGGGGTAAGAGTAATTAGCCGGATTTTTAATTACTTTGACATTGGGAAGATTAGAGAAGAATTCTACAGAGCCGTCGTCCGAACGTCGATTATAATCAATTCGAAGTCGCCGTCGGTGGATTTAGATAGTGATTCATAATATAGGCGGTTCATATCTAATTGGTTGAAGATGGCTGTAATTATCGAAATCACAGGTAAAATATTAGTGAATAGAGATTTAGTGATAAAGATAGCAATAGACGGGAAAGCCCGTCTATTGTAAACATTATGAAGTGTGTTTGCTATCAATCTTTAAATTCGAGGTCTTGATCAACGATTACGTGCCAAGGGAGTCCGGATGCAGCGAGTTTTTCAAGGAATGGATCCGGGTCAAATTCTTCGACGTTTCTAACGCCCGGCATTACCCATTTTCCTGTCATAAACATATAAGCACCTACCATAGCCGGTACGCCTGTTGTGTAGCTGACAGCTTGAGCTCCGGTTTCTTTATAAGCTTCTTCGTGACTGCAATTATTGTAGATATAATATGTCGATTCTTTACCTTGTTTGTCAAGACCTTTTATGCGGCAACCGATAGATGTTTCGCCGGTATAATTTTCTCCGAGAGAACCCGGGTCAGGGAGAACCGCTTTAAGGAATTGAATAGGTACGATTTCTTGACCGTTGTACATGACAGGGTCGATTCTTGCCATACCGATATTTTGAATCACTCTGAGGTGAGTGAGGTATTCTTGTCCGAAAGTCATCCAAAAACGAGCACGTTTGATTGTAGGGAAATTAATGACGAGAGATTCCAATTCTTCGTGATAAAGGAGGTAAGATTCTCTTTCGCCGATACCCGGGTAATTAAGAGGTTGATGAATTTCGAGGTTTTCTGTTTCCACCCATTTACCATCTTGCCAATATTTACCTTTTTGGGTAATTTCGCGGATATTAATTTCGGGGTTAAAGTTTGTAGCAAAAGCTTTACCATGGTTGCCGGCATTGCAATCTACGATATCAAGATATTGCATTTCAGAGAAATGGTGTTTTGCAGCGTAGGCAGTAAAGATAGCAGAAACTCCAGGATCGAAACCACATCCGAGTATTGCAGTAAGTCCGGCTTTTTCAAAGCGTTCGCGATAAGCCCATTGCCAGGAATATTCGAAATGAGCTTCGTCTTTAGGCTCATAGTTGGCTGTATCCAAATAGTTTACGCCACATTGTAAACAAGCTTCCATAATAGTTAAGTCTTGATATGGAAGAGCAACATTGATAACGAGTTGTGGTTTATGACGATTCAGAAGTTCAACGAGTTGTTCGACAGAATCAGCATCTACTTGATCCGTAACGATGTTTTTTGCACCAATTTTTTCAGCGAGGCGGTCGCATTTTTCTTTTGTGCGAGAAGCGATAACGATTTCAGTGAAAACGTCAGAATTTTGAGCACATTTGTGGGCAACTACCGTCCCTACACCTCCGGCTCCGATGATGAGTACTTTTCCCATTTTATTAGAATTTGTTATTGGTTACTAATATCGGTGATTTGTAAAAGTTTGCTTAATATGTGCAAAGTTACAAAAAAAAATGATATTTTAATGTTTTTTTTGACAAGGAGTAAGTTTTTATATTGTAGAATCAGGTAAGCAACTACAAATCCTTAAACACGAAAAAGGACCTTCTATGATAGAAAGTCCTTTTTTAGTATTTATGTTCTCAGGATTAACCGTTAACTTTTTTCATGTGAGCGATGAGGTCAAGCACTTTGTTAGAGTAACCGATTTCGTTGTCATACCAAGAAACAACTTTAACGAAAGTGTCAGTCAAAGCGATACCGGCTTTAGCATCGAAGATAGAAGTGCGAGTGTCACCGAGGAAGTCAGCAGAAACGACAGCATCTTCAGTGTAACCGAGTACGCCTTTAAGTTCGCCTTCAGAAGCTTCTTTCATAGCGGCACAGATTTCTTCGTATTTAGCAGGCTTAGCGAGGTTAACAGTAAGGTCAACAACAGAAACGTCGAGAGTAGGAACACGCATAGACATACCTGTAAGTTTACCGTTAAGTTCAGGAATAACTTTACCTACAGCTTTAGCAGCACCTGTAGAAGAAGGGATAATGTTGCCTGCAGCGGCACGACCACCACGCCAGTCTTTCATAGAAGGACCGTCAACAGTTTTTTGAGTAGCTGTAGTAGAGTGAACAGTCGTCATAAGACCGTCAGTGATACCCCATTTGTCGTTAAGCACTTTAGCGATAGGAGCCAAACAGTTAGTAGTGCAAGAAGCGTTAGAAACGAATTGAGTGCCTTTAACGTAAGATTTTTCGTTAACACCGCAAACAAACATTGGAGTAGCGTCTTTAGAAGGAGCAGACATTACAACATATTTTGCACCGGCTTCGATGTGAGCTTGAGCTTTTTCTTGAGTAAGGAAAAGACCTGTTGATTCAACAACGTATTCAGCACCAACAGCAGCCCAATTGATTTCTTTTGGATCGCGGCAAGCAGTTACGCGAATTTCTTTACCATTAACGATAAGGAGGCTTTTTTCAAGGTCGAAAGAGACTTCGCCATCAAATTGACCGTGCATTGTGTCATATTTAAGCATATAAGCCATATAATCTACAGGGAGAAGGTCGTTGATTGCAACAACTTCGATGTCTTCTCTTTTCACTGATGCACGGAACACGAAACGTCCGATGCGTCCAAATCCATTAATACCTACTTTTGTCATTTTCTTAAATATTATTTGTGTTATTCTTTTGTTTTTTATAATTTTGTACCTAAAATTATCTTTTTTGCTGAAAACTGCTGCAAAATTAGGAATTTTTTTCGGAATAACCTATAAATTGCCGAAATTTTTCCATAATTTTTAGAAAGATTACTTTAAAAACAACAAGAAAGCAGTAATCGGCTAACTTGGTAAAGATTAATAATCTGTTTATTTGACAAGGATTTTGAAATATAAATATTAAACAGTCATATATATGGGAAAGTTTATTCAAGATTTTAAAGATTTTGCAATCAAGGGAAATGTAGTTGACATGGCGGTCGGTGTTATCATAGGTGGAGCATTCGGCAAGATTGTCACATCGTTGGTAAATGATATTATGATGCCGGCAGTATCAAAACTTACCGGCGGGGTGAATTTTAAAGACCTCAAATATGTTTTAACAGAAGCCGTTCCGGCATCAGAAGGAGTAGAAGAGGTTGCAGAAGTAAGTGTCAATTATGGAATGTTTATTCAGAACATTGTGGATTTCTTTATTATTGCTCTTTGTATTTTTGTGGCAATTAGATTGTTGATGAAATTGAAAAAGAAAAAAGAAGAAGCACCTGCAGCACCACCGGCTCCATCGAAAGAGGAGACTTTGCTTACAGAAATTCGTGATTTATTAAAAGAACAAAAGAAATAAGACTATTGAGGCAAGGCAGGTTCTATAAATTGAACGCTGCAAGGTTGTTTTTATTTCTGTTTCTTTAGTTTTGGCAGACTTTTGGTCGCTTTTGAGTTTTAATCGGCAGTTTTCTTCGATTTCGTTGGTCATATAGCTCGCTATACTCTCTCCTCAATCTCGAAACCTCCTCAATTAAATTCTCAAAATCTATCCAAATCAATTTATAGAACCTGCCATGAAATAGTTCGGATGTAAAACTAAAAAAATTCCTGTCGCTAATTATGTTGGCAGGAATTTTTATTATAACTATCAGATAAGAATCAATGCTATTCGTCTGATTGGGATTGTCCTATAGTGAGAGTACGTATATAGTCTGTAAGATTTGTTTCGGGTGAAACATTTAATTTTTTACGTAGTCTGTTTCTTGATGATTCGATGCTTCTGACTTCTCTGAAAGTAATTGCGGCAATTTCTTTTGTTTGGAGTCCCAATACGATAAATGCACAGAGACGTTTTTCTTTTGGAGTCAATGATGGACAATAGGTTTCCAACTTAGAATAAAACGACGGATGCACTTTTTCGAAATAATATTGAAATTCTTCCCAATCATTGCGTTGTTCGAGCAGAAGAAGTTTTTTCAATATTTTTTGTATGTGTTCTTTGTGTTCTTTGCTTCGAGGATTGATTTCCAGCAATAATTGACGCAATTCCTGAGTTATATCCGTAATACATTCATTTGTTTTCAGTCGTTCCAAAGTGTAGGTTGTCAGCTCACGATTTCGCTGTGCTACGGCTTCTTGCAGACGATTTCGCTCGTTTTGCTCTTCAAGTAGTTTTTCTTGTCGTATACGCTCCTTTTCATGTTCATCACGTGTTTTAATCTCCAAGGCTTTATCTTTATTTCTTTTAGCTTGATAAATAATAATGATAACACAAAGCAGAATTGCCACAATACCGGACATTCCGTAGAATATATTTTCAGGATTCCACTGAGAAATCAGAGATGCCTCCTGTTGTGCTTTACGTTCCGATTCATAGACCTTTTCCCAATCTTCCATTTTTTTGCGGTTGTCCATCGTACGCACAGAATCGTTTAACGACGTTGCTTGTTCAAGCAAATCGACTGACAACTTAAAATTGCCTTTTGCTTTGGCAATACCGGATTTTCGCTCCATGGCTCTACTTTCCAAAGCAACATTACTAATCTCTTTAGCCAACGAAAGAGCTTTATCCGAATAATAATCAGCAGAATCTAAAACATTGAATTTTTCATGAGTTTCAGAAAGCTCTATGTAGCTTTCAACTAAATAGGAGTTGAACCCGTGCTTTTTCTGATGATAAGCGGCATTGCTGATGTAGCTTACAGCCAACGGATAATTATTACGACGGCTGTAAATCATACCGATATTAGTGTGCATCATATAATAAAGCGACGCATCTGTGTCTTCATTTAAATATTGTAATGCTTTGAGTGAATAGTCCATAGCATTTTCGAAATCATTATTTTTGAGATAGACTTCTGCTATATTATTATAGTTGATAAACAATTCTCGATTCGTGGTTTGAGTGTTAACGTATTTAATATTAATTTTTCCGGCATCTTCGAAATATTGTTTAGCTCTTTTGTAGTCAGCAACGCCGAAATAAATCACCCCTATATTGTTCAACAGCATAGCTTTTTGACGTTCCATTCCATATTTATCGGCAACGTCCATGCCTCTCATGTAATAGTCCATTGCCATATTTTTCATTCCTAATTCTTCAACGGCAGCACCGAGGGCGATATATAAATCGATCAGTTTTTCGACTTCATCAGAGGAAGGAGAATCTATTGATTCATAATATTTTACTATTTTGCTATACATATCAATTGCCGCGGATTGCTTTCCTTGTTGGTGCAAGGTGCTACAATACCCATTGAAGGCATCATAGAGTCTGCCTTCAGGATTAGGAGAAGCCAACAATGAATCAATCCTTTCCGAGAGACGTTTTTGATTAGGCACACTGAGGTCGAGCGAATCTCTGATTTCGCGTAAAAATTGCGGAGCACCACTCACGCAGTCTTCCTTACACGCTACAAAAAGCAATTGTATCAAGCAAAATGAAGTTAGAAAAATGATAGATAATATCGAGTTTTTGTTTTCAATCGTCATTATTTTTCGCAATTTTGATTGTCGCAAAGTTAGTAATATTTTTTGTAAAGTCAAAAATTAGCTCTGAAATTCAAAAAAACAAGAAAAAAAATAAAATTTAAACGGTAGATTATTACTCTAATTTTCAAGGTATTAATTACTATAGCAGTAGTGTTTTGCGAAATTTTTTTTATATCAAGTAGTAGAATACGGGTAAATAATTTGGCAAGAGAGGGGAATAATAGTTAATTTAGCCAAAAATAAAAACATAACTAATATGAGAAAAATCTACCTTATTTTAACATCATTAACATTGTTACCATTAAGTGTAATTGGTTATGAAGTATCGACAGAGCCACAAAAACGCCATGTATTAATAGAAGAATTTACAGGCATCCATTGTGGATTCTGCCCACAAGCACATGAAATCACTCACAATCTTCAGTATTTTCACCCGGAGAACATCCATGTGATAGCCCTTCATCAAAACGATTATGCCAAACCTGCAATAGACGAGCCGGACTATCGCACAGTGGATGGCGATTTGATAGGAGATGGGATGAATATGACAGAGACAGGACGTCCGTCAGGGATGGTGAATCGCCGATTAATGGAATATTCTGACGGCTCGACGTCTTACTCAACCGGTCGTGCTAATTGGGGAAAATTAGCTAAAGATATGGTTGAAGAAGATGCCCCGGTCAATTTGTATGTGAAAGCAGAATGTGATGCATTGACACGCGTGCTTAAAATTACAGTCGAAGGATATTATACAGCAGCAGTAGAACAAGCGACCAACTATTTGCATCTTGCGATGACACAAGATGATATAATGGGTCCGCAAAATGGTGCAAATATGGGAGATGAATATATGCACCAACGCATGCTACGCGACTATATCACAGATGTTTGGGGAGATGCAATCACACCGGTCAAAGGAGAATATTTTACTAAAGAATATGAGTACATCGTACCGGAAGAAATCCTTTACAACGAATCACGCAAACAAGGGGTTCCGGTAGTGTTACAAGACATCAATGTAGTAGCATTTGTAACGACAGACGGCAAAGAAGAAGTATTGAATGTAACAGAAGCCAAGCCAACATTCAGTAATCTTGAATTGCCATTGGCTGCAGAGTTGGAAAGCACAGTAATCGAATCAAAACGTTACGGTTTCAACTATTTCGAATTCTCATTTAAAAACAAATGTGTAACAACATTAACATCAGCAGAATTTACAATTACTATCAATGATGAAGTTCAAACAGCCACATGGGAAGGAGAATTGGCATCAATGAAGTCAGAAGTAATCAAATTGCCAATTAATTCATTCACATATAAAGACTCCAATTCCTATACAATAGCCCTGAGTAAGCTTAATGGAGAGGCAGTAGAGGAAACAGACAGGAATGTCTTGACAGGCAAATTCACTCCACCGGCAGAATGCACACAGACTGTTATCATCACTGTTCAAGCAGACCCATGGCCAAACGAAAACAGTTGGCGAGTGCTTGATGCAGACGGTAACGTGGTGGTTGACAATGTCTATAGCGATCGTTCCGACATTTTATATAAAGCAGAGATAGAATTGGAAGCAGACAAAGTGTATTGTTTTGAAATACTTGATTATTGGGTAGACGGCATCGACCAAGGGATGTATAAAATCAGCAATGATGACAAATCGATGGTGGAACAAAACTACTCATTTCCTGACACCGGATGGCGTACGTTCTTCCGCACATCATTGGCAGGAGTAGAAAATGTTGTAGCAGAATCATCGATGAAAATCGACAATAACACAAAGACAATAACAGCCACAGGCGATATTGAAGTTTATTCGGCATCAGGATATAAAGTATTGACAGGCAAGAACCAAATATCATTGTCAGACTTTTCAGCAGGCATCTACATTGTGCGTTGTGGTGCAGAAACAATGAAAGTTATACTTAAATAAAAGTTTTATCCGGCGACATAATTATCTCCGGAACAATCACAAAATTAACAACATCTAAATTTTACATCATGAAAAAAAGTTTTTCATTTTTAATGTTAGCGACAATCGGAATCAGTGGCTTTGCACAATGGAATTCCGAACAAGATATATGTGTAACAGCACCGGCCAAACGTTGCTATACATGGGAATTTTGTATTGACAAAGAGACAAGCAATATTATTACGGTATTTAGAGGCTCCGGAAAAGATTATAACGACAACCCAGCATCCAATACCTACATTAATATCTTTGATAAAGATGGTGTTTGTCAATTTGAAGAAGGTTCACAAGTCATCAATGATTATCCGACAATGTCATGGGAAGCATTTGGAGATTTGATGTATCAAGGCAATGACGGCAACATCTATGTAGCAGTACAAAACACTAAAAACGTGTGGGATTCAGGTCAAGGCAAAAAAGGTACTTCCGAATTAAATTGTCATCTATACAAGCTATCTCCGAAAGGAGAAATGCTGTGGGACGAACCGGTTGACTTAAATCGTGGAGGTTATGCACTAAACATACAAGCAGCTCATACAATGGCACAAATTGCCGATGGCTCAATATTTGTGGCATGGATGGACTATAATACGTTAGAAAATGAACGCGGTCGAATTCTAATCGAACGCGTATCAAAAGATGGCGAACTGATGTGGGAAGAGCCAATGGTAATCGAAGACGAAGCCAACACATTCACATATCCATATCTTTTGGATGCCGGCGACAATCAGGTGTTATTGGTTTATGCAGAAGGCTCACGTCAAGACTTGATGGTAAGAAAGATTGATTTCGACGGCTCATCAGTATGGAGCGAAGATGTAACTGTCTATCAAGGCGGTTTCGGCAATATTCCATTATGGACATTCCTATCTGTAATTTCTGACGGCAAAGGGGGTTGCTTTGTAGGATGGTATGACGACCGTAACTTTACACAATTCGAACAAACTTACGTTGCACACGTAACAAGTGAAGGCAAACATGGTTTTGCATCAGGTGTGGGCGGTGAAGCAGTAGGATATTGCAACGAAGCGGGACTTCGCAGCTTTGCACCGACACTATTATACGATGAAGCAAACGAATATCTATATGTGCTTCGCAGAGAGACTAATTCAGGACAAGGTTATCAACGACTTATGATTCAAAAAATAGCTAAAACCGGCGAATTGGAATGGGGAGCAGAGGGCATAGAAATGCGACCGGACAACAGCTACGCAATCGCATATTTCGATATGGCCTTTGCGGAAGACGGCAACATCGTTGCATTCTATATGAGCAATAATTCATACGCCGACCAAACACAAGTCGGAGCATATGCCCACAAATTCGATATTGAGACAGGAGAACCGATGTGGGTGGGAGATTTACTATTTACATCCCTTGCCGACGGACGTTCAAGCCTGACAGTAAGCGACCTTATTAATGGAGAATATTGGGTTGCAATGTGGGAAGATGAGAGATTTATCGAAGGAGAAGATGATGAAGATTCAACATCTCTTGACCGCAATCGACTATATATGCAACGCATTAATATCGATGGCACTTATGGCGAGCCTACAGCAGTAGAGAGAATTGAAGACGATGAATTCAATGCCATCAGCATCTCCGGGAATAATATAAATGCACCGGAAGGCACAAAAGTGTATAACGTCAACGGAATAGAAGTGGCAAAAGAAAATCTTCCTGCCGGAATTTATATCATACGCAACGGCAATAACGCGACAAAAATAGCAATTAATTAAATTCACATAATATGAGAAAAAAATTTATCTTATTAATAGCAGCAACTTTAGGAATGAGTTGCTTTGCCCAATGGAATTCTAACGAAGAAATCTTTGTAACGTCCCCTATAGGCAATACCTACTCATGGGATTTTTGCATAGATAAAGAGACAAACGACATAATAAGCGTGTTTAGAGCCCCAAACGAAGGCAGCACCAAAACATTCTTCACATCGTTCGATAAGAATGGTGTATGCAGATTTGAAGATGGAGCCAAAATTATCAACGATTATTCCACAATGTCATGGGAAGCATTCGGCGATATTATGTATCAAGGGAATGACGGCAACATCTATGTAGCAGCACAGAACACTAAAAACGTGTGGGATTTAAGTCAAGGCGAAGATGGGACATCAGCATTAAACTGCCACCTTTACAAATTATCACCACAAGGAGAACTTTTATGGGATGAGCCATTAGATTTAAATCGTGGCGGTTACGCACTTAATTTCCAAGCTGCCCACACCATGGCACAAATTGCCGATGGCTCAATATTTGTGGCATGGATGGACTACAATACGTTAGAAAACGAACGCGGTCGAATTCTAATCGAACGTGTATCGAAAGATGGCGAACTGATGTGGGAAGAGCCAATGGTAATCGAAGACGAAGCCAACACATTCACATATCCATATCTTTTGGATGCCGGCGACAATCAGGTGTTATTGGTTTATGCAGAAGGCTCACGTCAAGACTTGATGGTAAGAAAGATTGATTTCGACGGCTCATCAGTATGGAGCGAAGATGTAACTGTCTATCAAGGCGGTTTCGGCAATATTCCATTATGGACATTCCTATCTGTAATTTCTGACGGCAAAGGGGGTTGCTTTGTAGGATGGTATGACGACCGTAACTTTACACAATTCGAACAAACTTACGTTGCACACGTAACAAGTGAAGGCAAACATGGTTTTGCATCAGGTGTGGGCGGTGAAGCAGTAGGATATTGCAACGAAGCGGGACTTCGCAGCTTTGCACCGACACTATTATACGATGAAGCAAACGAATATCTATATGTGCTTCGCAGAGAGACAAGCAGCGGTCAGTCATATCAACGCATAATGATTCAAAAGGTTGCGATGACCGGCGAATTGGAATGGGGAGCAGAAGGAGTTGAAATGCGACCGGATAATAGCTACGCTGTAGCATATTTTGATATGGAATTTGCCGAAGACGGCAACATTGTAGCATTCTATATGTCAAACAATTCATATTCCGACGGAGCAGCTGTCAGTGCATATGCACACAAATTTGACAAAGAAACCGGCGACCAAATATGGGAAGAAGACTACGTATTAAATGCACATGTAGGCGACCTTGCCGGCTTAAAAGTGTCTGAATTAATCGACAATGAATATTGGGTAGCACTTTGGACAGACAAACGATATATCGAAGGTATCGATTCAGAAAACAGCACATCATTTAGCAGAACCAAAGTTTATATGCAACGCATCAATGTTGACGGCACAGTAGGCGAACCGGCAGCAGTGGAATCAATCGAAAGCGACCGATTGGAAGATGTGAAAGTAGTTGGCAACAACATAAACGCACCGGAAGGTTCAAAAGTGTATAATGTCAACGGAATGGAAGTTTCTAAAGAGAATCTTTCTGCAGGCATCTACATTGTACGTAACGGCGACAAAGCTGTCAAAGTAGCAGTAAAATAATTATTTAGATAACGATCGGTTTGCCGATTTCGGTCGGCAAACCATAATTATTAACAATTTAAACTATAAGAGTATGAGAAAACTATTATTTACTTTAATGGCCGGTCTACTCTGTTGTGCATATTCAGTGGCACAACCGATAATGGGTTACACATTTACAAGTAGTACGGGTACTTACTCCGAAATCACAGATGGCACGAAAATGACCAATCCTGATGATTTAACATCTTTCAGCAATGGTTTAGTATGGATGGGAAGTACTGAGTCGACAGGCGACGAAACAACCGGAGCCGGTTTTGACATTGGTTTCGATTTTGTTTACAACAACAAAAAAATGAACAAATTTGCCATTGGTTCAAACTTTGCAATTTTCCTTGGCAAAGACGAGTTTACAGTTGATCCTTCAAGATCACGCTGGTTCTTGACCGACACAGAAATGTCGACATTGAATATCATTCAATCAGCAGTGACTCATTGGAAAACAGTGGAAGGAAGAGAAAATACAGAGATCAGCTATAAACTATTGGGAGAATCTCCAAATCGCACATTGGTAGTACAATTCAAAAATATCGGGATTCCGGCAACAGGCTACGAAGCCGACCTACAAATCCGTCTTAATGAAACTACCAATTCAATTGATTTTATTTACAACAAATGGAACGACCAATGGACAGAAGATGACGAATGGACATCTACTATAGTACAAGTTGGTTTAAAAGGTGATGATTATGATTTTATCACTCTTGCAAATGGTGATGACTACGCATGGTCAGCAGCAGAAAAGTCATACGATGATAATGAACTCGAATGGAGCAAGTCTTACAGCCCTGCCGACGGATTGACATTTACCTTTGTACCCGGTCCGGATTGTGTAACACCGACAGCACAAGCTTCAGGAGTAACAGTAGAAGCAGGTTCTTCTGCACTTAACGGTTCGTTTACAGCAGCTGAAAACGGAGTTGACCGCTACTTGGTACTGCTTACCAAAGGCGGAGCACCAACAACAACAGATCTACCAACCGACGGAACGACATACAAAAGATTAGACGTAATCGGCAATTCTACAGTATTGGGATTCACCGAAGAAACTACATTTACTACATTGGATAAATGGGGAGAAAGTCCTGAAATAGAAATTCTTCCTGAAACAACATATTGTGTAAGCGTTATTGCCACAAACTCATTGTGTTCTTATGGACCAAAATATAATTTGGCCGAAGTGCCTCAAGAACTTGTCACATCAGCACCTGCAGCCCCAAAATCAATCAAAATAGGAGATAAAGCATTAAAGATGCTTGAAGTGATATTTGAAGGTAATGAAAGCAATCATGACATATTGGTGGCTTACACTAAAGTTCCATTACGAAATGATCCACACGTGACATGGTTAGGCACAGGTGTATTTGGCACACCAACAGGTGAATATGCAGTAGGCGATAAAATCGAAGGTGGCGGTACAGTATGCTATGTAGGCAAAGCAGAGACAGAAATGTCAGAAAATGTAATCGGACTTGAGCCAAACACAGTGTACCACTTTATGGCATGGAGCAAAAATGATGCAGGCGAATATTCTACAGACACTGCTATCGTAAGCGACATCACAAATGCAACTACACCTTTTGAATTTGATATGGAAGCACTCTTTGGTGGATGTGAATATGGAGCTACATTAAATGGATTCACAGTAACTAACGATAAAGAAGTGGATTATGCATTCTACATCAGAAAATCAACAATTGATACCGATTACACAATTACAACCGAATGGTTTACACCGGCAGAAGGCGAAAACCGCCTTATGATTGACTTCACAATGTGGCAACAAACCGGAATGACATGGAATCCTACAATTACACCATTCACTGAATGGGCAGAAGGAGAAGAATTTGTAGTCGAAACATCTGAAGATGAAGCGACATGGACACCTGTTTTGACAATCAACAAAGATAACGCCCCTTCATTCACAGAAAAATACCAATACTTAAATCAAAGAGCAACCTTTGAAAGCGACGGTACTCCGGTAAAAGTACGCATTCGCTACACATGCAAAACAGGCGGAATCTATGCATATGTAAAGAATTTCCGTATCGAAGAAAAGAAAGCATGCGACTATCCTGTTGATTTAGCAGTGAAAGAAGTAGTAGGCGATAAAGCTACAATCGTATGGGAACAACAAGGCAATGAAACACAATGGCTTGTGGAATGGCGTATGGCCGGCACGGAAGCATGGAATTCATTGACAGCCGACACTAAAGAATTCACACTCAAAGGACTTCCGGGTCGCTCAGTAGTAGAAGTGAGAGTAGCAGCAAAATGCTCAGAAACAGAAGTATCTGACTGGTCAAAAACACTTTCATTCACATCAGGTTATGTACTACCATTCTTGGAAGCATTTACCGACGATACACTCTCACCTGAATGGGAATTTATGACAGGTGAATTAACAGAAACAGGCGTTGAATTCGAAGAAGGTGGATGGTATGCAATGACCAATCGACTCGGAGGACACTTCATCATGCTTGAAATGCCTAAAGCACCTGCAAATGCATGGATACTTTCTCCTGTACTCAACTTCGGCGAAGGCGATGTCAACTACACTGTTACTTACGAATTAGAATCAATTATGTCAGGAGGTTCAGAAGATGAAAAAGTCAATATCGTAGTATCTACTGACGGCGGTAAAACATTCACAACAGCAGACGTAGTGCTTAGCGAAGCCGCTCCGGGTGATGGAGAATCTCAATCATATACAGCCACACTTAAGGGCTATAGCGGTGATTGCCGTCTCGGTCTTCTCATAACTTGCGAAACAGGTAGTGCAAGCTACCTCCAAATGAAATCAATGGAAATCGCAGAAACTTGCCCTAACGATGCAGTAATTGTAGCCGACGAAGTGTTGGGTTCATCTGCAAAAGTGTCTTGGACAGGAACAAAAGACGATTCTCAAGATTGGATGCTCTATATTCGCAAACAAGGCGAAACTGAAAAGAACTATGATGTTAAAACACAAGAAACTTCATGGGAATTCACTGACCTTGAACCACGTACAACTTACGAAGTGGGCGTATCGAAAGCATGTGCAGAAGATGACATCGCACGTCCTGCTACTGTAACATTCACAACACTTGCCAACGACCCATGTTATGCAGTTGAAGATCTTACAGCAACTCCTGACGTTTACTTCATTACATTCAAATGGACATTTGAAGCTGCCGCTTACAATGTACGCTATCGCGAACAAGGAACAGAAACTTGGAATGAAGTTAAATTCCAACGTCCTGATATGTCAATCTACAACCTTAAACCTGCTACAACTTACGAATATGCAATGCAAACTGTATGTTCAAATGCAGAAGGTGATGTCAGCGAATGGACCGAAACAGCTGTAGCAACTACACTTACCGAAACTTGTTTTATGCCAACTAACGTTCAAGTTGAAGCTACTCACAACAAAGCAGTTCTCTCTTGGGAAGGTACTTCTTTCGGTTATGAAATCGAATATCGCATGACAAGCGAAGAAGAATACAATGTATTGATTCTTTCTAATCCTTCATTCGAAATGACCGAACTCGAACCTGCCACTGAATATGAATTCCGCGTACGTGGATTCTGCCCTGACCAACCACAAACAGAAAGTCTTTGGACAGAATATGAGAAATTCACTACTTCAGAAATTCCTGTATGTGCAGTACCGGAAAACTTAAGAGTGGAAAATGTAGGAGAAAATAGTGCAACTCTACTTTGGGACGAAGGCGAAAACAACCTTACATGGGATATCAATTGGCGTGCAAGCTCTGAAACTACTTACACTGAAGTTCTCGGACTTGAAGCAACTCAATATGAACTTACAAACCTTGCTCCTAAAACATCTTACATCTGGCGTGTAAAAGCAGGTTGCGATGAAGGTCGTGTCAGCGAATGGTCGGCTCAAAACAAATTCACTACAGCTGAAAGCGGAATTGAAGCTATCACAGCTGCAGACCTCAATGTTTACGCAGCAGGTTCAGTACTTAACGTTCTAAATCCTGAAAACGTATTTATCAACAACATCGAAATCTACAATGTGAACGGACAACTCGTCGGTGCTTACGACATCAATGCAGATCAAAATGTATTGATTAACACCAATATAAGCAACACAGTAACTTTGGTTAAAGTTTGCAGCGGACAACAAACTCTAACATTTAAAGTTATATTTAAGTAAATTTTTTCATACTCAAGATGTTTGGTTAAACGTTAAGAGCCGGGAGCAGTCCGCATCCCGGCTCTTTTTTATAGCAAACTTATAATAGCAGGTTCTATAAATTGATTTGGGAAGATTTTGAGATTTTAAGCGAGAAGGTTTTGAGATTGAGAAAGGAGTATAGCGAGCTATACGACTGACGAAATCGAAGAAAACTGCCGATTAAAACTCAAAAGCGACCAAAAGCCTGCAAAAACAGAAGAAACTGAAATAAAAACAACATCGCAGCGTTCAATTTATAGAACCTGCCTAATGTTATTTCAATGAAATTGGAAATCAGAATTTAAGTATTCCGGTGAGGTTGGTTGCAATGATAGGGGTGAGGTCATAACCGTAGACCTCCGACATATTTCGAATTACTTTATGGATGTCGATATCAGCATCATCAGTCTCTGCAAATATTTCTTCCGGAGAAACGGATTTAAGCGATTGAGTATTAAAAAATTGACCGAACGACAATTTACAACCGGCTTTAAGATAGATTTCCGCTATACTTGGTTTACCTCTGAATCCATGTATAATCCACGCTTGCTTCGGCATTAATTCTCGTCGCAAAGATGAAATTATATCGTGTGCCTTCACACTATGGATAATCAAAGGCTTTTCCTCTTGCTCGGAAATTTCTATATGCTCTTTAAAAACATCTATCTGCTTATAAAGCAAGGCATCTGATTTGACTAAGTCTATGCCGGTTTCGCCTATGGCGACAACTTGAGACAGAGAGGCGTACCGCTTTAACAATTCCAATTGGACTTCATAGTCATCGGAAATCTTCCAAGGATGCAGACCGACAGAATAATAGCCCGAAGCCTTGGAATTGAAATCTTGAGGAGAACATGAGATAATTCCTTCAGATGATGCGATATTGTGAGTATGTAAATCAAGAATTTGCATATCTAACAGTCATGTGTATAGGTCAAATTTTCAGGGTACCGGGTCGAAGCCACCACCTCCCCATGGATGACACCTTAAGAGGCGTTTTAATGCGAGCCACAAGCCTTTAACCGGTCCATGCTTGGTTATGGCTTCTACGGCATATTTACTGCAAGAGGGGGTAAATCTGCACGACGGTGGAAAGTGAGGCGAAATCGCTCCTTGATAGAACTTAATCGGGAGTATCAAAATATACGACAACAATTTTTTCATCATTCCTCCGCTTGATTTTGATGTGCCATCGTTAATGTCAATTTATTAAGCAATGCCTTCATTTTCGCTTCAATGTCGGCATATTGCAGCTTTTTATCGCCTATATAAATGAACGACACCGACAGATATATCTTTCTTTGACAATTAGTCACCGCCTGCTGCAATTCTGCACGATTCAGCCTGTAAGCCTCTCGAATTCTACGCCGAAGAAAAACCCTATCGACAGCATGGCGAAACTTTTTTTTAGGCACCGTAACCATCATCTGTAATTGTGAGATGTCGGCAGGTATAGAATTTGAAAATACTTGCAATATCTCCTCTTCTGTAGAAATTTTATATGTCATACGAAGCGGATGAGCATATTTAGTCTCTCCACCCTCAAACAACCTATTGACAAGATTGCGATGATGCAGACGTTGCGACTTTGGAAATTTACAATTTATATTTTCAATCTCTTTGCTGACTTGCATAATCTGATTTTGTTGCAAAATTAGTCATATACCCGCTATTTCGCAATAAGATTGCAATAAAAATCTCCACAAAAACCGACCGGAGTGGCTTTGTGGAGATATATTTTTGTAGTTTCGGTTAATCGATATTTGTCAGGCTCGATTAATTAAACTCTACTTTTTATCAGACTCTTTTTTACAAGTCTTCAACTATGTTTCTGAATTTTGACCATGGCTCCATTGTTTTCCATTGAGCCTTTGTTCCTTTTCTTACATGAAGAGTTACCGTTTCGTAATCGCACCCTAAATCTAAATAAATTTCTAATGTATAGTTAAATTCCTTATCTAAATATATATCTTTTAAACTTTTACAATCTCTGAAGATTGGAATATTATTTAGAGAACTATAGTTATATGGCATAATACGTCTTATCCCGTTATGAAAAGTAACCTTTTGTAGTTTTTAACAACTCTCAAAGCTCCGAGAATCTACCCGGCTGCATGAAAGTTTAAGTTCCACCGGTTCCTTATCATATATAATTTCATTATTAATAGCATCTTTAAAAGACACTTCTACAATATCCTTATCACATTTTCGTGCAAAAACTACCGGCTCATCATAATGTTTCCCCAAATGGTAATCAAAATCATCGCTACATACCCATTCAAAATCATATGTCACTCCGTCTATTTCTACCGAATCGATTTCTATATCATGGTACACCGGGTTTTCCGGCTCATCATTTTCACATGATGTAAATCCCAATATCGGCATTATCGCCATCAAATAAATTACTATCTTTTTCATACTAATCATTTTATGGTTTGTTTTGTAATGTTACTAATAATTTACAAGCAATCAAAAGTTTAACACAATTTTTTACATTTCTTAATTATCCCTAACGCATTGTTGTTATGTTAATAGTTGCATCGTTTCATTTATAAATGGTAACATAAAAACCACCCACTTGGAAATATGCGGGTAAAGCATTTCCGAGTGAGTGGTTATTTTGATCGACGGCAAACTCTGCAGTTTAATCGATTATTTGATTGTTATAGTAGTCTCAGTGTAATTCCAAGGTGTTACAATATAGAGGGTTGAATTTGCATAATTATAGAACCAACCACTTTGACGAATTGCTTTAAGACTTGAAGATTTCATCATCGGCATACCATTTGATGCATCTACTTCTTTCGGAGCTTTTACTCCTACCACTTCAATAGTCAACATTCTCATTTGCGGCATACCTTCATAGCCATTTCCACCGGCAGGAGCAACAGTGATTTCAGTTGCATTTTTATCACTCTTACCGCAAAATTCGATTAATTGGTACTCGCCATTTTCGATAGTGGAAGTCGATGTTCTATCATCTTCAAACAGAGTGTAAGAAGACTCTTGTTGAGAAGGGAAATATTTTACGCTGAGGAAAGTAGGGTCGTACTGACCAACGTTTTCAATTTCGAGCATATATTGAGGAATGAATGATCCTTCCTTAACAAACATGGGAAGTTCAGCCAAAGGAGCTTTCACAGTAGCCACGTCTCCGCCGTTGTAAGTCAATTTCGGATTGTTCCAATTAATCCATTTACCTTCCGGGAACAACACTTTACGCGAACGAGCACCTTTTTGCATCACAGGAGCAATCATCACGTTGTCGCCCCAAAGATATTGGTCATTGACATTAGCATATTTTTCATCATTGTTGTCGCCGTTGAAATTAAGCGGACGAGCCAAAGGCAATCCTTTAGATGCGTTTTCATAGGCGAGGGTATAATTGTAAGGTAGCCATTGATAACGCATTTTGATGAATTTGCGAGAAATATCTTCGCGATTAGGATAGTGATACGGTTCCGGTTTCAACTGAGCGTGAGTGCGGAATGTCGGAGTAAATGCACCCATTTGAAGCCAACGCACATAGAGTTCGGAATCGAGAGGATTAGCCGGATCGACAGCAAAACCGCCAATATCGCTACTCATATACCCCAAGCCCGAAAGAGACGAGTTGAGCATAATGTTGACTTGCGGTTGGAAACCACCCCAAGAACGAGAAACGTCGGTTGACCAAGGGAAGACATTGTAGCGTTGCAGACCGGCAGTACCTCCACGCATCAAAAGCATCAGGCGTTTTTCCGGGAATTCTTTTTTGAAACCTTCGAAGATGATACGGCACCATTCGTTGCCATAGACATTGTGATATTGCGGTGCGGATTGACCGTTGTGATGAAAAATAGTCAGCGGATGCACTTCAGGCTCACCTAAGTCGCCCCACCAACCTTCGACTCCATCGAGAGTCAACTCCTTATAGCGTTGCCACATCCAATTACGAGTGTCGGGATTGCTGACATCGAGCATACCGGCATCGCCTACCCAAGTGGTTACATCGTGAGTTTTTCCATCGGCATCTTTGGCGAGCATTCCTTTAGATGAAAGATAGTTATAATTGTCGATAGCACCGATTTTATTTATATAAGGTTGTGATATTATAACCATATTCACACCCTTGTCTTTAAGTTCGGAAAGCATTTTGCGATGGTCGGGCCATTGCTCTTTATTCCATTCAAAGCGTCCCATATCTGTCTCTTTGCCATACCAATAAAGGTCTAATACCATACCATCGACAGGGTATCCGCGAGTTTTAAGCGTATCAATCACTCCAAGAGCTTCATCTTGAGTACGATAGCCATATTTTGAGGTAATATATCCCAAAGCCCAGAAAGGAGGTAATTCTTGACGACCTGTAAGCATCGTATATCCTTCAGTAGCACCGGCAATTGTACCCTCTCCATTGATGAAATAATATGAAATCGGTGTTGGAGTTTCACTCAGATATTCAATAGTGTTACCAAGTATCAATTTTGCTGAATTGTAATCGTCAAACAGCACCCCATAGCCTTTATCGGAAACGAAATAAGGGACAGTGATATTCATTTGCGAAATGCGAGGATCGCCTGCAGTGTAGCCGTAGTTTTGACGATTGAACATCACTAACGTATCTCCATTGAGTTCTAAGCTATGACCACGCTCTCCGGCTCCGTAGAAATGTTCTTTACCGGAATTGACAAACGAAATTCTACGCATTGAGCCACTATTATCGACACCTTCTTCTTCGGCGAGCAACAGATTGCCCTTAACATCGTAGAAATTTACCGTTCCCGCCATACGATCCACTTTTACAGTAGTGGTTGATGTCGATATAGTCACATCATCTTTACCTGAAGACAAAATGGTTTTAGGCTCGAGCGACTGTAATATGGCCGATTGAGATTTAGGTGCAGGAGTGATATTACCGGTTGGATTGGCAGTAACCTTAATAATGTTGTCGGAAAGAGGAGTGATTGAGAGTATACCACGTTCTGTCTGAATCATTGTAGAGCCGGCAGAGGTGTTAATCTTACTCACTTTTCCAAGTTTTTCCGCATAAGCCGGGGCAACAGCAACAATTACAGCCGTCATCACAGCCATGCAAGCCAAAAATCGTGAATATTTTTTTTTCATATCAAGGGGATTATTATGGCAGGTTCTATAAATTGAACGCTGCGGGGTTATTAATTTCAGTTTCTTTTGTTTTGGCAGGCTTTTGGATGGATTTATAGAACCTACCATATGTTTTATTATTTGCTTTTCTTGGTTTTGACACGTCGCGGCTTAGCTTGAGACGAATCTTGTTCTTGCATCACTTTTTCGGCATCTTCAAAGGAGAAAGACTCCGGGTCGGTGCCTTTTGGCAGTTTGTAATTGACAGCTTTCGCTGCACCTTCAGGTTTGAATGCGAGATAGACACCATAGCGACCGTTGACAATTTTCAGTCCCGGTTTTTCAACAAATTCCTTAAGAATCTTGTTTGCTTCTTCTTGACGTTTAGCCACTATCAATTGTTCGGCTTCTTCAATTGTTATGGTTTGAGGAGCTATATCTTTTGGAATTGCAATGAAATTGCTTCCATGACGCAAATAAGGTCCAAATTTACCAATAGCGGCAATGATCGGTTCGCCTTCAAATTCGCCGATGGTACGTGGCAATTCGAATAGTTTCAGAGCTTCATCCAACGTAAGAGTGCTGACACTTTGACCTTTCAACAGACTTGCAAATTGAGGTTTTTCATCAGCAGTGGTATCGCCCAACTGCACCAACGGGCCGAAACGACCGATTTTCACGCTGACCGGTTTACCGGATTTCGGGTCAATACCGAGCTGACGCTCACCGATTTTATGATCCATTTTAAGCGTACTTATTTTTTCGATATCAGGATGAAATTTGCTATAGAAATTACCAATTTCTTCGTTCCAAGGCAACTTTCCTTCGGCTATGTCGTCGAATTTCTCTTCAATCTTGGCAGTAAAATTATAGTCAAGAATGTCAGGGAAATATTCAGTTAGAAAATCGTTGACCACCATGCCGATGTCGGTAGGTACGAGGCGACCTTTCTCACCACCTGTGGCTTCAGAAGCCACTTTCGAAGAAACTTTATTTGATTGAAGTTTAAGGATTTTATAGCTGCGTTTTTCGCCCTCCTTTTCACCTTTTTCGACATACTCACGCCCTTGAATTGTGGATATGGTAGGGGCGTAGGTTGATGGTCGTCCTATTCCGAGTTCTTCCATTTTTTTTACTAATGAAGCTTCTGAATAACGAGCCGGAGCCAAAGTAAATCGCTCAGTAGCAGTGATTTCTTCGTGCAGAAGTTGAGAGCCTTGCCTTAATGGGGGGAGTTCTGACGATTCTTTGAAAAGATTGTCGGAAGTATATACTTTCAAGAAACCATCAAATTTGACCACTTCCCCTTGAGCAACAAAACATTCTTCTCTGCCGGATACGATAATGTCGGCAGTGGTTTTTTCAATTTCGGCATCAGCCATTTGTGACGCTATTGTACGTTGCCATATAAGCGTATATAGACGCTTTTCTTGAGCGGTGCCTGTAATGTCGCGGTTTGAGATATAAGTCGGACGAATAGCCTCATGAGCTTCTTGGGCCCCCTTTGAATTGGTGTGATAATGACGAGTTTTCAGATAGCTGTCGCCATATTCATTCTTAATATTTTTGGCTATCTCTGTCAGGGCAATACTTGAAAGATTCATCGAGTCGGTACGCATATATGTAATAAGACCGGCTTCGTATAGACGCTGAGCCACCGTCATTGTTTGACTTACAGTGAACCCTAATTTTCGAGACGCTTCTTGCTGCAACGTTGACGTGGTGAATGGTGGAGCAGGCTGACGAAACAATGGTTTTACACTAATGTTCCCGATGGTAAATTGTGAAAGCTTGCAACTTTCAAGGAAGTCGCGTGCTTCAGACTCGCAACTCAACCGCTTATTTAATTCAGCTTTCAATTTCACTCCATTATCGGAAGATTCAAAAACACCATTGACTCTAAAATATGGTTCGGAACGGAAGGATTTGATTTCTTTTTCACGTTCGCAAATCAATCTTACTGCAACACTCTGTACGCGACCTGCAGAAAGAGCCGGCTTGATTTTTTTCCATAACACCGGAGAAAGTTCAAAACCTACAATTCTGTCAAGCACTCTGCGGGCTTGCTGTGCATTCACTCGATCAATGTCAATATCGCGAGGATTTTCAATAGCGGCTAAAATGGCAGGCTTTGTGATTTCATGAAACACTATTCGCTTAGTGTTATCCGGTTTCAAACCAAGCACTTCATAGAGATGCCACGCAATAGCTTCCCCTTCGCGGTCCTCATCGGAAGCAAGCCACACCATATCTGCATCTTTTGCCGCTGCTTTTAATTGTTTAACCAAATCCTTTTTGTCAGCCGGAATTTCATAAATCGGTTGAAACGATTTGGATACATCTATGCTGAAATCTTTTTTTCTAAGATCACGAATATGTCCGAAGCTCGACATCACTTTATAGTCCTTTCCTAAGAACTTTTCTATTGTCTTTGCCTTTGCAGGAGACTCTACTATAACCAGGTTTTTCATCCTTTTTTTGACTTATCCTCAAATTTTGCCACAAATTTAGAAAATTTTTGTTGTCTGACAAAATTACGTGTACTTCTATTATATTTAAGGCAGGTTCTATAAATTGAACGCTGCGAGGTTGTTTTTATTTCTGTTTCTTTTGTTTTGCAGACTTTTGGTCGCTTTTGATTTTTAATCGGAAGTTTTCTGCAATTTCGTCAGTCGTTTAGCCCGCTAAGCTCCATTCTCAATCTTGAAATCTCCTCGTTCAAATTATCAAAATCTTTCCAAATCAATTTGTAGAACCTGCCTATACAAAATAATACGCTAATTAACAATAGCTTAATTTATAGAACTTGCCTAAAGTAAAACATACGGAATATTATACGTTATTCTTGCCTCCGGAAGGGAAAGTAGTAGAACTGCATAGCGATTACAAATATCGACTATGGGTAGAAAATATATCTTTATATGAGAATGATACATTAATCGAATCAATACCTCTCGATGTATCGTATTACTATGAAAATGCAAAATTAGACGATGTTGGCAGGACTATATTGGGAGAATTAACCAATTATTATCCTATAGTAACGAAATTTATTGAAATTAATCATATAGTAGATGACAAATTAACATTAAAGGTTTCCCAAAATACTCTTTCAACAGAGCGTAAAATTTGCATCAGAATAATCGATGCGTGGTTTGACTCTTTTATGGTAGCTGAGATAGAAATTATACAGGCAGGGAAATAAACGAAGAATGAAGACTTAGAGATATGGGCGAATCGGGCGTTGACTCGGTTCGCTCTGCTTTTGAGAGTTGCTACCGACATTTACGATGATGCCTTTAGAAACAAATATCACATAGTATTTGCAGATTTTATAAATAAACCGTACCTTTGCAGTATTGAAATCGACATTCAATACAAAATCATCAATGCCGATAACTTACTAATAAACAACTAACAAAAAGAAAAAATCGATATGAACTTTGTAGAAGAACTCAGATGGAGAGGTATGATTCATACCATGATGCCCGGCACAGAAGAATTGCTCGAAAAAGAGATGGTAACAGCATATTTGGGAATCGACCCGACTGCGGATTCATTGCATATAGGACATCTCTGCGGAGTGATGATTCTTCGCCATTTCCAACGTTGCGGACATAAGCCATTAGCACTTATCGGCGGAGCAACCGGTATGATTGGCGACCCTTCCGGAAAATCACAAGAAAGAAATCTTCTCGATGAAGCTACATTGCGTCATAATCAAGAATCCATTAAAAAACAGCTTTCAAAGTTTTTGGATTTTGATTCAGATGCACCTAATAAAGCCGAGCTCGTCAACAATTACGACTGGATGAAGGAATTTTCATTCCTTGATTTTGCTCGCGAAATCGGCAAGCATATCACAGTCAATTATATGATGGCAAAAGAGTCTGTACAAAAACGCCTCAACGGGGAAGCTCGCGACGGTCTCTCTTTTACTGAGTTCACATATCAATTGCTTCAAGGCTACGATTTTCTTCACCTCTATCAAACAAAGGATTGCAAATTGCAAATGGGAGGAAGTGACCAATGGGGAAATATCACTACCGGCTCTGAACTTATTCGTCGTAAACTTGGCAAAGAAGCATACGCATTGACATGCCCATTGATTACAAAAGCCGATGGAGGCAAATTCGGAAAGACTGAAAGTGGCAACGTATGGTTGGACCCACGCTACACAAGCCCTTACAAATTCTATCAGTTCTGGCTTAATGTGAGCGATTCGGATGCTGAAAAATACTTGAAAATATTCACATTCCTATCACAAGAGGAAATAGAAGAATTGGCTGCACTTCATGCACAAGACCCGGGTCAACGTCCGCTACAACGTCGTCTTGCAAAAGAAGTAACTATTATGGTACATTCTGAAGCAGACTACAACGCGGCTGTTGAAGCAAGCCAAATTTTATTCAGCAATAAAGCTCAAGAAGCACTTAAAAATCTTGATGAAGCCACTTTGCTTGAGGTTTTCGAAGGTGTGCCTCAATTTGACGTTGAATCTGCCGACCTTGCCAACGGCATCCCTGTGCTTGATCTTCTTGCCGGCAAAACTGCTGTGTTCCCATCAAAAGGAGAAGCTCGAAAGATGATTCAAGGTGGCGGTGTCAGCATCAATAAAGAAAAACTATCAGATGCAAATGCCACAATCGGCACAGAAGCATTACTCAACGGCAAATACATCCTTGTGCAAAGAGGAAAGAAAAACTATTATTTGCTTATCGTAAAAGGATAACAATTCCACAATAATCATGAGAGCCGATGATGCGATAGAGATAATCTATAACCACGTCGGCTCTTATTATAAATAAAGGCAGGTGAGATAAATTGATTGCCCGCTAAACCGAAATAAAAACAACCTCACAGCGTTCAATTTATAGAACCTGCCTAAAACCAGACTACACTATGGCCGGAATAAAATCATTAGCGAAAGACACAGCTATCTACGGGCTTAGCAGCATCGTCGGACGTTTTCTGAATTGGTGTTTAGTGCCATTATATGTCTATATTTTTCCGACAGAAGAATATGGCATAGTCAGCTACTTATATTCATTCACAGCCGTCGCCTTGGTGATTTTAAACTATGGCATGGAGACCGGATTTTTCCGATTTGCCAACAAAGAATCCGACCCTGAAAAAGTCTATACCACTTCATTGCTGTCAGTAGGTTTTACATCGCTCATGGCGGCAGTCTTAGTCTTAACATTTCTCAGCCCTATCACCTCAGCAATCCGGTTAGAGGGTAAAGAATCATTGGTCGGGATGCTCGCTGTCATAATCGCTATCGATGCATTTTCCAATATTCCATTTGCCTATCTACGATATAAAAATCGACCTATACGCTTTGCCACAATAAAAATGACAAATGTGGCACTCAACATCGGGCTGAACCTCTTTTTCATTCTGCTTTGTCCGAATATTCCACAGAACTACTCATGGACCATCGATTGGTTTTATCTGCCATTAGGAGGTAAATCATTTGGAATAGGGTGGATATTTGTAGCCAATTTGATTTCATCGATAGTGGTACTACTTATGTTATTACCTCAAATCGGCGGAAGGAAATTCCGATTCTCCATTCCACTATTACGGCAGATGCTCTCTTATTCATGGCCATTGCTGATACTTGGGATTGCAGGGATGCTCAGCCAAAACATGGGGCAAATGATGATTCCTTTCTTGTTTACCGACACAGAAGCCGCACGCTCAATGGTGGGAATCTATGGTGCAAATATCAAAATTGCCATCGTCATGGTGATGTTCACACAAGCATTTCGCTATGCTTACGAACCTTTTATATTCTCACAAGCCAAAACTCAAGGTAACGACAAAAACAAAGCATACTGCGATGCAATGAAATATTTCATTATTTTCGGTTTGCTGATATTCCTGTTCGTACAATATTTTCTGCCAATCCTTAAGCATTTTGTTTCGGAAGATTATTGGAGCGGACTGCAGATAGTGCCGATAATGATGCTTGCGGAGCTATTTTTCGGCATCTTTTTCAACCTTTCGCTATGGTACAAATTGACAGATAAGACACAATGGGGCATGTACTTCTCATTGATAGGATTCGCACTGATGTTTACCCTCAATCTTCTGCTTGTTCCTGCAATAGGAATCCCTAACGGGTATGTCGGTTCGGCATGGGCTGCCACAATCTCATATTTCGTCATAATGATATTGTCCTACATTGTCGGACGTCGCTACTATCCACTGCCTTATGAATTAAAACGAATCGGAAGCTATTTTCTATTAGGTGCAATTCTTTGGGGCATAGGAGAGTTTGCGGTGGATTTTTCTGACCATTTATGGCTGACCTATTCATTGCGATTAACACTTTTGGCACTATATATATTTATCGTCAGCATCAACGAAGAAGTGCCGCTTGTGAGCAAAATCACGAAAAAATTAGTAGGTAAAATCAAAAAATAGACTAAACGCACTCAAAAAAAGCGAGAAACATCAAAAAATCGCAAAAAAATTTGGTGGAATAAAAAAAAGGTTATAACTTTGCACTCGCAAATTGCGTAAAGCAGTTGCATACAAGTGGTCCATTCGTCTATCGGTTAGGACGAGAGATTTTCATTCTCTAAAGAGCGGTTCGACTCCGCTATGGACTACCAATTAAAAATAAAAAAGACACTTTTAAGATGGCAAACCATAAATCATCAGAAAAAAGAATCCGCCAAACGGAAAAAAGAAGACTTGAAAACCGTTATTGGACAAAGACAGCTCGTACAGCAGTACGTCGTGTTCGCAAAATGACTGACAAAGCTGAAGCAACAGAAGCATACAACAAAGTAAATGCTCTTCTCGAACGTCTTGGTCGTAAAAACGTCATTTCTAAAAACAAGGCTTCAAACCTCAAGAGCAAGTTGGCGAAATACATCAACACTCTATAATCCGCTTTTAGGCTGATTAAAGATAAAAACATCAGTCGGAAATTATTCATAACTATTTTAATTCCGATTATGTTTTAAATAGGATGGTCCATTCGTCTATCGGTTAGGACGAGAGATTTTCATTCTCTAAAGAGCGGTTCGACTCCGCTATGGACTACGAAGGCATTACTTAAAGTAATGCCTTTTTCTATTATAATTACCCTGATGTCCGATTATATTTTGACTATGTAATTATTATCAGTTTGATCAAAACCTTTTTCGTATTTACATCCAATTAGAAATTCTTACGACATCTTTTCAAATGACAGCGACCGAATTGAAACAAACCCTGAATACTCTTATTCTTGAAGCAGGGGCATCATCAGTTGGTTTTGCCAAAGCAGAACCTACTGATGATAATTGCACTGACAAATTCTCGAAGTGGATAGCCTCCGGTTGTAACGCAGAAATGCATTATCTTGAAAATTATCCGGAAATTCGCCATAATCCTCAATTGCTTCTTGATAATGTCAAAACTATAATTTCAGTCGCCTTTCCATACTATCCGCCACAATTCAGAGACGAATCTCTACCCTTGATATCACTGTATGCCTACGGAGAAGATTACCACGATGTGATCAGAAAAAGATTACAACCCATTTGCAATTACATTCAAAGCGAACTCAACGGCGAAACACGCATCTGCATAGATTCCGCACCTATCCACGAACGCTATTGGGCATGGAAAAGCGGCATCGGTTTTCAAGGTGTCAACGGACTATTTATTCTGCCTGATAAAGGCTCTTATTTCTTCCTTGCCGAAATCTTAACCACACTTGAAATCGAACCGGATACACCCCTCAACGACAACTGTAAAAACTGCGGAAAATGCAAACTCGCTTGTCCAATGGGTGCCATATCTGACGACAAAACCATCGATGCTCGCAAATGTCTGAGTTATCTGACAATAGAATGTAAAGAAGATTGGAATGTCGATTGCGACGCTCATAAGCTACCTCTTTATGGTTGCGACATCTGCCAAAAGGTTTGCCCCCATAATAGCAGTCCGTCTGTTACACCAATCGAAGAATTTCATCCTTCAGAAATGATGCTTAAATTCGATTGTGCCGACGTTGAAGCAATGAGCGAAGATGATTTCAGAAAAAAATTCAAACATTCTCCCATCAAACGCACCAAACTTAGCGGACTGCTTCGCAATGCTTCGAAGATAAAAAAATAGACATTATCCACAAACACACGAAAACAACTATCATTCTTCCTCAAATTCTGATACGATGCCGGGCACAGATCTCGTCGATTAAAATTCTCGTAGGAATATAATAACACTGAAAATTGACAATTTGCCTGATTTTGACATATTTTTTTGATTGAAATCAAAAAATAGATACGGTATATCATTTTATCTTGTATTTACGAAATTTAATTTGTATATTTGCAAAATTAAAAAATATTAACCCTAAAACAACTTGATATGAAAAGGAAACTACTACCTTTTGTTGCAATAGCGATGCTGTTTGCAGCGTGCAGTTCGGATGAACCGAATCCGCCACCTGAAGCGGAAAACATTCCGCAAGTTGCGAATCCTTATCGTGTGAGCCTTGACGATGCCTTAGACAATGCCGAAACACTGCTCTCACAAATCAGCGAAGCCGAAACCCGTTCAGGTCGCAGAGTGGCAAGCGTGAAATATTTTACCACGCCCTCGACTCGCTCGGCTGATTCCGACACGATGCTCTATCTTGTCAACTACGAAAACGACGGCGGATTTGCCTTGCTCTCAGCCGACAGCCGACTCCGTCCGGTGTATGCAATTTCCGATGAAGGCTCGTTGAATATGGAAGACACCGTTTACAACAAAGGGCTTGCGATGTTTGCCCGCGCTGTCGAAGCCGAAATCGCATCACTTCCGTTAAATCCAATTTTACCACCTGTAGATCCTATTGTACCTCAAACGGATACAATTATAAATCAGTATGTAGCACCACTTTTAAGTCCATTCCAACAAAATTGGGATCAACGCAGTCCTTATAACATTTATTGTCCCGTAATAAATGGTGTAACAGCTCCGGTTGGATGCACTGCAGTTGCTGTCGGTCAAATTATGGCATATCATGAATGGCCGGAAAGTTACGGAGAGTATACTTTTGATTGGGATACTATAAATTCCGGCAATGACTATAATTCGCTTGCTCGTTTTTTGAGATTATTAGGAAATCCCGAAAATTTAAATATGACATATAAACAAACAAGTAGCGGTGCTGTTCTTATAGAGAATGCCCAAAGGACATTTATAAATATGGGCTATGAAGATCCGGGAGAGATGCAGAATTTTTCAGCATTATATGTTACTACGCGATTAAGTTCATCCGATAATAGAGGTCCTGTTTTATGTCGCGGTAGAGATACAAGTGCAGGCGGACATGCTTGGGTAATTGACGGATATTTACAATATAAATATTCCACAGATTCAATGACTTATTATGGAGACTATCTCTATCATTGTGTATGGGGATGGGGAGGTAAATGCAATGGTTATTTCTATTGGGAAGATGGATTCTCCGGAAATCCGATAGAATATGATGGAAATGATCCTCAAACAGGTAATTTTATTTATAATTATAATGAAAATCTCAAATGCTTAGGTTGGTTTAAATTGAATAATTAACTTTAAATTTTAATAGTTATGAAGCTCAAATATATACTATTTTTTTTATTATCTTCAATTATCATTTGCTTTGTGCAATGTGATGATAGCGACAATCCGCCGACTCCGGAACC
>CAZGEX010000002.1:0-98811 GCA_964524385.1 uncultured Sangeribacter sp.
GAGCATCAGCCTTCCAAGCTGAGGGTCGCGGGTTTGAGCCCCGTCTTCCGCTCAAATTTCAAAAAATCAGCAACCCTGATTTTTTGTTTTTTAAATAGTTACCTTCTAATTTGCGATAGTAGCTCAGTTGGTAGAGCATCAGCTTCCCAAGCTGAGGGTCACGAGTTCGAGCCTCGCCTATCGCTCAAAATTTATCGGCAATTTGCCGATTTTTTTATTGTTGTGGTTTCTGTAAACGTGGAAAATTAAAGGTGATTTTGAAGCTAATCTGACGAATCATATTTGTTATTAAATCTAAAAATGGCAATGAGAGTTGAAATATGTGCTAACTCGGTTGAGAGTGCGGTGAAAGCTCAAAAAGGTGGTGCTTTCAGAGTGGAATTGTGTGCAGGAATTCCTGAAGGGGGAACTACTCCGTCGTGTGGAGAAATTTTAGTAGCCCGAAAGCATCTCGTAGCAACGCGATTGCACGTTATTATCCGTCCACGTGGAGGCGATTTCTATTATTCTGATTTGGAGCAAGAGGTTATGCTCAACGATATTCGAATCTGCGATGAAATAGGGGTGGATGGCATTGTAGTCGGTTGCCTTACAAAAGAAGGTGATGTGGATAAGGTTGTGATGCAAAAAATGATGAAAGCAGCAGGTAAAATGGATGTAACATTTCACCGTGCATTTGATATGTGTCGCAATCCTTTCGATGCATTAGAAGATATAATCGATTTAGGATGTAGCCGACTTCTCTCTTCCGGGCAAATGTCAACAGCAGAAGAGGGGGTAGAGATGTTGCAAAAATTGGTGGAGCAGGCAAAGGATCGAATTATAATTATGCCGGGATGTGGTGTCCGACCTAATAATATTCGTAAGATTGCAGATTTGACCGGTGCAAGCGAATTTCATTTATCCGCCCGTAGTATTGTTATGAGTGAAATGATATATAAAAATCCAAGTGTGTCAATGGGTGGAACTGTCGTAATCGACGAATATAGTCGTCAGCAGACTGATGAAAAAATAGTGAGAGCGGCAATAGCCGCCCTCGATAAGTGAGATTACGTCTATTTTGTCATAATTTCAGAATCGTTTTTATCATTTGCTCGCCAAGCCCGATTGTATAGCCTTGAGAAATAAACACAACACGATTGAAGGTGTCTGCAATTATAAATATTGGCAATTGGTCATTGCGTAGTTTCATTTCTGTTTTTATATGTTTTTGTATTTGGTTGTCGATGTCAATACCGAATACGATGTTTTGCGGTAGTCCCGGAAATTCTTCCGGTCGGAATTGTGCGTAGTCTTTTTCGTTTGGGAATAATAAAATCATTTTTTTACCCCATTTTTCGAAATCTTTTGCCAATGTTGCAATGTCGCGTAGAGCGTGGTTGGTGGGTTCTTGTCCAACACCTAAAATTGCGACAGCAAAGTATCCTCGCCCGTTGGCGGCAAGAATTGACATCGGTTCGTCTTTGTCTATAGGCTTAAACAAAGATTCGGAATTGAAATTGCCAATAACTTGCACGTCATAAAGACTTTGTCGCATTTTTAACGTGGTCGTAGTAGTCTCGTTTTCATTTATTGCTACAGTTTGTAAATGTGCAAGTACACCGCCATTTGCAAGGCGTGTTCCGCTGACAAGCAAATAATTACCTTCGTCGAGCGAAGTCCCCGGTTGTAATAGATTTTGCCATGAATCCTCATATTCATAGGATAGTAATTCGAGGTTTCCGGCATCGTTTATTTTCGAAAGACTAAAGTGTGAATAATATTTGGGATTTTCTAATAGTGGGGTAGAGGCATATGTTGCTGTTATTTTGCCTTGTTTCGCAACGTGTTGCTTTTCGCTTTCAAATTTAATATCAATGTTGCCGTCAGACGTAGCTATCTGAACTTTGCCGGTAACTTCATCTATTAAGGCAGGGATACCAAGCGAACGTGCTATTGCCACGAAGAAGATGTCGCGACTATGTTTGTCGGCAGTTTTTACATCCCAAACTCCTTTAGGCGATATTGGAGCTCCTCCGATGTTACATTCATTATCTATTTTGATATTATCAGATGTCCATTTCACCAATGATTGTGGATCTTCTGAAAATTGCTGTTTGTCGGCATCTGATAATGCGTTAATAAAAAACGAACGATAAGGTGTTAAAAGTTCATTGCTTACTCGTGGATTAGCAATAATATCGGCAAATTCTGTGTTTTGAGATGGTGCGTTGTCGATGTGATCTGCCAAGGTGCATGGTGTAATATCGCGAAGGTCTTTTTCTGATACTAAACTTAATATCCATACAGCTTTGTCTGAGTGTGTTTTTAAAGCTTCCGAAATTGTGTTGTGATTACCTCGAGATGCTACTAATAATTGTGTGGCTGATTCTTTCGATGTGTCTTTGCTGAAGTTGATGCTTTTGACAAATTCTATGGCACTCTCAGTGTTATAGAATGTGTTGACGTAAGCATTTCTAATAGAATCTTCTTGTGCAATTAGTTGATTATTGTCGGCACGTTGTTGGTCGCTTACTTTAGGTATGCTTGCTTGTTCTACCGGAGGGATTATGTCCAATTCCAAATCAAAGGAGGAAGAGAGGTCTTTGTCTAAAACAATTTTGATGGATTTGTCTTTGCCAAATGTGACTTTTGAAAATCCGAATTTGCTCTCTTTCGATGCCCATATAAGCATATCTCCATTTCCGGCGGTTAGGAATGTAGAGCCATTTGAATCGGTAGTCTTAGTCGCAACACTATGAAATTCAGCGTAATTATAGACTTTAAATTCCACTATTGCGTCAACTGCCGGTGTGCCATCGGCGTTTGTGATATTTACATCTAAACGAGAAGTAGGTGCATAATTGTCGATTACATTTATTTCTGTGAACAAAGAATTTTTGCTCATAACTTCTTCCGGACCATCATACTTGCCAAATACTTTTGTGTGCATCAACATAGCTCTTGATGCCGGTGCATTGAACCACCCTAAATTGAGTACAGGCTCAGGTTCGCATGCCCCTAAGAAATACCATTTGCCATCCACCCATGCTTCTACCCATGCATGATTGCTGTCGGTGTGTGCCCATCGAGGGGTATATACTTGTCGAGCAGGAATACCGATTGCACGAAGTGCGGCTACTGTGAATGTCGATTCTTCTCCACATCTGCCGTATGCGGTTTTGATTGTTGCAAGTGGTGATGAGGTGCGAATATCGGAGGGCATATACACCACTTTTTCGTGGCACCAGTGATTTACTTCTAATACAGCATCATACATCGACATTCCCCGTACTCGTGATTTCAATTCTTCATAAAATATCATTCTGCAACTATCGAGGTTTTCATTATTGGTGCGTAGTGGTAAAACGAAATGCAGAAATTCTCTCTCAGGCACATTTTTGCCCCAACTCATCTCTTCCCTTGCCTTTATGGTACAATCGACGTTTTGTAGAAAAAAATCGGCAGAATGGTCAGCGATGTCGCATAATGGCATATAGGCATATAGGAATTCCATTGCTTCACGTTGCTCCGTAGTCATCTTAATGCTATCAAATGCTGCAAAAAGATTTCCATTGCTGAGTTCTTTTTTGCGAAGCTCAAAATCGTCCTTAATTATTTTACGTTTGTTGACATCGTTTATGAGATGAGTGTCGGAACACGATAGAGAAAACATAAATGCTATGCATAATAACATAATAGAAGTACTAAATTTTTTATTACTCATATCAACATATATTTTTAGGGCATCCTGTAAAATTCTTTTTTTGACTATTAAAGTTATTAAAAAATCAAATTGTAATATTGCAAAATTAACAGAAATAGTTTGTATTTGCAAGTATTTGTAAATGACGAATTAAAAGTAGAAAATATAATATTGCTTGTCTATTTTAATAGAAATATATTATAGTGAAATTTACGCTGATAATAATAGTAAAAAGTTGGGATATTTAATATCATTTTGCTATCTTTGCACAAAATACAATTAATCAAATTTTTTGCGAACATGAAAGATAATTCACGCGTGAAAATTCTTATTATCTATACAGGAGGAACAATAGGCATGATTGAAAATAGCAAGACTCATGCCTTAGAGCCTTTTGATTTCGACCATTTAATTGATAATGTGCCTAAAATTAAAATGCTCGATTACGAAATCGACAATTTTCAGTTTAGTGAGCCTATCGACTCGTCGGCTATGAATCCCAATCATTGGGCTGAAATAGCAAGAGTTATAGAAAATAATTACATAAAATTTGACGGATTTGTCGTGTTGCATGGAACTGATACAATGGCTTATACAGCCTCCGCTCTCAGTTTTATGTTAGAAAATTTGGATAAGCCTGTCATTATCACCGGTTCTCAACTTCCAATAGGGGAGGTAAGAACCGACGGCGAGGAAAACCTGATTACAGCATTGCAGATTGCTGCGGCACGCGATGAATACGGTGAGCCAATGGTTCGTGAAGTGGCAATTTTATTTGAGAATTATCTTTGGAGAGGAAATCGAAGCACTAAATTCAGTGCAGATAATTTCAATGCTTTCAAATCAAACAACTATCCTGAATTAGCTAAAATCGGCTTGGATATTCATTTCAATAAAGAATATCTTTGGCGAGCCACTTCAAGACGTCCGCTCAAAGTAGAATATGCAATGGATACGAATGTAATGTTTCTTGATCTTTTCCCTGGAATTAGTGAAAATGCCGTTCGACATGCATTAAACACGCCGGGAATAAAAGGTGTCATTTTAAAAACATTTGGAGCTGGAAATGCTCCTACTGACACGTGGTTTGTAGATGCAATTAAAGAAGCTTTGCAACGGGGTATCATAATAATAAATATTACACAATGTCCAAATGGATGTGTGCTTCCATTGCGTTATGCTACCGGTCGTACGCTTGCTCAAGCAGGATGCGTGTCAGGACAAGATATGACAAGTGAAGCCGCTGTAACGAAATTGATGTATTTGCTCGGATTAGGTCTCGATTCCGAGCAAGTGAAAAAATATCTGAATTGCTCAATTTGTGGAGAGATTACCTTCTAATTTCTCTACACATATACAGTATTAACCTAAAGTAAGAGGATGTCTTATTTTTGAGACATCCTCCTCTTTTTTATGTGAAGCATTCAGATGCTAACGATATTTAGTAAGTGGATATATTCGTTATAAATGTTGTGTGTAGAGAGAATAGAGAAAATTATAGCAGCTTGCTTAAATGTTAAATAGGTTAGGTTCTTCTCCTTTTAATTCTTGCAGTCGTCGAGCTATCTCCTGTTGTTGGCGTTCCAATTCTTGGATAGTACGTAGTTTCTGACGTTCCATACATTCTTCAAATACCGAGCGAAGAGCAGTAATTTGCAATTCGATTCGTTTACTGTCTTCAGTAGAAATTTCTGATAAATTATATATCAATTCTTGAAGTTGCTTAAGTCGGGACAAAATTTCGTCTGCTGATTTGGGTGTTACTTCTAATTGTCGAAGTTTTCTTCTCCAACCCATAATTGTAGCATATTGTTTGTTAATATCTTTTTGCCGAAATTTTTCAGCAGCTTCAGGCTTCTTGTCTTGAAGATATTGGTCGATATATTTTTCTACAGTTTCCGCTTTTCCCATATTATTAATTTTATTTACAAAGGTAAATAAAATTATCGGATTTAGATAAGGCAGGTTCTATAAATTGAACGCTGCAGGGTTGTTTTTATTTCTGTTTCTTTAGTTTTGGCAGACTTTTGGTCGCTTTTGAGTTTTAATCGGCAGTTTTCTTCGATTTCGTTGGTCATATAGCTCGCTATACTCTCTCCTCAATCTCAAAACCTCCTCGATTAAATTCTCAAATTCTATCCAAATCAATTTATAGAACCTGCCATAATAAATTAGAAATTTAAAATTTTAGGTAAAAAATAGTGCTTAAAATTTGGATGTGTCAAAATATAGTCGTAACTTTGCACTCGCAAACGCGCACGTGGCGTAATTGGTAGCCGCGCTAGACTTAGGATCTAGTGTCTGACGACGTGGGGGTTCGAGTCCCTTCGTGCGCACCAAACGAAGCAAAAGAGTCATAAGAGATTATGGCTCTTTTTTTGTGCCTTGTTATGTCCTGTTTAGATAGGCAACTTTCCAAAACAATTTTTTTTAGGCTGGTTCTATAAATTGATTTGGAAAGAATTTGAGAATTTAATCGAGAAGATTTTGAGATTGAGGAAAGAGTTTAGCGAGCTAAGCGACTGACGAAATCGAAGAAATCAACCGATAAAAACTCAAAATCGACCCAAAGCCTGCCTAAGCTAAAGAAACTGAAATAAATAATAACTCGCAGCGTTCAATTTATAGAACCTGCCTTTAGTGTTTGGCAAATGGTGTCGCTTTATTTAGATGGTCTTTATTTTACATTGTTATTAGTAAATAGGATGAAAAAATAAGAGCCGGTTTTGCCGGCTCTTATTCTATTATTTATGGTTTGAAATTATTTGCGAACAAATACTTTCTTGCCGTTTACAACGTAGATACCTGTTTCAAGATTCTTGAGGTCTTCTTTAGTACCATTACGTTTGATTAGCATACCATTGACGCTGTAGATATTGAGGTCTGCTGCGTCTGATTCGAATGAATCAACACCCATTGAGCCGTCTACTGTCCAAGTGTAAACTAATTGTTCGCTGTAAAGACCTTCTTCGTATGGATCTTTTCCATTTTTCTTGAAGTTAACCATACCTTCAGGGATAGTCAATGTGTATTCGCCTTTATCAACGATTTCGATTTGTGATGATGTTGAACCAACTTCGCAAAGTAATATTTCTACTGAGTTGTAAGAAACTTCGCTTGGTTGCATGTAACCGTCAGCTACAACTTCGCCGTTAGCATCTTTAAGTTCAATCTTACCTGTGAAGTGAGTGCTGAACCAAATGTTTTTGCCTACTGCTTCGTATTCGTTGAATGTAAGAGTGATAACTGAAAGTGATTGTACTTCAGATTTGTCTTCAGGATCAACAGTGATGCCAGATGCCGGTTCCCATCCACCTGTTACATTCCATGTGAATGTTTGAGATGAACTGATATAACCATCTTGACCAACGTAAGCTGCTCCGCGAGGAACTGTTATAACGTATGTACCGTTTTGTGTCCAAGATTTAGAGAAGATGATGCCAAGTTCTGTATAAAGTTCGCCTGTTGAATATTTAGTTGCTTTGTCAACCACTACACCATTGATAGAAAGTGTGATTTCACCATCAAAGTCAGGATTTGGTTTTGCACCTTCTTCATAGATTACGTTTACAGCACGGAATGTGCCACCAACTGTAGAAAGATCAAGATCGCCTTGAGCCGGATTAGTTGTTACAACGTCAATTACTTCAGGGTTAATTACGAAAGTAAATACTGCTTCTTCTGATGTTAATTCTTCGTTATCATTGTAGTAGAATGCACCTGCAGGGAAGTAAAGTGTATAGTCACCTACGAGTGTGTATTTAGCGTCTGCTGTTACTTTCACTTGATTAGCAACGCCTTCTACTGCTTCAACCATTACATTGATAGGAGCTTGTCCGCCAAGTTCCGGATCTGAATAGTTAAGTGCTACCGGATTTTCAGGATCGTTAACATAAGTTACTGATTCTACACCATTGAATGTTACAAAGATTTCTTCGATGTCATAAATAATTTCATTTTTACCAGGAGTTGTTTCGAAGTCAACGAAGATTTGTTCGCTTTCTTCGATTGTGTAAGTGAATTTAATGTCTGACGGGTTAACGAGTGTCTTATCGAAGTAGTCATAAAGTGTACCGGCAGGAATTATTACTGTATAAGTGCCGGGAGCTTTGATTGTTTCTTCAAGATAAAGTCTTACTGTTGTAGGAGCTTCATCTGCGATAGATTGCCAACCCTCTTCTTGTACTACATTACCTTCTGCATCTTCAACTCTGATGTCAGCACCTTTGTCATGCAACAATGAGAAGTATTCGTCGCTGAACTCTACATAGATAATATCAAGTTGTTCAACTACACCTTCTTCAGGAGTTACTTTTACAGGAGTAAATGCTACTTCAAGGTCGATTTTCCTTTCGATTGTGTATTCTACTTCGAATCCTTTTGATTCATAGAAGCCACTTTCACCAGTCCAATAATCGTAGTATGTCCATGCGAATATGTTTTTGTCTGCTACAAGTTTGTATTTTCCTGCTTCTGTGATAGGTTCAGTGCCTTCAGGAAGTTCTAATGTGTAAACAAGTTCTTCCCATTCTCCCCATTCATCTTCCATTGGGACAGAGTCAACGTAGCTTCTCATTGTGTGAAGTTCAACGTATTCTTCTGTTGCTTCGTCATATTTGTAAAGCTTAGCTTCACCATCTGTTGGATATGTGTCGGTTGAAGTGTAGTAGTTAGAATCTGTAAATACCATAGTGAATTTAGAAAGAGATTCCACTACACCTTCTTCAGGATCAATAGATTCCATTTCAAGACGGAAGATTTTTTCGAATGCACCGAATTCAAGACGTTCATTGAATTTGTCAGCATCACCATCAACGAAGATTGATTTTTTGTCAATTACCAAATAGTATTTACCTGCTGAGAAGCTTTGGTCTGCAGAGATTGAAGATTCGTCAGGAGTAAGTGTAAGTTTGTTGCCTTCAATGCTGATATTGAATTTACCTACATTATACTTACCCCAAGATGATTCCGACACAAGAGTTGCTTGTGCATCACGTTCTTCGTAGATGTCTTCTCCTTTTTCAGAATCCCAACCAACAATTACATTTTGTTTGCCAAGTGATAATTCGCCTGTAACATCAACTACTATTTCGTATGTTTGAGCCGGTGTTTCTACTTCACCGGGAGCAGGTGTAATCACTGAATTTGCCATTGTGATAGTTGGATCAATTGCATCAACGTTGAATTCAAATGTGATTTCTTCATTAGTTAATATGTCGTATCCGTTAAATGCAAATTTACCTTTAGGGATTACTACGCGGTATTTTCCGTCTTTGTCGAGTGGATAGTATGGATAGAATACATCAGCATCCATAGATACTTTAACAACATTGTTTTCGATTTCAACAGCAAGTTGTTTTGTGTCTTCTGCAGATGGATAACCTACCCATTCTTTTTCGATTGAACCGTCGACGTCTAATTCTTCTTCTTTTTCAATACGAATTACTTCGTCATAGTTATATTCACCTACATATTCGATTGCTGTGATTGGATTTTCAGCATCACCCGGGAATGTGAATGTCATTCCGCTCCATTCGCCTTCATAAAGGGCACCTTGTTCTACTGCTGTTACGCCGTCAAAGCTGTAAGTAGGAGTTGAGTTAAGATCAGGAAGTTCAACTAATTCATATTCTGCATCAAGAGCACCTGAAAGATATGTTTTGTTTGCCGGAGATGATTTTTCATTCAATGACAACATAGCTGCAGGAATACTTACTTTATATTTGCCCGGAGTTGTTGGTTTTTTGCCTTCAGGGATTGAAAGTGTATATTGGTAAATGTTATAGTTTGAACCTTGAGTTTCGTCAGAGTTGTCAAGACCTAAAGTGACTTCAAGGTCGCATACTTCGCTCCATTCTTCTGTTGTAGTATCTTGTACCAATAATTTAGCAGGATTTTCTTCATCAAATACTACTTCCATCACACGAAAAATGTATGCTCCTGAAATTTTTACGGTGAAATCTTCATCGAAATTAAGAACTTGTCCTGCTTCAGGTGAAACCATTAATGAGTTACGATAGTTTGGATATACGTAAGGACCGAATTGGATGTATGCGTTAGTTTTTGTTTCGTCTCCATTGAAGTAGAATAGACCCGGGAGAAGACGGATGTAATAATCGCCTGCATACATTGTTTTGCTCTTGATTGCATCTGTAGTAGTGAATTTGATTGTACGGTTTGTGTAATCAAATTCTACGTCAAGTTCGCCAATGTAAGATGTAGAAGTTTCACCGCTTACAAGAAGAGCTTTGCTTGTGTAAAGTGTGTCGTAAGTTGATGCGGAAGCTTTAAGAGAATTAGCGGCATGTTCAGTGATTTCGATATTTTCTGACCATGTTGCAACCCATTCGTCGAAAAGAATTCTCATGTCACATGGCTCTGGATTGATGCCTGTGAAATCGTCTTTATGCAAGAAGTATTCTTTTTCTGTGATTGAGAAGTATGTATTCCAACTTCCGATAAGGCCTAAGGTGGCGTCTACCATGTAACCATAGTCGTTTTCAACTTGTTGGCTTGGATCTTTAACTGTAAAAACGCTATCGCCACAGTCGATTGAATAATCACCGCCGGGAGCTTCCGGGAATACTATTTGAGATGGGAATGTGTAAGTTACATAACATTTCCCTTCAGCGTCAAATACCCAACTGTAACCGCTGCGTGACATTGCTGCTGATGTGCCATTCGGGTCTGTAAGTGTTACAGAGTTGTTTCCTGAATAGTTAGCTGAAAGTTTCCAACCTTCTTCCCCACCTTCTAAAATCAAAACGACTTCAGCAGGCATGGTTTCGAACGTTTGGTCTTCTACCAAAGTGTATGTTACATTTCCATCTGTATCAGTAGCACTTGTGTACCAATCACCGGTAAGATTTGCCAAAGGATCTTCGGCATCTTGTGCTTGAACTGTTACAGCTCCTAATACGGAAAGGAGAAGCATACACATCAAAGATGTAATTTTCTTTCTCATAAAAGAACAGTTTTTTAGTTAAACAAATAGATTAATTAAATTTTATGTTATAGTTTTATTAAAAATTTACACTTATAAATGTAGTTCGCTCGTTTTGGTACGAAATCTAATTTGCAAATATAAGATTTGTTTTTTATCAGGACAATTTTTTTTGTAAAAAAAAGTGAAATTTAATATTCGAATTAGATTTTTTTACCATACATTAAGTCTATAAATAATGTATATATGCAATTTTTTGGCGGGTAAATAAAAATGGGGAACGCAGAAAATATCTACGCTCCCTATCTGATATTTATGGCTTATTGTATTACAATGCAGTCAGCCATAACTAAATGCTTTATTCGCAGAGTTCTGTTCCCATTTCTTGACCTTTTCTGAGTGCAGGTATGCCGTTTTTCATCCATTCCGGCATAGGAGCATCTTTGAGATAGTGGTCGAAGAATTGTTGCAGACGAATTGTGATGTCTTTGCGGTTTTTGCGAGTTCTGATGTTATGAGCTTCTCCGTTGTATTGAAGCATCCATACCGGTTTTTGTAATCTTCGTAGCCCCATAAACATTTCTATACCTTGATACCAAGGCACTGCACCATCTTGGTCATTGTGCATTATAAGAACAGGAGTGTTTACTCTGTCTAAGAAGAAAAGTGGAGAGTTGGAGATGTAAAGTTCAGGAGCTTCCCATAGGTTACGTCCGATTCGTGATTGACCGCATTCGTATTGTGCTTGACGTGATGAACCGCTTTCCCAACGTATTCCTCCGAACGCAGAGGTCATATTGGCAACCGGAGCACCCGAACCTGCACATCTGAACATGTTGGTGCGTGTGATCAAGAATGCTGTTTGATAGCCACCCCAGGATTGTCCGTCAATACCGATGCGTTCTTTGTCGATCCATTCGTATTTATTGCATAAGTCTTCTACACCACTGCAAATGTAATTATATGCACATTCGCCGGGAATACCCGGTGTGTAATGAATGTCAGGGACAAACACTATGTATCCGCGGCTTACGTAGAACGGATAGTTAACCCAGCTCCATGATGGTTCCATTGTGTAGTGGTGGTAAAGGTTTTCTGAATCACGTTCGTAGAACACCACAAGCATCGGATATTTCTTCTGAGGATCGAAGTCTTCCGGTTTATAAAGTATGCCTTCTGACAAATCACCGTTATATGTGTGCCATTTCACAAGCTCTGCCGTACCCCAATTGTAATCTTTCATTTGTGGATTGGCATCGGTGACCTTGGCTGCTTTCTTGAAATTGTCGTTTGTTGCGATATAGACATCCGGTGATGTGTTGAAATTCGCTTTTTGAAAGGCATAGACAGGAGCATTTTTTGCTCGGCGAACTTGTGTGAATTTGTATTTGTCTAATTCTTTTGTGACAGGGACGGCCGGTTTACCTATTTTAATCATAGCGAAACCATTTTCTTTGGTAGTGTAGTCAAAAAGATTTAACAATACTTCATCGCCTGAAGAGAAGAAACGTTTTTCTTCATCGGTTCTCAAATATTTGTATCTGCAGTTGGTTTTGCGACCTTCTTCTTTTGTGATGTTGACAGGAGCAGATTTAGCATCAGGGTCAAGTTGCCAAATATCGTGGCGGTCATACACCAAGACTGCATTATCGTTTTCCAGCCATCCCATCGCTCCGTAAGGCATGCGTTCCAAAGGGATGTCTTGCAATTCATCCCAAAGAGGGAATTCTACACCGTCGGAGATGCATTTGATTTCTTCCGTTTCAATATTGTAAGTGTAATATTTTTGTTTGTCAAACCAGAAGACGTATTTGCCACAAGGAGAAATTTCGGATGACTCGATTGGAAGTTCGGTGATGTGTTTTCTGACACCTGTGTTGACATTCATTACATATATATCTTCAGGTGCGGCATAATCCCATTGTTGAGATATGATATGTTTTGACGGGTCATGAATAAGAGCCCAATCAGAATCCCAACGATTGCCGGCATTTACGATTTCAAGTTCGTTTGCCGACATAAGAGTATGAGTGCCTTTCTCTAAATCGATTACTACGGGTAAAGTGGTTTTACGAAGATTATCGATGTTCTTATTGTCTTGAGGAGGAGTGTAAGGGGCATCCCAACGCCAGATGTCTAATTCGGCTTGTTCGAAATCGACAATGGTAGTATCATCGGGAGCGATGGCAGGAGCCACTCCTATAACAAGGCGTTTGCCATTGTGAGAGAATAAAGGTCGTGAATATTGGTTGATGAAAAGAGAATCGCCTGCTGCGTTTTTCAGCATTTTATGAAAAGCAGCTTGAATAGAATCTCGTTTGCTCTCGTCGCGAATATCCGGGCGACGGAAATGAGGCATATCGCCGAGGCGTTTTGTCTTGACAACATCAATTAATTCTGTTGAAATTTCGTTGCCTGTGAATTTAGATAGATATAATTGAGCTTTTTTTGTGCCTGAATCTGCTGAATCGTTAGAAGCGGTGAATGCCATCATAGAAGCATCTTCGCTAAATACCGGTGAACCATAGAAACATTTTTCTTTGTCAACTAATGTAAATGAGGTGTCAGGTAGCATCATTAAAGCTATACCGTCGGTAGCAGTGCTGTCGCTTTCGTGGTGTTTAAGATTCATTGCAAGACGCAGACCGTTTTTAGATAATTGGTAGTCTTTAACCCAATTCACTACTTTTTCTGTTTTGTCAGGTAGAGAGCGGACAATTAATGGTTGTCCGGATTTTTTGTCTTTCAATGCTTTAGGGGAGATGTAGGCAGTATCGCATGATAAATAAGCTAACCAATCGCCTCCGTCTTTCCCTAATTTATAGGAGTTGACTTTAGCAATTTTGACTATATCACCATTAGTCAGATTGACGATAGCCAATGAATCTTGAGGCATATCAAAATCTTTTTTCTTGTTGATTTTTGCCTTGCGGGTCTCTAAGTAGAATGGTTTGATAAGAGCGACGGCCCATTTTGAATCGGCAGTGAATTTTGGATTATATCCACGTGCGATAGCCATTTCTTTGCCATTTTTAGTGTGTCGTAAAGTCAACATTCCATCTCCTTCTTGAGGGTTGACCATATAGGCAGCCCATTGTCCGTCGTTGGAAAGTTGTGCCACTCTGACTGATTTCCAATCATCAAATGATGAATGGTCAAGTACTTTCTTGGCGTTTGCGTTTAGAGCAAAAGCGAAAAGCACAGCAAGTGATAAAAACAATTTATTCATGATAATTAGTTTTGGTTAGTCGATATTTTTAAGTTCGTGTCCCATACGCACTTTTTTTGTCTGCATATAGAATCGGTTGTAATCGTTAGGTTCAATTTCCAAAGGGACATTTTCTACGATTTCCAAGCCGTAGCCTTCAAGACCGATACGCTTAACCGGATTATTGCTCATAAGACGCATTCTGCGAATTCCGAGTTCACGTATAATGTTTGCTCCGACACCGTAGTCGCGTTCGTCGGCTTTAAATCCGAGACAAAGGTTTGCATCGACGGTGTCCATTCCTTTTTCTTGAAGTTTGTAGGCTCTCATTTTATTCATCAGTCCGATGCCTCGACCTTCTTGGTTCAGATAGACGATAGCACCTTTTCCGACTTCTTCAATGTGTTGCATGGCAAGATGAAGTTGGTCGCCACATTCACATCTGTAAGAGCCGAAAATGTCGCCGGTCATACAGCTTGAGTGAACTCTGACCAAGACAGGTTCATCACCGCTCACGTTTCCTTTTATAAGAGCGATATGTTCGAGCCCATTTGATTTTTGAACGAATGGAATCAGGCGGAAATGTCCGTATTTTGTAGGCATATCCACTTCTTCTCCTTTTTCAATCATAGATTCATGGCGAAGTCGATAAGCAATCAAATCTCTGATAGAAATGAGTTTCAGATTGTACTTGTCTGCCATTTGGCGAAGTTCGGGCAGACGAGCCATAGAACCATCGTCGCTCATTATTTCCATAAGGGCTGCGGCGGGTTGCAGACCTGCAAGGCGTGCCATATCGACACCGGCTTCTGTGTGTCCGGCACGTTGGAGAACTCCTCTGTCTTGAGCATAAAGGGGATTTATGTGTCCGGGACGTCCAAATGTGTCGGGCGTGGATGATGGGTCAGCCAATGCTCGTATGGTAGCGGCTCGGTCTTGAATGGATACTCCTGTGGAACATCCTTCAAGTTTGTCGACTGTAACTGTAAATGGAGTGCCAAGGACAGAAGTGTTGTAATCTACTTGATGAGGAAGACCTAATTCCCTGCAACGAGATATGGGGATTGGAACGCAAAGCACTCCACGAGCATTTTTTAGCATAAAATTCACTTGCTCCGGAGTGATCTTTTCTGCAGCGACTATAAGGTCTCCTTCGTTTTCGCGATCTTCATCATCGACTACTATAATAAATTTGCCTTCTTTGAAATCCTCAATGGCTTCTTCAATGGTATCTAATTTAATTTTATCCATAATTTGTGATTAATCCAATTTTCGGCAAAATTAATGAATTTCTTTTACATTGCGAAAATTACCGACTTAATTAATGTAAATGTCATTAAGATTAGATTCCGATTCCTATGCCAAACAGGGCAAAATCGTAAATGACAGGGTCGTGGGGACGAAGTTGTCGTAGTGTTTCGGTCAGTTCAACCACCGTTTTACGATCGTTGGCTTTGCGTGTGATCAGTCCTAAGTTGCGGGCTGTATTACCAACATGCACATCAAGGGGGATAAATAATTTTGCGGGACTGATGCTTTGCCATACACCCATATCAATTATTCCATCATTTCTTACCAGCCATCTCAATGCCATATTTATTCGTTTCAGAGCTGTTGCCGTTAAGGATGTCGGCAAACATTGAGAACAGGAATTGCCATTATTGGCGGAGGTCATAATGTTTTGTAGTTCTGCGACAAATTCCCAAGCCGGAAAATCCCGAAGTCCGATATTGTTTTTAGCCGTCATTTCATCAAGTGAGCTATATTGTCGATATGTTTTGTGCAGCCCTCTAAGAAAATATTTAAAATGTTGGGAGAAAAATGTGCGGTGAATGTTTATGCCGTCGTCAAGGTCTTCGTAGCCTTCATCCATAACATAGTGGTATGGAGCATAATCCATCAATGCGAGCATTTTTTCAGCGTTTCGACATATCATTGTTCGTTTGCCCCATGCAATAATCGCAGATAGAAGTGCGACAATTTCGATGTCTTGCAGTCTGCTGAATCTGCGAGGAAATTGCACCGGATCGAGGTCAATAAAAGAAGGATTGTTGATGCGTCGAGCTTCGCTGTCGAGAAGTTCACGTATGTCGGTTGATATGAATGTTGCCATTTGTAGAGAGTATATATTAGTGGACAAAGTTAACAAACTTGGTCGGATTTATGAAATTTAGGCGATGTGGTTAACATTTCTTTTGAAAATACAAATGTAAAAGCACAAAGAAACTCGGTAAGACGATTCTATTTAATCATCTTCCCGAGTTCGTTTATGCTTTATGCCGGCAAGTCTGTTTTGACCCCTCAAAGCATTGTAACAAACAATTTGCAGTGTATGAAAATTTACAAATTAAGCTTATTCACCTCTTTTTTTGCGAGAGGGAGTGGCAATCGGTGCTACTTCTTCAATTCCGGCGAGAGAGCCGTCAATCATGATGCGACCGCAATATTCGCATACAATGATTTTTTTGTGCATTTTGATTTCAAGCTGACGTTGTGGCGGAATTCTGTTGAAACAACCTCCGCAAGCACTACGTTGAACGGTAACGATGCCCAAACCATTGCGAGCATTTTTACGAATACGTTTAAATGCGGCTAATGTGTAAGAATCGATAAGAGGTTCAAGTTCTTTTGCTTTTTCACGAATGTTTTCTTCTTCTTGTTTTGTTTCAGAAACGATTTCGTTAAGTTCAGCACGTTTTTCTGCGAGGATATGCTCGTTGTCGGCAAGTTCTTCTTCGGCTTTTGCTATTTCTTCTAATTTCCTTTCTTGAGCCTTAGTGTATTCGCGAATGTTCTTTTGTGCCAATTCTATTTCTAGACCTTCGAATTCAATTTCTTTATTTAAGAAGTCGTATTCGCGATTGTTTCTTACATTGTCTTGTTGACTTTGATACTTTTCGATTTTCGCTTCACGTTCTTTGATTTCCAAATTTTTCTGAGAAATTGACTTTTTGAGTTCGGCAATTTCATCTTTGTGTTTTTGGATACGTGTTTGGAAACGAATAATTTCGTCTTCGAGGTCTTTTACTTCGTTAGGAAGTTCGCCGCGAAGTGTTTTGATTCGGTCGATTTCCGTTAAATAAGTTTGGAGCTGGTAGAGTGCTTTTAAGCGGTCTTCTACACTGCGTTCTTTGTCTGCTTTTTTGTCTGTTGTCATATGTTTGTTATAAAAATGTAATGTTTAAAAGAAATTACATATAATTTATAGGGTTCTTTTCAGATTCCGCAAAATAGGTTACAAAGTTAGGAAATTTTTCTCGAATAATTCTCGAAAATATCTTCTTTGTGCATAATTCACTTTCGTAGTGACCGATGTCGGCAATTAAAATATCATCGGCGTACGACGTAAAGTCGTGATATTTAATATCCCCTGTAACCAATACGTCGGCTTTTGCTTCTATTGCCGCTTTAAGTAAAGATGCACCTGAGCCACCACAAACAGCCACTCTTCGAATCACTAATTTTGATGATTGAGTGCTGTAGCGAAGTGATTTGACGTTGAAGCATTTTTTTACTTTTCGAAGAAATTCCAATGAAGGAAGAGGGTCAATATATCCCACTACTCCTAATCCTGATTTTTCATCTTTTAGTCGGGGCTGAAGCACTTCTATATCTTTTAGGTCGAGACTGCTTGCTATTTCGTGGCTGACACCATTCCATGCACTGTCTAAGTTGGTGTGTGCGGCATAGATTGCAATATTTGATTTTACGGCATCAATCACGATTCGTTGTATTGCAGTTTCGCCTGTGATTTCTTTCAGTCCGGTGAATAGTAGCGGGTGATGGGATATAATCATATTGCATTGGCGTTTTTTTGCTTCTTTGATTATATCTTCAGTTACATCAAGGCAGAGTAGGGCTGCTGTAACATTCATATCGGGGTTACCTATTTGCAACCCCGTATTGTCGTAGCTTTCTTGTAATTCACGTGGAGCGAATGACTCGATTGCTGTGGATATTTCTCTTACTGTAGGCATTGTCAGATGTGTCTGCAATGATTATTCTTTATCGAGTGTGATTGCAAGATTTAATTCGTCTAATTGAGCTTGGTCAATTGGAGATGGAGATTCGTTCATCACATCGCGTCCGCTATTGTTTTTGGGGAATGCAATGACATCACGAATAGAATCTAATCCGGCAAGGATGGAAACAAAGCGGTCGAAACCAAGAGCCAGACCTCCATGAGGTGGAGCTCCGTATTTAAATGCATTCATCAAGAATCCGAATTGTTCGTTGGCTTTTTCCGGCGTGAATCCTAAAAGTTCAAACATTTGGTCTTGTAGTTCGGAATCGTGAATACGTATAGATCCTCCGCCGAGCTCTGTCCCATTAACTACAATATCGTAAGCTGTAGCTCTGACTTTACCGGTATCGGTGCGTAGTAATGGGATGTCTTCCGGATTAGGCGATGTGAATGGGTGGTGCATAGCGTAGTAGCGTTGTGTCTCTTCATCCCATTCGAATAGTGGGAAATCCACTACCCATAGAGGTGCGAATTCATCTTTTTTACGTAGGCCGAGACGATTACCCATTTCAAGGCGAAGTTCGCATAGAGCTTTGCGAGTTTTCATCGTTTCGCCACTCATAATGAGCATCATATCACCATTTTCTGCATTCATGCGTTTTGCCCACTCTTTAATCTGATCGTCGTTGAAGAATTTGCCAACAGTGCTTTTTATCTCACCATTATTATCGATTTTTACCCATACTAAGCCTTTAGCTCCAATTTGCGGACGTTTTACAAAGTCGGTCAATTCGTCAGTCTGTTTGCGAGTGTAGTTGGCACAACCTTTAGCACAGATACCCACTGTGATTTCGGCATCATCCATCACAGCAAATCCGTTTCCTTTCACTAAATCGGTCAGCTCGACAAATTGCATATCGAAACGAATGTCAGGCTTGTCGCTTCCGTAATATTTCATTGCATCGTGCCATGTCATACGTGGGAATGCTTCGTTAAATTCGATTCCTTTGACATATTTGAAGATGTGTTTTACAAGTCCTTCAAACATTTGAATGACGTCTTCCTGTTCGACATAACTCATTTCGCAATCGATTTGAGTGAATTCCGGTTGGCGGTCAGCACGAAGGTCTTCGTCGCGGAAGCATTTGGCAATTTGGAAATAGCGGTCAAATCCGCTGACCATAAGCAATTGTTTGAACAATTGCGGAGATTGAGGCAGAGCATAAAATTCGCCCGGATTCATTCTTGAAGGAACGATAAAGTCTCTTGCTCCTTCGGGTGTGGATTTCACCAAAATAGGAGTTTCAATTTCCAAGAAATTTTCTGCATCCAAATATCTTCGAATTTCAAAAGCCATTTTATGACGAAGTTCGATATTTTGACGCACATTAGGACGGCGAAGGTCCAAATAGCGATACTTCATTCTCAAATCGTCGCCACCATCTGTGTTGTCTTCGATTGTAAAAGGAGGAACTTCGCTTTTATTAAGTATATTTAATTCTGTGGCAATTATTTCAATATCTCCGGTAGGCAGGTTGGAATTTTTGCTTGAGCGTTCAGCTACTTTCCCTTTGATTTGCACCACATATTCTCGTCCGAGCTTGTTTGCGGCTTCGCATAAATCAGCATCTATTTCGTTGTTAAACACAACTTGTGTCAGTCCGTATCTATCGCGGATATCGACAAATGTCATTCCTCCCATTTTGCGAGTACGTTGTACCCAACCTGATAGTGTAACTTCTTTACCACAATCTGTAATGCGTAATTCTCCGCAAGTCTTGTCTCTATACATATTTATTTGCGTTTCGTTTTGTTTACTTATCATTTTAATTTGCAAAGTTAAGAAAACGAGGGGAGAGTGCAAAATAAAAAACGAAGTTTTTGGATTTTGTCTATCCCGAGTGCATCCGAACTTATCTAAAGTTAAGAAAACGAGGGGAGAGTGCAAAATAAAAAACGAAGTTTTTGGATTTTGCCTATCCCGAGTGCATCCGAATGCCTATAGTGGTAAATGCTTCTCAGGTTATAAACCTAAATCTGACTAATATTTTTGTGGTTTATAGAATTTGATGCAGATAGTTTCTTTGTCGGAAGATGTTAAACGAGCCACGTATGTGCCTTGCATAAGGTCAGAAATATCTGTTATTCCGTTGCTAAATGGGTGCGACAGCACTCTGTTCCCAGCAATGTCATAGATTTCAATTAGAGAGAATGATGTAGGTGTTGTGATTTTCAGTACATTTCCAACTACACTTAGTGTTATACCTTTTTCTTCTGTAGTGACCTCGTCAATAGCTGTTTCCAATATTGACAAATCTATTTGATGTACTTTGTATTTTTTTGAATATGTATAAATATATATATCGTGCTGTGTGAAATCGATTATTTGGTCGTCATTTTCTAAATTGATTTCGCAAAGCGTATTCCAATTGATTCCGTAATCATCTGAGTAAAGAAGACTATTACCTTCAAATCGGTACATTCTATCTGTACCTCGAGTGTCAAAATCAAAACCGGAGCTGTTTGCTCCTTCTATAACTTCCCATGTGTTGCCTTTATCTGTAGTTTTAATACATGGATAACCTCCGATAACTATAATATCGGGGTTTGCGTAATGGAACGCTATTGTGTTTGCTTCGGTTATTTCTTCACCGTCATACATTATTGGATTAAATGTTTTGCCTCCGTCGTGAGAAATTGAGAAGTTTCCATTAGGATAGTATTCAAGAAAACTGTGATACCCCAAAATCACGGTGTGTGGATCTGACGGATGATATTTTGCAGTAACAAAATTGGTGTAAAAATCAGGTATTATCTCCCAAGTTTCGCCGAAATCAATACTTCTGAAAATTGCTCGGCATTCAAGTAATAATTCATTTTTATTGATTGAATTTTGTATTAGAAACGAAGGCTTTACGTCAAAATAAGTTTCTTTTTCTATAAATTCGGCAATCTCTTTTGGAGTGAAATTTTCATAAGTTTTGCCTCCATCAAAGCTTCGGATGAATATCTCTCCTTCAGGATATGGATTACTTGTGACGGCTATAATTTTATTTTCATTAATTACAAAATCGTTTACTTCATGTCCGGCAAAACAATATTTTCCCCATTTGTGATTATTTCTTTCTCCCCAATCTTGAGGTAATTCACCGGAAGAATAGTCTTGATAAAAAATCCCGTTAGGGTGAGTGATAAACAATTTATTATCGTTCCATATAATTTGGGGAGTAAATACCTTTCTTAGAGGATTAAAAGGTATTTGTGTCACTTGTGCAACAGTCGTAAAACAGCTTAATAAGCATAAGCAAATGGATAAATTTTTTATTAACTTCATGGAGTACAGATTTTTTAAATTAATAGTCAATTTGTTTTCTCGGAGTGTTTTGAACGGCTTTTAAAGCGTCAACTAAGCCATAGCATAATATTTATTCCATGTACCATTAGGTCGGTTAGAATAGTTGATATATTCACCCTCGTTATCGCGAGGTTCTACTTTAATGGTACTTTGTTCTATAATGTCTCTGACTTGTTGACCTGTTAAGTCAGGGTTTAATTCTAATATTAATGCTGCTATGCCGGATATGTATGGTGCTGCATATGATGTCCCGGAGCCGAAATCCATGGAATCATTTAATCTTGTAGATAAAATATTATCGCCTGGAGCTACAACGTCTAAATTATACCCAAAACAACTTGTGGTTTTTTTTAAACCATTTTTTTGCAAGGAACCAACTACTAAGATTTCAGGTCTGTGGTTGCCTGGAAATGTTATAGAATCGCCACTATTTCCGGCTGATTTAACAACAATACAACCTTTCCCATTTCGTCCATAGTCTATAGCATAGTCTATGGCATCTGTAATTTTGTTAGATCCTCCTCCTCCCCAAGAGCAATTCAGAATGTCAGCATTATTAGTTACTGCTTTAAAGATTCCATCAGATATTTTATCTCCTGTAGCTGAAACTCCCAAATCAATGCATTTGGATATTAATTTAGAATCCGGAGCAACGCCGGAAATACATATGCCATTATTCCTTTCTGCTGCAATTATCCCTGCTATATGAGTTCCGTGATGTCTCGTGCTGCCTCGAATAGAATGATTGTTAGTTCCGGTATGAGTGTCATAGCAATAAGGATCTATATTATTAATTAAATCTATATGAGTATGTTCTACACCTGTATCAATAACAGCAATTTTAATTCCTCTGCCTGTCGAATAGTTCCATGCTGAACTTGCGTTAATATCAATAGTGTCATTTGTCGTATTATACAAACCCCATTGTTCATCTACTTTTTCATCCCATGAAATATTTTCTATTTCGTTATTTATAAATTCAGGTTCCGCAGCTAAAAATATTCCGGTTTCATATAAAATGTTTGCCATTTCAAGGGCATTATAAGCAGATTGTTGTGTGATTGAAATAGTAAACCATAGAGGCATATTTGAATCTTGGCTAATAATATTAAAATTATATGTAGATGCCATTGATTGTAAAGTTGAGATTTGATTTAAATTGCGTTACTTTACATAAATTTTATTGGTGATTATATATTCTAAATCGTTTGAGCTATAGTAACATGGAATTACAATATTATAGAGTGGGTTAACGATTGAATTAATATAATCCGTCAGCAGTGCCTGAGTTTGGGTATTATTTTTTATGATACACATGTTATAAGGTGCGTCTGAAATGATTGCATCTATTTCTAACCCTGCAGGTAATGTATTTGGATTAGTAGAGGGAGCAAATTGGGGACCGTTAGCCAAACTGATTACATTTACTTTAGTCTGATTTACTATCAACGGAATACGCTTTCCTTTATAGTAATAATAATCGCTTTGTGCAAATGTTGACAAAGAAATTAGTAAAATTAATAAATACAATAATATTTTCATTTTTCTTGACTACTTAAAAATTAATTAATATGTGTTTGGATAATTTTATATTCGCTGATTTGATTGCTTATTCAAAAATAGTAAGCACAACAAACTAACTGAATTTCAGCGTGCTAAATTTAGATAATATTTTAATATTCGATTTTTAATAGTTATCATTCTTGTGCCACAAAATTAAAAAGAAAAAGTTAAATTTCAAAATAAAGTTAAGAAAACGAGGGGAGAGTGCAAAATAAAAAACGAAGTTTTTGGATTTTGCAAGCAATAAAACAAGAGGATGCCTCGTGTTGAGACATCCTCCTCTTTATCGTACTACATCAGAGATGTAGGTTTGATTATTTCAAAAGTATTATTTTACAAGAACTTTTGCAGCTTTTTCGCCTGCTACTACGATGTAAACACCATTAGCAAGGTTTTCAGCGTTAACTTGTACACCATTGAGGTTGTAAACTTTTGCACCTTCAGGAGCAACGATTGAGTTACCTACAACTTTTACAGCAAGTTTGTTGTTGTCAACTACTACGCTTTCTACTCCTGCCAAGTCACCGGCATTGTAGTCACCATCTGCTACTGCAGGAATCATTTCTACTTTTGTGTAATCTGTTGGATCGTTGTGGAAGTAGATGTCGCCTTTATATATCAAACCCCAAACATCACCATTGATATCGTTCATAATGAAATTGAAACCTTTTTCTTTATCACCGATACCGAATTTTGTTCCACCTTCCATTTCTGTATTAGGAATTCTCCAGAAGTTGCTGTATAATAATTGGATACCATCTTGGCTTGATGCAGAAATGCTTGTGTAGCGACCGGCAAACATTGTGTAAGGAGCCGGTACGTTGCTTGGCAATTCTGTTTTGTAATTATCATTATATTCGATATTCCAACCTTCAGCTGTCCAAAGACCATAAGGCTTTTCTGCATCTGCAGGTGCAAATAATGCTCCTTGGAAGAATACATAGTTTGATGGCATTGTGTCTGTTGTGTAAACACCGGGACCTCCTGTTGGAAGAGTTGTTGCGTCGTAGCAATTGTTTGCAGGAAGGATGTTGCCATTTCCGTCTTCAATAACATAAGAGAATTCGTTAGTAGTGAAAACTACCCAATAACGTGTTACATCTTCATAATCATCGTAATAGCATTGACCCCATTGATTATCGTAGTTGGATATACCACTGTTGAATACGTGTACTTCACCAAATTTTTCTGAAAGATCGTATGTGATTGATTCGAAGCCTAATTGTGTGATTTCACCTGTTGTGTCAATGTCAAATGCTTTTTTAGATGATGCTGCTACATATTCTTCGTCAGTTTGAGGGTTTGTTCCGTTAAGCACTGTGATTTTACCGATGCTTCCTGCGAAGTGAACGTCGCATGCTTGTGTGTCAGCATCGTAGTTTGAAATTGATAATTTTGTGCCTGCCAATGTGTAATATTCTGTATCACCATTATATGTAGAACTCATTCCCAACCAATAAGATGTTTGTATAAATGCAGGGAATAAGTAACCGAAACCATTAGCCCATTGAGCGAATACGACTTTATCTCCATCGATACATTCTTCTGTTAATACTTCGTTGTTTGAACATACGTCGTAAATATCAGAGAAAGATACGATTTTGTTCCAATCATCTCCATATTTAGCTTTTGCTCCGTCGATGTCGTAGATTATGCCATCTGTACTTAGAATTAAGAATTCTGCAGCGTATGCAGGCCATAGAATTGCAAATTGATAGTATTGTGAACCATCATCATTAGCAACACCACCTACAACAACGTGAGCAGGGAATGTTTCCATTGTGTAATCTCCAACAAATAGATCCGGAGCTTCCATTACATTTTGGAAGTAAACTTCCCATGTAACGCCATTTTGGTCAACAGAAGAACAAGTAACTACATCGTTACCAATTTTTCCGCTCTTAATTGATTCGTAGAGATTTTTTTGTGCCAATTGCACTTTAGAGTTTTCTGCAAGATTCACTTGTTGAACAGGAATTGCAAAACCCACTGCCGCTACCATAGCAGCCATTAAAAATGTAAAGATTTTTTTCATAACTAATTTATTAATTAAAAATATAAATTTCGTTTTGCTTAGTCATAACTTATTTGTAATGACTTCATATTTATGTTAGGATGTTCCGGAAAATTGCAGAACCAAATTCGAGTGCAAAAATGATGATTATTTTTGGATTGTGCAAACTTTAGACCTAATTTTTCGCAAGAATTGTGTTAAAAATACTTAAGGCAGGTTCTATAAATTGATTTGGAAAGAATTTGAGAATTTTATCGAGAAGATTTTGAGATTGAGGAAAGAGTTTAGCGAGCTAAGCGACTGACGAAATCGAAGAAATCAACCGATAAAAACTCAAAATCGACCCAAAGCCTGCCTAAGCTAAAGAAACTGAAATAAATAATAACTCGCAGCGTTCAATTTATAGAACCTGCCTTAAATGAATTTTTTGTGGGAATTTATTCATTTAATATCTTTTTTTGTCCGCAAATTTGTTCGGATAATTCCATTTTTGTCTCGGACGTTTCATTGCGTATGCCACTAAGAAAATTCCTAAAAGGATGAACGGAATGCTTAGTAATTGCCCCATATTTATTCCGTAGTCGACTATCATTTGCACTTCAAATTCTTCTTGTACGTTTTTAACGTATTCTATGACAAATCGTGACAGGAATATCCCGATAAAAAATATTCCTGTTATCAGCCATGGTCTTTCTTGTGCATTCTTTTTCCAATACATCCACATTAGTAATCCAAATAGAGCAAAATAGCATAGAGCTTCATAGATTTGAGTAGGATGCATCGCTACAGTTTGCCCGTCTCGAGCGAAAATGAATCCCCAAGGTAAATCTGTTTGAGAACCGTAAATTTCGCTGTTCATCAGGTTGCCAAGTCGTATCAGTCCTGCTACTAATGCAGTCGGAATGACAAGTTTGTCGAGGGTCCACGACATATTGCGTTTGGTGACGCATTTGGAGAATATGTATATGCCGATGAAATTGGCAATCGTTCCTCCGTGGCTTGCAAGTCCGCCTTGCCATATTTTTAGTATTTCTCCGGGATGTTGAGAATAATAATCCAATTCATAAAAGAAAACGTGACCTAAACGAGCTCCGATAATGGTAGCAATTATTACGTATAGTAGTAGTGTGCCAAGCCATTTTTCCGGTGCTCCTTCATGTTTAAACATTTTCGACATTATGGAGTATCCAATCATAAAGCCAATTGCAAACATTAATCCGTACCATCTGACTGATAACGGTCCGATGCTGAACATTATCGGATCGGCATTCCAAAGTATTGTGGCGAGTGTCATAGCTGATAAATTCAGATAGGTATCACTACGTAAGGTAGCGATACCTATAAATTATGTGATTGATGTTAGTTATTTGCCTACGATTGCTGCTGTGTCTTGTGCAATCATCATTTCTTCGTCGGTTGGAATTACGACAACCTTTACTTTTGAATCAGGACCTGAAATTTCTATTTCCTGTCCGCGAGTTTTATTGATTTCGCTGTTGAATGTAATGCCAAGATATTCCAATTGACGACAGAGGTTTTCGCGTGTAATGGTTTGATTTTCTCCTACACCACCTGTAAATACTAATACATCTACGCCACCGAGTACTGCTGCATAAGCTCCAATGTATTTAATGATGCGGTATTCATACATATCAAGTGTGAGAAGTGAACGTTCGTCTCCTTTTGCCACACCATCTTCCACATCGCGCATATCGCTTGAGCCTTGCATAATGCCGGCTACACCCGAACGTTTGTTGACTAATTTGCTAAGTCCTTCAGCATCAAGACCTTCTCGTTGCATCATATAGACTAATGCTCCGGGATCAACATCGCCTGAACGTGTACCCATCATCAAGCCTTCAGTAGGAGTAAGTCCCATTGATGTGTCAACGCTGACGCCGTTTTTGATTGCTGTGATTGAACCTCCATTGCCAATATGACAAGTGATGATGCGTTGGTTCTCGTATGGAAGGTTAAGGAATTCGCATGCTCTGCGAGACACATAGCGATGACTTGTGCCGTGGAAACCATAGCGACGAACACCGTATTTTTCGTATGCCTCATAAGGAAGTGCATACATATATGCTTTTGGTGGCATTGTTTGGTGGAATGCAGTGTCGAATACACCCACTTGAGGCACGTTCGGAAGAATGTCAGCGATAGCTTCGATACCTGTCATGTTGGCAGGGTTATGCAACGGTGCAACACTGTAACATTCTTTGATTTTTTCGATTACTTCAGGTGTGATAAGTACGCTTTTGTTGAATTTTTCCATACCATGAACGACACGATGACCGACAGCATCGATTTCTTCGTAGCTTTTGATTACACCTTCTTTTTCGTCGGTAAGCAAATTAAGAATATTGCTTACGGCTGAATGGTGTTCCGGCATATCTGTTTCGATTACACCTTTTGAACCGTCAGTACGTTTGAATTTGAGGAATGAACCTTCAAGTCCGATTTTTTCTACACCACCTTCAGCCAAAACCTCTTTTGAGTCGCTTTCAATGAGTTTGTATTTCACAGAACTGCTGCCACAGTTCAATACTAAAATTTTCATATCTATTTTTTTATTTGATGTTTAATATAATTGTTATAGCCCTTTTTCGCCGATAGCTTGATTGCAAGTTACGATGATTGTTTTATAAATATCATCGACAAGGCAGCCACGAGAAAGGTCGTTGACAGGAGCACCAAGTCCTTGGAGGATTGGACCTACAGCACCTGCTCCGGCAAGACGTTGCACAAGTTTATAAGCGATGTTGCCAACTTCTAATGAAGGGAATACAAGAGTGTTTGCTTTACCGGCAACCGGGCTGTTAGGAGCTTTCGCTTTACCTACTGATTCTACAAGTGCGGCATCACTTTGCATTTCGCCATCTACTTTTAGCTCAGGACATTTTTCTTTTACGATTTCGACTGCTTTGATGACTTTGTCCACACGTTCGTGTTTTGCACTGCCTTTAGTAGAGAAACTTAGCATCGCTACAACAGGGTCAATGCCGGCAATGTGTTTAGATGTACTTGCTGTTGAGATTGCAATTTCTGCCAATTCTTCTGCTGTCGGATCCGGCACTACTGCACAATCGGCAAATATCAACATATTATCTGTGCCGTAATTCACATTTTCAGGAAGAAGCATAATGAATGCACCGCTGACTACTGAAATGCCCGGTTTAGTCTTTAATACTTGGAATGCAGCACGTAATACGTCGCCTGTTGTGGATAATGCTCCTGCTACTTGACAATCAGCATCGCCATTTTTTATCATTAAGCAACCGAGATAAAGCGGGTTTTTGACTGTCTTACGAGCATCTTCAATAGTTATGCCTTTACTTTTACGTAGTTCGAAGAATAATTCAGCATATTTTTCAGTGAATTCGCCATTTTCGGGATCTACGATTATAGCATCTTTGATGTTGCAGAGATTTAATTCATTGGCTTTGTTGAGGATTTCCTCTTGCTTTCCAATAAGGATGATTTCTGCCATTTTTTCTGCCATTATTTGGTCGGCAGCTTGAAGTGTTCTTGGTTCTGTTCCTTCCGGAAGAACTAATTTCTGTGGATGTTCTTTGGCTTTTTTTGCCAATCGTTCGAATAATGTCATGATATTATTTTTAGATTTGTATTTTTAGTCTGTTGTTTTGTTAAGTGCAAAGTTAAAAAATCTCTTTTATTTATCGACTCATTTTCGACTTTTTTTTGTAAAAAAATTGTTTTGAGTGTAAAAATAGCTCGGTTTTAGGTTTTTTTCTATTTAGATTTTTCTCTATCGGTAATAATGACTACCTTTACACTTTAATTTTATTTTTTCGATAAAAAGCAAAATGAAATAGTGTCGGAATGCGATTGATTAAACATTTGCATACATTTATGTATAAGAGCTTTTTGCCTCTTTTCGCGATGACGTTTTTTATCGTGCTGTTCATTGTGTTGATGCAATTTTTGTGGCGTTACATCGATGATCTTGTAGGTAAAGGGCTTGAAATGACTGTGCTTGCAGAATTATTCTTTTATGCGGCAGTGTCAATGGTGCCTATGGCTTTGCCTTTGGCAATCCTGTTGGCATCGCTAATGACATTCGGTAATTTAGGAGAAAAATTTGAGCTTACGGCAATGAAAGCCTCAGGAATTTCGCTAATTAAGGTTATGGCTCCGTTGATTATATTTATATGTGGAATATCTGTAGGTGCTTTCTTCTTTCAAAATTATGTTTTGCCACAGGCACAAGTCAAAATGTGGACTTTATTGTTTTCGATGAAACAAAAGTCGCCCGAACTTGAAATTCCGGAGGGTGTATTCTATGATCAAATCACAGGGTATAATCTTTTTGTGAAGTCGAAAAATATGAAAACAGGGATGCTTTATGATGTGATGATTTATGACTTGTCGAAAGGTTCTGATAATAGTATGATTTTGTTGTCCGATTCAGCACAATTGGCGTTTACAAAAGATATGAAGCATCTGTATTTGCATCTTTATCAAGGGGAACAATTTGACAATCTCAAAGATCAAAAAGTGTCTCGAAAAAATGTCCCATTCCGACGTGAAACATTTTTAGATAAGCAGATACTGATTCCGTTTGATGCCAATTTTAACAGAATGGATGATGATGCAATGCGAAAACAATATGTAGGCAAAAATATTGAAGAGTTGCAGCATACAATAGATTCGGTCAATGCAAGAGTCGATTCGATAGGTTCCGGCTATGCAAAAGCAATGTTGGCGAATGAATATGGTGGTGTACAGGTGAAAATTGATTATGAAACCGGAATGGCTAAACCATATGAATCTGTAGAAATGCCCGATGGACCGATTAATGTTGATTCTGTTTTGATGATGCCTACAGCTTCCGAAGAGATAAGGATTCTGGAATCTGCAATAAAATATGCCAAGACTCGTCAGCAAGAATATCAATTTAAATCGATGTCGATGCGTGATGATAAGACATCTATTCGAAGACATGAAATAGAGCTTATGAAGAAATTTACATTGTCGGTGGCTTGTCTGATATTTTTCTTTATTGGTGCTCCTTTGGGTGCAATTATTCGAAAAGGTGGATTGGGAACTCCATTGGTTATCTCGGTTTTTCTGTTTATTATCTACTATATAATAGATAATACGGGGTATAAGATGGCTCGCGATGGGAAGATTGAAGTGGAAATTGGTATGTGGATTTCGACGATTGTTCTTGCTCCACTTGGAATCTATGTGACGTATAAGGCTATGAACGATTCTGCAGTATTTAATCCGGATGTCTATCGTAATTTCTTTAGAAAGATTACCGGAGGTCACCGGATTAGAAATGTGGTGCCCAAAGAGGTAATTATTAATGATATATCATTTGATGAAGCAATCAGTAGGCTTAAATTATTATCGGCAGATGCAAATCAATGGCTCCAACATAATAGAAAGCGACAGTCTTATATTACTTATTGGACTTGTGGAATGGATATTAATCAGATAAGTAAAATGTCTGAGCAGTTAGAAAATGTAGTAGCTTATATGACAGATTGTAGAAGCCAATTGATAGTCAATAAATTAATGGATTTTCCGGTTTTGAGAAAGCTATGGCTCTATCAACCGGCTCGTCGTAAATGGCTTGGGTGGACATTCGCAATGATTTTCCCTATTGGTGTTCCGTTGTATTTAGTAGGAATGTTTAAACAAAAAGAGCTTAAAAAGGAATATAAGACAATAATCAAAGTCTCTGAAAATATTGTAACTGCTCTTGAAGAGGAGAAAAACAAACAATAATTAGTAAGTCTTATTATAAAAAAAAGAGACAGGCTGTGTCTAAACTATTATGACACAGCCTATTGGCATATTGTAAATAAGTTTTTTAGATTTTCTTGCCGTCGCTGAAAGCATTGCCGACTTTTCTGCCAATTACATAGTAATTGTGATTGACAGGATCGTAGGTTATAGGTTTTAGTTTCTCAATATCAATTTTGCCGTCAGATAAAATGCTATCGTCGGCGGAAACGTTAATGATTCTACCAATCATATAGTTGCTATCTGCATCGTATGATACTAATTCACATTCAAGTGCAAAAGGAAAGTCTGTGATTACAGGAGCGTTGACAAATTCTGATTTTGTGTGATTGAGATTTGCTTTTAATAATTTGTCATCGACATTATTTCCTGATACGATGCCAAGGTAATCGGCTTTGACGGTCAATTCTTCTGTTGCGATACTGACTGTAAATGCTTTAGAAAACAAAATATTTTGTGTGGTTTTATGATTATCTGCCAAACAAATGCCTACCATATTGTCGGAAAATATACCGCCCCATGCTGCATTCATTGCATTAGGTTTGCAGTTTTCGTCGTAAGCGGCCACGATAAGCACAGGCATCGGATATAACCAGGTTTTAGAACCAAAATTTTTTCGCATAATAAAGAGTGTTTTAATGGTTTATAATTTGTATCTCATCCATATAGTATCTTCTAATCTTTTTATGTCGATTAGGTTTAGTTTAGTCGGACGGTGGTTTTTGTCGGTAATTCCATCGAAAACGGTAGTCATTCCGGCTCGCCCGTCAATACCGGGAGCAATCATCAGACTAACTTCGTCTAATAATCCGGCATTGAGAAAAGCACCGTTAATGTTGCCGCCACCTGTTAGTGCAAGACGTGTGATTCCGAAAATCTCCTTTAATAAGCATACGGCTCTGTTAAAATTGATATTGTTTTTGCCGACAGCTATCCATGAAATTCCTTGATTAATCAATGTGTCGGTGTAATCTTTTGGACAATCTTCGCTTGTTATGACAATAAGATGTTGTCCGTCAAATTGATTTTCTCCCCAACGTAGTATTCCTTTAGTGTCGACTCCTATGCAGTAGGAATCACATTTATGTGCAATATGAAAATTCTCTTTTCCTATGACATCTTTAGATGTGGCAATAAATGGCTCCGGCAGAGCATAATGCATTTGCATAGTAACTCTTCCCATCAATATGGATTTACAATCGAGCTGAGATAAAGCATCGTAATATTCATTGCCTGATTCAATTTGTTCGGTCATATCGCAATCAATTCTGCCGTCGACCGAAGAAATCATGTGGCATATAATGTATGGTCTCATAAAAAGTCGGTTATAAATGTTGTTCGTATTTGTATCCTAATCTAAATAATTCAAGCGATACGCCGATTCTATACATTGTTTTGCAAGCTCGAGCATATATGTGAAAAGCTTCTTTAGTCTGAGACTCAACTCCTGAATGGCGTATTGCAGAGATAGTATGAGAGGCACAGGCTTGGAGCGTTTTTTCTATTTTCTTGGCACTTTCGCTGTCTAAATTAAGTAGCAGAATAGATGTTATGATGTGTTCGTCCATATCATCAAAACCATTAGTGCCGTATAGAGATTTATATTCGATTTTAGAATATTTTTCCCAATCTCTATCCCACCCATTGGCAATCGCCATTCCGATATATGATGCCCATGCAACTGCTACTAAAGGATAATTTTGAAATTCTTTGATGGCATCGGCTATATATTCCGGTGCTATTCGTTTCCATACATCGTTAGTATCGACAGATTCAAGCATATAGCCGGACAACATTTGCATGTCGCTACATAGTTTGAGCAAATCTTTTTCTAATTGCTCTTCAAAGTGATTTATTAATTCGAAATTCATAGCTGTTATATAATTAGTGCAAATTTACAAAACTTTTTTTAATATGTGTGGTAGAGAAAATCTTTTGTATCGTTTAATTTGTTAGTATTTTGTAGATGAATATAAAGTGAATGTATAAATTGAGATTACTATGAAAAATAATGACAAAAATTATAGAGGAAATGTCATATTGGCGACATTGATATTATTGGAATTGGTGGCATTTGTTGTCCTATTATATACAATATTGAATAACCAATTAACAGAAATAGGAGTGATAATGTTGTTCCTGTCTGTATTATTATTGTTTATAGGCGGAGTGCTTTTAAAAAAAAGTGTAGTCCTTCGGCGTAGTAAGGTCGATAATGATTTGAAAAAACATCAATTTGCAAGTGAATTCATGTTTGAACTTCTATCGGAAAAGCAAATGGCTCCGAGTAAAGATGCTAATACAATAGTTTTCCATTCAAAGGGAGGACATTTTAGGGCTCATTCTCTTGAGCAAAATATAATAAGGATTTCATTTCCGTCAATTTACGCGACAGATGTCGCTCGGCAGAATAAATTGGCCAGATGCTTAAATGTGATAAATGCATCTAATCCTGTCATTAAGTCTGTATTTGTGAAGGATTCGATAAAAAACAATTTAGTGGTTCATTCGTTTGCCGATATTTACTACACGTCAAAAAATTGCGACACAAATATAATAGAAAGTTTGGTGGATGGATTTTTAGCATTACAAAAAGATTTAGTGATGGGAATGAATGTTTTGGAAATGGAATTTGATAATAATAGTGCCGGTAGTTCATTAAGTTTATCACTTAATTGATAAATAATGTTGAAAAATTGGAAAACACGAGATTTGTTAATAAATTTGCAATAGATAACAATATCGTGGAGAAATGAATAAAACGTCGAAAGAATTAAATATATCAGAGAATTTCTTGCAAAAAGTGGCTCAAGAGCCGGATACTCAAAAGCTTGCCGGGATATACTATAAGGTGATAAAATCAGGCAAAGGTCCAACACCTCAACGAAATAGTGTAGTTATGGTCTATTATAAAGGGATGCTTACTAATGGGAAAGTATTTGATGATAATACTCGTCAAAACTATCCGGATGCTTTGCGAGTCAGAGATTTGATAGTGGGATGGCAAATGGCTCTAAGTAAGATGAAGGTCGGAGATAAATGGAAAGTATATATTCCGGCAGAATATGGATATGGGAAAAAAGCCCTTAAAGGAATTCCTAAGAATTCGGTCTTAATATTTGAAATTGAATTAGTCGGTATTGGTTAGGATGTGAAGTTTTAGTTAAAGGTTACTTGATATAATTTTTCTTCTCCTTTCAGATATTATCATAATGGCCAAATAAGAAATAACTAATAAAGAGGTAACGATTATGAAATAGGAGATGCGATAATTTTGTGGTAGTGAAATATATCCAATAGAAATTGTCGCTTGTATCAATGCATAAGCAGATGATATTATTAATTGTTTACATCCCCAAATACGATTAAGTAGTTGATAGATATGTTTATGGTGAGGATGAAAAATATTTTCTCCCTCAAAGAGTCTGCGTAAAATAGTCATTATTGTGTCAACGCAATAGACAATAACCAATGTAATACCGGATATATCTGTGGTCATTAGGATATAATAAGTCAAAATTGTAGTAATAATATATCCCATAGATATAGAACCTACATCGCCTGCAAAAACGATGGCTTTATTTCTGAAATTGAAAAAAGCAAATATCAAGGTAGCCATTAGAGCAAATACAATAAAAGTGCCGGATATAAAGTGTATTTCTGTAAGGTTAATCCATAAGAAAATAGACAATACGGTGGTCGTATAAATGGCGGTAATCCCATTAATTCCATCCATAAAATTATATCCGTTAATCATGCCTATGGCACAAGGAATAAATGTTATCCATATCCAAAATGGAAGGTCAAAAACATAGAACTGAAAGCATAAAAATAGAACTGCTATAAAATGGATAACAAATCTAATCCATATTTTGAGTTGCAGAAGATCATCCGCGAAACTGCATGCAGCAAGCATAGTCAATCCGATTGTGAAGTTCGACATCGTCTGAGGAGCTTCATAGAGCCAACCAATGCCCAGGCTCCACAAAATCATAGATAGATAGAATATAAAACCTCCTCCGACCACTGTGACAGGATGACCATCGGAACGATTGTTTCTTTGAGAAGTCCAATTGTTGCGAAGAGCCATTGGAATATAAAATAATTCTGCTCCAATTAGGATTAAAAATGATAATATGATGAATGTAAGGATCATTATTGTTCAGTAAAATTATGAAATGGAATCACAATACCAATGATAAAGCATAGTGATGCCTTCGTCTATTTCTATTTTGTGTTGCCAGCCTAAAGAATGGAGTTTGCTTACATCACAGAGCTTTCGTAGTGTGCCGTCAGGTTGAGAACTATTCCAACGAATATCTCCATTATAGTTTATGCAGTTTTTGATTTTCTCTGCGAGTTCGCGGATAGTTAACTCTTTTCCGGTACCTATGTTTATATGGCAGTTTCTTATTTGTTCCATTTCTTTGGAGAGGTTATCAAAGTTTACATTTTCAAGTATATGCACAGATGCATCAGCCATATCCTCGCTCCATAGAAATTCTCTTAAAGGAGAGCCTGTTCCCCAAAGTTCAAGATGAGTTTTGAAAATTCCAAACTTATTTAAGATACGTTCTATTAAGAATTTGTCGGAATTGCCGTCGATATTTTCAATGGGACGAGCGTTGAGGTCTGCTGCAATTTCATCCCATTCATCGTTGGAAAGTAATTTTGCAAGATGCATTTTTCTAATCATCGCCGGCAATACGTGGCTTGTTTCAAGATTGAAATTATCGTTGGGACCATATAGGTTAGTAGGCATTACTGCGATGAAATTAGTGCCATATTGAATATTAAAGCTTTCACACATTTTCAACCCTGCAATTTTTGCAATTGCATAAGGTTCGTTAGTGTATTCCAAAGGAGATGTAAGTAAATATTCTTCTTTTATCGGTTGCGGTGCATTACATGGATAAATACAAGTACTGCCGAGAAATAGAAGTTTTTTTACTCCATTACGATAACTTTCTCCGATTATATTTTGTTGAATCTGAAGATTTTTCCATATAAAGTCAGCCCGATATTTATTATTGGCGACAATCCCACCGACGTGTGCGGCGGCTAATACTACGTATTCCGGTTTCTCTTGTTGAAAAAAATCTCTAACTCCAACACTGTCAAGCAAATCAAGTTCGCCATGTGTTCTGCCGATTAGATTTGTATAACCGCGTTGTAATAGGTTTCTCCAAATGGCAGAGCCGACAAGACCGCGATGTCCGGCAATATAAATTTTAGAGTCTTTGTTCATAATTAAATTTTTTTGACTCCACAAGTTTCATATCAGCTTCAGTCATAATTTTGATGAGCTCTTTAAACGACGTTTTACGCGGGTCCCATCCTAATTTTGTGCGAGCCTTGGTGGGATCGCCAAGGAGTTGGTCCACTTCTGCCGGTCGGAAATATTTTGGGTCGACTTCCACAATTATTTTGCCGGTATTTCTGTCAATGCCTTTTTCATCTATGCCTTGACCTTGCCAATCAATTTGAATTCCTACAGCTTCAAAAGCAAGTGTTGTAAATTCTCTTACAGAATGATATTCTCCGGTAGCGATGACGTAATCGTCAGGTTCATCTTGCTGAAGAATAAGCCACATACATTCCACATAGTCGCGAGCGTAGCCCCAGTCTCTAAGAGCATTAAGATTGCCTAAATATAATTTATCTTGCAATCCGTGTTTGATTCGTGCGGCTGCGAGTGTGATTTTTCGTGTGACAAACGTTTCTCCTCTCCGTTCGCTTTCGTGATTGAATAGAATGCCGTTAGCGGTATACATTCCGTAGCTCTCCCTATAGTTTTTTGTTATCCAATATCCATAAAGTTTTGCACAAGCATATGGACTTCTTGGATAGAAGGGTGTGTTTTCATTTTGTGGAATTTCCATTACTTTGCCGTAAAGTTCGCTTGTGCTTGCTTGGTAAATTTTTGTTTTTTTCTCCATGCCAAGTATTCTTACGGCTTCAAGGAGTCTTAAAGTGCCAATAGCGTCGGTGTCAGCAGTGTATTCCGGAACCTCAAAAGAAACTTTTACATGACTTTGGGCAGCAAGGTTGTATATCTCGGTGGGTTGTGTCTCTTGAATGATACGAATTAGAGAGGACGAATCGGTCATATCTCCATAATGGAGATTGACAAGACGTTTTTGCTTCATGTCTCGAACCCATTCATATAAGTATAAATGCTCAATTCGTCCGGTATTAAAACTACTTGAACGGCGTATAATGCCATGCACTGTGTAGCCCTTTTCTAATAGAAATTCTGCTAAATATGAACCATCTTGACCTGTGATACCGGTGATGAGTGCTACTTTATTTCCGTTTGCTGCCATTATAGTAATGTTATTATATTCTTAATTGATTTGATTGTAAATTGTGGGGCGTGGTCAGGCGAAGGTATTGATGTCTGTTTATGAATGTTGTTGCCTGTGTCTTCGATGCAAATAGATTGCCAACCTAATAAATTAGGGTAGAGGAAATCTTTTTGAGGATTATCACCTACATATATGAATTTATTGGCATTGGGGTAACGATGAACAAAATGGATGAATGAATCAGGACTTTGTTTGTCGCATCCTTGCTCTTCGGAGATTAGGATGTTGTCGGGGTTGAAATATTTTTCGATACTCAATGCTTTTATTTTGTTGCGTTGAGTGATGCTTCTTCCGTCGGTGATCAATCCCATTGTGATTCCGATTGATTGCAAATAGTCGAGTATCGCAATTGAATCATGGGGGAGTGAGATGTTAGGGAAGTGGTGTCTGTAAATGTCGAGAAACGTTGAAATGCTTTCCGATATATCTGAAGAAAAATTAGTCAGGTCAGTGAGTAATGTGTCAAACGAATTTCCTCCATTATAATAAGTGTGTTTTAGCAAGTTAAAACATTCTTCTTGAGGGTATTTGTATTTATCATAAAGAAATTTTGAGATTGCTTTGTATCCGGAGAGCAGGTAATCTGTTTCCGGAAACAATGTGTCGTCGAGGTCGAAAACGACGACCGGTTTCATATATCCCAAATCGATATTCATGCTTTTCGCCTTTGTGTTTAGCAAAGGTAATAAAAAAATATGAAAGTAGGTTATCTCAGTAGGCGTTTTGCAAAATATTTGATAGGTTTTTTCTGAATAGATTCTGATTCTTGTTCTATAATTTCCTCGATAGATTCTTTTAGACCGGCATTTTCCCAAATTTTATCTTTAGTTTCGTTTTGCATAGTATGAGCGATAGCTTCCTTTGTCCAGCCCATTTCTGTTATCATTTGCCTGATATGATAACGAAGAAGCATAATAATTTCTCTATTTACGTCAGTAGGGTTTTGCCCCATTAAAAGCTTCAATCGATGTACATTTTTAAATTCCTCAAGCATAGTGTATTTATAGTTTGAGGTTTCTCCGCCCCATCGATAGTTGTATCCTATATAATTGATAAATGCAATTGAACGAGCTTGTCGCAGATAGTTTATGTTGAGGATTTGATCTTCTCCCCAAAATTGGTTGAAGTTAAGGCGTTTAGCTTCGCGAAGAAGGTCTGTTTTATATATTTTTCCCCAACAAGATGGTGTGATATGGCTATCCATTCCGACATAGGATGCGAGCGAATAAAATTCCTCTCCCATGATCTTTCTATCTGTCAATTCCGGATTGAATGTTTCGAAATATTTTACTGCCAAACCTTTCATTCGTCGTTGATGCCTCATTTGGACCATATCCACATCAAGGCGTATGGCTGTTTCAATTAGATTTTTTATGGCATCCGGTTCAAGCCAATCGTCAGCATCTGCAAAGGTAGTCCAATTTCCTTTGGCTAAATCGATAGCCTTATATCGAGACTTAAGAAGCCCTAAATTTTCTTCGTTTTTGTAAATTTGAATTCTTGAATCTTGTATTGCGGCTTTTTGTGTTATTGATAAGCTATAATCAGTCGAAGCATCATCAATGATAATAATTTCGATTTCTTGATAGGTCTGGGCTATAACTGATTGGAGACACTTTTTTATAAAATGCTCTTTATTGTAAACCGGAATAATTATAGATACCAAATTTTTCATTCTTGATGCTATTACAGATGCAAAAATAAAGTAATTTCCATTCTTCTGCAAATTTAAAGAGTGAAATCAACCAAATATAATTTTTTACTTATGTAAAGAAGCAATAGGGCGTATAATATAATTATATATCCAATGTTTTCGTATATGTTTTTTTGCCGCGTTGAGCATATTATGTGGCTCGAGCAGTGGTGTTAATTCAGTCGATAATTGTTCGCGTATTTCATCCCAAAAAGGAGTGGATAGTTCTTGTTCGATATATTCAATGGTTCGTTTTGTGCGTAATGGTTTGAATACAATTCGTTGAGATATGTTTTCTATAAAATTGGTTATCGCATTTTCGACATGAATCTTTTTTACAATAGAAATATCAATCTCCTTATCGTTAAGTATAGATAATTGATTTTCCATATGTCGGTATAAATCTTTATAATCATCCCATTTTTGTGATTGCCAATTTGCCGATCTTCCTCCTGCACGCCATAGAATTCCCATGTAGTCGGTGTATGCGAAACTATGACAATTCATATAAATTGGAAGACTGATGATTGCATCATCTCCCAAAAATATCTTTGGAGTGTCGTTAAACGTGATAATATCTCTTCGAAATAATTTATTCCATAGATTATTGCATAAAGGATTTATTCCATATAAGGAATTTATTAGGTATTGTGTAATATGGTGTCGGTCAGGTATATTATTTATTTTTGTAGATGGAATATAATAATTTATTTTCCATTTGATTAAAGGTAGCCACAGGTAAATCCCCATAATAGCTATGTTACAGTTATTTTGAGTAATCGTTCTCAATAAATTTTCCATAGCTAAAGGCATTAATTTGTCGTCAGCATCCATAAAATAAATATAGTTTCCGGAAGAGTGGTCAAATCCTTCTTTACGAGAATAGATTGTGCCTAAATTTTCTTTTCGGTCAATAAATTTTATGTTATTGTATTTTTTTGTAAATGAATTAATAATGAGGGAGGTACTATCTATAGAACCATCATTTACAACAATTATTTCAATATTGTTGATTATCGATTGAGATTCTATTGATTTAATACAATTTGCAATATGTCGCTCAGCATTAAATGCTGTTATTATTATTGAAATCGCAGGCATAATGTTTTATACGTATGTATATATATTGGTTCGTATACAGTTTAATAAAATAGCGAGGAGATGATAAAAACGCTTTAAATTTCAATTTAAGGGCAGAATAATATTTTCTATTTGAGAAAAGTAGTGAAGAATGTGTTAAAAGAGTTGTTGTGTGGAAATAATTTTTGAGATATTTAAATTTATTGTTATAGCAGGTGTATAAATCTTCGAGAATCAAGTTGTGAATAAATTTGTCTTTTTTTTCTTTTAATGCTATTGTGCTGATACCTTGATTGTTGACTCTGTAGACACTCCAATCATTAGCAAAACCATACACTTTTCCTGAATTTGCATAAGATAAAAGAAATCTCATGTCTGTGAATTTGTAAGTCATATTCTTGCTAAATTCAAGAAGTTCAGTATCATTTTTGATATTTGAAATTCGTGCTACAATAGTGGCTGTCTGAGCAAGTTGATGCAATATCAATTCAGAAGTTGAAACTTTGCAACTTCTGAATAATTTGACGCAATAAGATTTTTCGATGAAATTAGATATGTTAATTAATTTGTAATTGTGGAAACACATTGAGTAGGAGGGATGTGTTTCCAAGAAATCAACTTGTGCCTGAAGTTTTCCGGGGAATGTCCAATAATCATCTCCTTCGCAAAACGCCATATATTTGCCTCGTGCCATTGGAAAGAATATATCAAAGATTTTGCTGCGATTTTGTTGGTAGTAGTTTTCTTTTAATAGTACAGGACGAATGATATTCGGGTAGCGTTTGGCATATTCAAGTATTATTTGCGGATTGGAATCGGTCGATGCATCATCAATGACTATTGCTTCTATGGCAAATGAGGTCTGTTGCATCACAATGCCGTCTAAGCAATCGCGTAAATACTTTTCTTGATTGTAAGTGGCCACATATATGCTGACTAATGGAGTTTCGTTATTCTTCATTTATAGGCTCGAGTAATGATGGATGAATGAAACCTGTGGCTACAGCTATAAATCCGGGAATTTCAACCACAACACGTCTGTCATTTTTTACTCTGACAAATCTACCTTCGTAGCCTTTAAATACTCCTCCGGTAATTCTGACGTGTTGCCCCTTTTCCCAATTCTGCGGATTTGACTCTAAATAGATAAGATGTTCGTCGTAAGAGCCGGCTACTCCAATGAAATTATTCATTTGTTTATCAGGAATAACAATAGGCTTTTTGCTGACTTTATCAATGATATATCTAATCGGCAATTCCGAACGCTCTTTATATCTAATTAATTCCTCTTCTGAGGTATGGACGAAGATAAGATTATGGATGACAGGAGTTAGTACTTTTACTCTTCGTTCGCCACGATTGTGAAATGTGTATTTCATAGGTATAAAATTCTCAATTCGTTTTGAATCAAGATCATACTTCACTTTCATCTCCCTTTGGTAGGTTACGCGAAGTGCATACCACTTCTTTTCCGTTTGTCGTGCCATAACTGCTTATATCTTTGCAAATATAATACTTTTTGATGTTATCAAAAAACTGATTACCGGTTATTATTTATAAAATTTTGACAATTTTGCCCTTGCCTGCAAGTATTCTATAAAATATATCAATATAATACAACGTTTCTCCTTTGGAATTTTTATATGGTACTGAATTGAAGTGAAAATCAAATTGTCTGCTGTCATCTAATATAGCTGTTATGACAGGTTGCTTCAGGTCGGTTTTAGAAAAGAAATATTCGTTATGTCGATAGATGTCATGTCTTTTGCAGAATAGATTATCCTCAGAAGGAGAAATATGTTCTAATTCTGTAGGAATAATCGTTAGCGGTTTTTTATGTTGGTAATAGTTTGTAATACAAATATTGTCAGTGTGAAATTGATACCATGATGTTTTTCTCAATGACAATATTGAGGAGTAATTATAATTGTAGATGTCATAGAACACTACTCCTGTTTTGGAATTTTTATATAAATCAATTACGTTAATATATTGATAATACAGATTGTGTTGAAGTGCTGCACAAAAAGTCAAGTGCAAGAATATGAAAATAGATGAAATAGATGAAATAAGAAAAGGTTTATACGAATTGAATTCGGTTAAATAGTTGGCAATACTAATAATGCTGAATAAAATTCCAAAAGAAAATATTCGTGGACTTCCACCTCCAAAATTTAATACAATTAGCATATTACAAATGCATGTAATTAGGGTGAAATAATGAAGTTTAAGGTTAGGGATAGAATTTAATTTTCTCTTTAATCCAAGATAAATTAGCAGTAATCCGAATGCAATAATGGGAATTGCATATACAAAATTGAAAGAGATAGTGCCTGCATTCTGAATATCGTTCTCAATATTTTCAGCTCTCGACCACATTCCGGGTGCTAAAATAAAAGACAAGCATCCTGACAGCCAAAAGCAGTAGATTGCGATTTGCAATCGATTGATAATTTTTCGGGTTACTATTAAAAATATTGTCATTGCCACAGCAACGCAAAAACCGAATGCTTCGTGCCATGGAGCGGCTATTATTGATAACAGACAGATTCCTGTCTGTCGATATTTATTGTTGATTTTATCGGGGTGTAAAAAGTAATAGATTACAACTAAAACAAATGCACTACTGAGAATATAATTAGATGAGAATGCAACCAAGAATATGTGGTCTCCCCATGGGAAAAATATCATTATTGCAGATGTCAGCAGTATCGAACTTCCTTTATTTTTGAATTCTTTATCATGGAAGGTGATTTTAGATGCAAAGTAGAGCAAAAGAAAAATAGCCAAGCCACAAATACAGGCAAATATAGGTTTAGGTATCAGCAGAAATAGATAAAGAATCTTATCCCCAAATCGTCCGTTTACATTCTCGTATTGCCAAATGATTTGTTCCCATACCACATTTAAGTCAAATGAGTCAATCCCCTCCTTAAAATCATAAAAAGGAATGAGATAGTTGAGGTCATCACAATGATATGGTGTATAAGCCGAAATTGTAGCACAGAGAATGGCACATATTGCCATAAATATTACTGCACTATTTTCCTTTATATAAGTTGCTACTCTCATATATTCCTTTATATTCCGATGTTATTCTTTTTCATTCTGTTTGTGCTTGTTTGGAATGTTGAAGAAATTGGGCGTATATGATTATCTATTATTCTTTAAGACGGAGTAATCTTACCCCGGGGGCTTTTCGTGCGTAGCGTTTGATGTATTCTTGAAGTGTAATTTCTTCTAAAACGACATTGCCTGCTTTGGAGGAAGCATGAAGCAGATGTGGTTTCCCTTCGATGATTTTCAAAAGCCCGATATGAGATGCATCAAGTCCGTCTTCTTTTGTAAGAAAAACTATAATGTCTCCATTCAATAGAGACTCGGTGACGTGGCGTTTTGAAACCGTTTCTTTTTTCAAGTATGGAATACGATGCAGACGATAACCCTCTTCCATTTTTTTTATTTCTGCAAGGTTAATGCTGTCGGCAAGTGCAGGATATTTGTCGGCATTACGGCTCATGAAGTCAAGTGATTTTTCCATAGTAGCAGTCCCCTGGAAATCGGTAGTGATTTCGCGTATATTGCCACGATAGATGTTGTCGGCAATCCATTCTGAAATATAGTGAAGACGAGAAGAGTAACCTTTCATTTCACCTTTTCTGTATCTGATATATTCGAGATTTTCTGCAAAATCACGCCAAGAGGGATTGGCATTTGTGCCGGTTTGAGCAAGAGCTATTGCTGTCTCAACGAATGTTACGCAGTCGAATTGATGCAAATTAATAATCAACAACTCTTCTTTCCCTTCAAGTGTGCCGGCAACGTAAGTAGTCCCGCATAATTTTTCTGCTACATAAGGTAATGCTTTTCGTGGCGATAGGTTATTGCAATTGATTTCGGCAAGTAGTTGGTTGATGTATGTAGTGTCTGATTCGCAGTGGAATCTCATTTTTTCAATCGGTTGTGTTGCGTAAGTTCCGATATATGCCAATACGCATAGAATAATGAATATGGTTCGAGTCATTGCTTATTTAGTTTTTATATCACAAAGGTAACCAAATAAAATGAGAGTGCAAACATTTAAATCTGCACTCTCACATATATTTTCAAAAATAATATAAATTATTACTTTTTAGCGATTTTTTTGTAGCCGTATTTAGCAGCAGCACCAAGTTCTTCTTGAATGCGGAGAAGTTGGTTGTATTTTGCCATACGGTCAGAACGGCTTGCAGAACCTGTTTTGATTTGACCTGCGTTTGTTGCTACAGCGATGTCGGCGATAGTAGCGTCTTCTGTTTCGCCTGAACGGTGGCTGATTACAGCTGTATATCCGTTGCGTTGTGCCATTTCTACAGCACGAAGTGTTTCTGTAAGTGAACCGATTTGGTTAACTTTTACAAGGATTGAGTTAGCACAACCTTCAGAAATACCGCGTTCAAGATATTTTACGTTAGTTACGAACAAGTCATCACCAACCAATTGGCAACGGTCGCCGATTTTGTCTGTAAGGATTTTCCAGCCTTCCCAGTCGTTTTCTGCCATACCGTCTTCGATAGAATCGATTGGATATTCGTTAACAAGTTTAGCAAGATATTCTGCTTGTTCTTCGCTTGTGTAAACAGGACCGTCAGCTTGTTTCCATGTGTAGTCGTATTTGCCATCTTTGTAGAATTCAGAAGAAGCACAGTCAAGAGCGATTGTAACGTCTTTGCCCGGTTCGTAGCCTGCTTCTTTGATTGCTTGAAGAATTACGTTGAGTGCGTCTTCTGTACCATCAAGGTTAGGAGCAAAGCCACCTTCATCACCTACAGCTGTGCTGAGACCACGTGCTTTAAGTACTTTTTTGAGGTTGTGGAACACTTCAGTACCCATACGAATGCCTTCTTTGAAGCAGCATGCTCCTACAGGGCGAATCATAAATTCTTGGAATGCGATTGGAGCATCTGAGTGTGCACCACCATTGATGATGTTCATCATTGGTACAGGAAGTGCGTAAGCGTTTGTTCCACCGATATATTTGTAAAGAGGAAGATCAAGATAATCTGCTGCTGCTTTTGCAACTGCCAAAGAAACACCAAGAATTGCGTTTGCACCAAGTTTTGATTTTGTTTCTGTGCCGTCAAGTGCAATCATTGCTTCGTCGATTGCGATTTGGTCAAGTGCGTTCATGCCTACCAATGCTTCTGCGATAGGACCATTTACGTTTGCTACTGCTTTTACTACACCTTTACCCATATAGCGAGATTTGTCGCCGTCTCGAAGTTCAAGTGCTTCGTTTACACCTGTTGATGCTCCTGATGGAACTGCTGCACGTCCTTTTGCACCGGATTCAAGGATTACGTCTACTTCTACTGTTGGGTTACCACGTGAGTCAAGTACTTCACGACCAATGATTTTTTCAATTTTCATAACTAAATTCTATCTTAAAAAAATTTAAATCTTAATTTGCGGTGCAAAATTAATAATTTTCAGCCGAATAGCAATCATTTTTAGGGCTTATTTTTTAAGTTTTGAAGTTTTTTATCGCGTTTTATAGTGCGTTTATTTCGACTTTCTTATTTTTTGACAAGTGTTATTTGTTTTGTTGATAAAAAACAGCTGTTTTTTTGCCTTTTTGTCGTTTTTTGAATTTGAGGGGTTCGAATAATTTGTGTGTAGAAAAATTGTTGTTATCTTTGTGGCAATTAATTATTAATTTTTAAAAAGATGAAAAAATTGTTAGTTACTATTGTGCTTGTCGTTGTATCGGTAAGTAATATTCGTGCACAATATTATGAAATGGCTAATCAACTTGTGGATATGATTTCTCCTGCGTTGTCAGGTAGTTTTAAATATCGAGGAATGGTGGATGCCGGATATATGAAAGGGTTGGGTGATAAAAATGCTGATGTATTGGAAATTTCTACAACTCAAGGTTTTAAGTATGCCTCATGGTTTTATATGGGTATCGGTGCAGGTGTCAATATAATGTTTTCAAACATTGATAATGGGATAGACACCGGATGGAAATCGTATTATGGCAATAATACGACTGAAACAGGCGTTATGATACCACTCTATTCGGATTTCAGATTTAATATAGGCAGTCCCGGAAAAACTTCTTTTTTTATAGACTTGAGAATTGGTGCTGCCTTTATGATAGGAGATTATTTGCGATTGAATGGGGGTTATTTAACTCAAAAAGAGAATTTTTATTTTAAGCCGTCGTTAGGTCTTAGAATCCCTATCAACAAGAATAATCAAAAACAAGCAATCAATGTGTCGGCAAGTTATAATTTGATAGATAGTGATTGCTATATGTATGGATATTATGACAATGCAATATTGCAGTCACTTGGCGTAACCGTAGGTTTTGAGTGGTAAAAAATTTCTGTTATATATAAAACAGCCCTAAGAATTTTTCTCCGGGCTGTTTTAGTAGGAATATGTTACATCTTAGTTCTCATTTTTGTTGAAAATGTGACGTAGTCGGCTGAAAATTCTTTGAGTAGCCGATTTTGTTGGTTCGATATTATCTCTCCCTTTTAAACTGTTGAAAATGGCAGATTCTTCAGGAGATAAATTTTCAGGAATGTAAACCATAACGTTTACTAATAAGTCTCCGCGGTTAGCACTATCCATCTGGGGCAGACCTTTACCACGTAGACGAAGAATCTTGCCGGGTTGAGTTCCCGGTTCGATTTTTAGCCTTGCTCGACCATCGACTGTGGGGACTTCTGCACTTCCTCCAAGAGTTGCTGTCGGAATGTCAATCATGAGGTTGTAGATGAGGTCATTTTCATCGCGAATCAATTCTGTGTCTTTTTCTTCTTCGATGACAATGAGTAAGTCTCCATTCACACCCCCTCGTCGCGGAGCATTACCTTGACCTCTCATATTTAGTGTCATGCCATCTTGTACGCCGGCAGGAATCTTGAATGAGACAATTTCTTCTTTTCGGATAATTCCTTCTCCGTGGCAGTGAGAGCAATATTCGGTAATAACTTTTCCTTCTCCGTTACATTCCGGGCAAGTGGATTGTGATTGCATTGCTCCAAGGAATGTCTGTTGCACAGATGTAATTATACCGGAACCATTGCATCGTGTGCAGGTTTTGAGTGCTTTGCCGTCTTTTGCTCCTGTTCCATTACAATTTGGGTCGCTAACCATACGAGGAATTTTGAATTTCTTTTCAACCCCATTGGCTATGTCTTTAAGACTTACCTTTACTTTTGTGCGTAAGTCTGAGCCTTTGTTTGTGCGAGTTCTGCTACGAGATGCACCACCAAAACCGCCAAAACCGCCACCAAACGCACTGCCGAAAATATCTCCAAAGTTGGCAAAAATATCTTCCATTGACATGCCTCCCGCATGAAATCCTCCGCCAAATCCTTGTGCGTTGTCCATTGAATGTCCAAATTGGTCATAACGAGCACGTTTGTTGGGATCGCTGAGAACATCATAAGCTTCAGCTGCTTCTTTAAATTTTTCTTCAGCCTCTTTATTCCCCGGATTTTTATCGGGGTGATATTGAATTGCTTTTTTACGATATGCTTTTTTGAGTTCGTCAGCAGTGGCGTTTTTGCTCACTCCAAGCACTTCATAATAGTCTCTTTTTTCTGCCATTGTGTAATGTTTTTATTGTCCGACAACTACTTTTGCGTAGCGAAGCACTTTGTCATTTAACATATATCCCTTTTCAACAGTGTCAATAATTTTCCCTTTTAAATTTTCATCGGGGATGTTGACTATTGATATAGCTTCGTGAAATTCTTCATTGAATTTTTGGTCGGCTGTCTCAATTGCTGTAATGCCATTTTTATTGAGGTATTTTACGAATTTAGTGTAAATTAGTTCAATGCCTTCTCTGACTGCTTCTGCGTTGTCAGTGTCTGCAGCTGCCTTGATGCCTCTTTCAAAATCATCAATGATTGGTAACAACTCTTCAAGTGCTTGACCTTTAGCATTTTTTATTATTTCTGCCTTTTCGCGAATAACTCGTTTACGAAAATTGTCAAATTCAGCCATTAAAAAAAGATATTCTTTTTTCTCTTTTTCCAATTCTTCTTTGAGCCTTGTAATTTCTTCTTCCGGGCTTAGAGTCGATTCTGCTTCTGAAGTAGTTGCGTCGGTATTGTCGATGTTTGTTGTGGCATCGATCTCTTCATTTTGGAGATTTTCGGTCTCTTGTTTATTTTTTTTGTCGCTCATATTCTAAATTAATTTTTGATGGGTGTCTTAGCAAAAATTGAGCCAAGATTTGTTAAATACAAAAATATTTAAAAATATTCTTCAAATTTATAAGTCGTAAATGCTTAAATGTTTGGATATCAACAAATATGTTTAATATAGCGTTCAGTCGTTTAGCATACCGACATAAGAAAAGTTGAGATTTAACTTTTGAGTCGCTGTGATTGCATTTGCTTCAGAATCGAATAATCCGTAAAATGCAGAACCTGATCCTGTCATGGATGAATAGATTGCATCACACTCATAAAAAGTAGTTTTAATATTGGCTATTTCAGGGTGCAACGAAAACATTGGTGTCTCAAAATCATTTACTAAATATTCTCTCCATTTAAGTATATCGTAAGATGCAATTTTTTCAATGGAAATATTAGGATAAACCGGTTTTATCAATGAAAATGCTTCTTTTGTAGATATGCTGACTTCAGGTTTGACAATTGCTATCCATAAACCCTTAAGTGATAAATTAAGAGGTGTTAATTTTTCTCCGATACCTTTTGCCAAGCATGGGTGATTATATATAAAGAACGGACAATCAGCACCGATAGAAGTCGCAATTTGTAGTAATTCTTGTTCGGTAAACGGGTTGTCAAAAATTTTATTTAACATTTTAAGTGTAAATGCTGCATCAGCTGAGCCTCCACCCATTCCTGCTCCAAATGGAAGATGTTTTTCAAGAAAAATATCAACCGATGAAAATCTTTGGTTGCAATTTTCACGGAATGCTTTTAGTGCTTTCCAAACGAGATTTTTTTCAATCGGGCAATCTATCTTGTCACCAATAATTGTAAGATTATCATTGTGACTATTGGAAGGAATAATTTCAAGAATATCGCATAAAGAAGTGTTTTCGCCACCTGTCGGATAGAAAATTGTTTCGAGTTCGTGGTATCCGTCTTCACGTTTTCTTACGACATTCAAACCTAAATTTATTTTAGCATTAACAAACGTAATCATATTAGAATCTCAGATTGAAAATTTAGTGCAAAATTAATCAGAAAAATTATAAATTCAACTAACTTTGCGGAATGAAATTGAATAAGGAGATAATAAGATTGACGTTGCCTGCAGTGGTAAGTAATATTACAGTACCGTTGTTAGGTTTGTCGGACACTGCTATATCAGGACGGCTCGGCTCCGAAATTTTTATTGGGGCAATTGCAGTTGGTACAATGATGTTCAATGTAGTTTTTTGGTTGTTTGGCTTTTTGAGAATGGGAACTACAGGATTGACAGCACAAGCATTTGGAGCATCAGATAAAGAAAGGTGTAAACAATTATTTTCTCGATCAATAGCGTTATCGATAGCCGTCGGATTTTTGTTGATTTTGTTGCAGTATCCTATTGGAAAAATAATGTTATGGTTGATTTCTCCGTCTGCAGAAGTGAGCAATTATGCGAATATGTATTTTAAGATATGTGTTTGGGGAGCTCCTGCAGTGCTTGTTAATATGTCTGTAATGGGATGGTTTTTAGGTATGCAAAACACTCTTTATCCAATGATAATTTCGATTTCAATCAACATAATAAACATTCTGATGAGCATATATTTTGTATTTGTATGTGATATGGGATTTGAAGGAGTGGCTTATGGAACTTTGATTGCAAATTATATGGGTGTCATATTGGCATTGCTATTTGTTCGGAAATTTGAGAAAGGAAAGATGCCGATAAGCTCTATCAGAGAAATAATGCACACAAAGGAATTAAAAAGATTTTTTAAAGTAAACACAGATATATTTTTCAGGTCTGCATGTATAATGTCTGTATCATTGTCGATAACGGCATTTGGGGCACAAATTGGCACAATGACGCTCGCAGCTAATGCGGTTATTATGCAGTTCTTCGTGTTGTTTTCCTATTTTATGGATGGCTTGGCATTTACCGGAGAGGCATTGACCGGGCGATTTATCGGAGCAAATGACTCTAATAATTTGTGGAAATCTATTCGACTGTTGTTAATATGGTCGAGTGTAATGGCAATAATATTTATGTTGGCGTATTTGTTATTCCATAATCAAATAGTAGAATTTATTGCACCTGATGAAAAGGTGGTGAGATGTGTGGAACAATATGTGAAATGGTTTGTGCCATTACCGATAGTGGCAGTTGCAGCATTTATTTTTGATGGAATATTTATCGGTTTAACTGCTACACGAAAAATGTTGGTAGTAACGTTCGTCTCAACAATACTATTTTATTTGATATGTCAATTCAATCCGTTTGCATCTAATAATAGCGATGCTATGGCAAATGATTCTTTGTGGATGGCATTTTTGTCATATCTATTTTTAAGAGGGGTATTGCTAATGATATTATTGCCTCCAACAATAAAAAAATCATTGTCATCAAGAAATTGTATAAACGTTAAATAAAGTGATTTTGTGTAAAGAAAAAAGAATTAATTTTAAATCCCGGTAAAAAATTCGTAACTTTACGGCAAAATTAACGGATATGTCAATAACGCAAGTAATAGACGAAAAAAAATTAGTGGAATGTTTACGCAAGCCGGAAACGGCATCCGAGGCATTTTCTAAGTTAATGCATCTATATGGAGAACAAATCTATTGGCATATAAGAAAAATGGTAGTGTCTCACGAAGATGCTTCAGATTTGTTGCAAAACACATTTATGAAAGCATGGAGTAATTTTGATTATTTCAGGGGAGATGCAAAATTTTCCACATGGCTTTATAAAATAGCAATCAATGAGTCTATCAATTTTTTAAATAAAGAACGTCATAGGAATAACGTGTCGAGCGACGATAATGACCTGTTTTTACTAAATAATATTGAAGCAGATGAATATTTCGATGGAGATGAGTTGAAAATTCGGTTGCATAAAGCAATAGCCCGACTTCCGGAGAAGCAAAGATTAGTATTTAATATGAGATATTTTGAAGATATGAAATATGAGCAAATGTCGGAAATATTAGGTACATCCGTAGGAGCTCTGAAAGCATCATATCATCACGCAGTAAAAAAAATATCAGAAGAATTTTCTGAATCATAATAAAATAAATCACAGCCGGTTTCACAATCGGCTGTGGTCGTGTTTTCACAATACTGATATTAAAACTAACCTAACATAATGAAACGAGTATTTAAACTTTACTTGTAGAACAACGAATTCAAATAATAGTTTACACGATAAAAATTTTTTTTATTGGCGTTAAACCAAATCGACCTGATAAAGTCAAAGAAGAAAATATAAATGAAAGTATTTCCGGTATGAATAAGGAAGAAAAATTGAAAGCAAAAATAGGGACAGAAACGGGCTTTAAAGTCCCGGATGGCTATTTTGATGAGGTGTTTTCAAAAATAGCTGCATCACTTCCTGAAAAGACAATAGAAAAGCCAAAGCCGTTGACAAAATGGCAGCGAATGAAGCCATACGTTTATATGGCGGCTATGTTCGCGGGAATTTGGTGTATGATGAAAATGTTCCATTCGATGACTATTCAACCCGGTGTTTCGCTCGAAAATCCTCCTGCAGCTATTGCTGAAGCAATGTCAAACAATTCATTTGTCGAAGAATATATGACAATTGATAATCTGAGTGGATATGAAATGGAAACTTCGCTCGAAGGTGAATATGAAGATTTTGACGACTTTGTTGCAGATTTTGATTATCAATTTGAAGAAGATATAGAAAAAATAGATATACAATCATTTATAGATTAGTGGTTTATGAAAAAGATATTATTGACAATTATGATTATCTCTCTTTGTGTGGTTGCCGGATTTGCTCAAGGTAAAGGTGATGGTAAAAATAAAGAATGGCATAAAGAGATGCAAGATTTTAAGTATAAATATCTGATACAAGAAATAGATTTAAATGAAGAAGACCAAAAAGCATTTGTTGAAATCTATTCTCAATATGATGAAGCAAAACATAAATTACACAAAAATGTAATGGTCGGTTGTAAAGCATTGAAGGCAAAAGAAAATGCAACTGACGAAGAATATGGAGCTATGGCAGAAGCATTAGCCGAGTACAGTCTTAAAGAAGGGAAAATCGACAAAGAATATTTTGATAAATTTAAAACAATACTTTCCAAAAAACAATTGTTTAAACTGAAAATGGCAGAACGCAAATTTCAAAGAGAATTGATGAAAATGCGTGGCAAAAAAGGAAATCAAAAAAAGAAATAATGAGAGATTTATAAATACAAAGGGCGAGGCTCCTATTTAAAATAATAGAATATGAAAAAAATGTTCATATTAGCAGCAGAAGTGATTTTAATGATGGTCGCTTCTGCATTTTTTATAACTCCAATATCTGCTTCAAATATGAAATTGGCAAATAACGAAAATAATATAGATATAAAACCAATAAATTTCGCATATCCTCAAACTGTATTAGATAATGCAGAAGTTGCATTGTTCAAAGCCTGTGAGGAAAATGATGGAATAAAATTTGTGCAAACTGTCATACAGATGACAATAGCAAAAAACAAAATCTCAGTTGAAAATGCCGGTGAAATGTTGACTATGATTGATTCATTGGCAATCACTCAGCCGGCAGATATAAAAGCAATCCTTTATTCAATTCAGGCAGAAACCTATTTGAATCTATATAATGCCAATCGTTGGGGATATAATAGGAGAGAGTTACCGACAAATTCATTTCCCGAAAATCCTAAGCAATGGAATAGAGATTTGTATGCAAAGAAAGTAAGTGAATTGGTAAGTAAAGTGTTATGCAATAGCGATTTGTTGCAACAAAAACGTGCTATTGATTACAAAGAATTGCTTGCTCAAGACAATGATAAGTGGGAGCAATTTTATCCTACATTATATGACGTCCTTTCATATCGTTGCATAGAACAACTTCGACCGTTTTATGAAGATAAAATAATACCCTTTGTCGTAACAAACCGTAAGCAGACAATTTCTGAAATTGTGTTAGGGCAGATAAAGTCGATTAATTTAAATCTGTTGGAAATTCACAAATCAGATAAAAATCATGCTGCGTTGGCAGTGGCAATAAATAATTGGATACGAATGTTTGTAGATCAAGATAAACAGGCAGAAGCATACTTAAAGGCTTTCTACGAAATGCAAGATTCCCCTTATTCTACAGAATTATTAGCGAATCTCGCAATATATGCCAATTTAAACCAAGATGAGAAAGCTCTATCGTATAAAATATATTACAATCTTTGTAAACAACAGGTGGAAAAGTATCCTGATTATTTCAGAATATCGCTGATAAAAAATATTTTAAATGAGAAATATGGCAAAAATGTGAAATGTTTTCTTGATGATGCTTATTTGTCAACAGAGTCGATAACTGCAAGTGTGGTAATAAGTAATTTGAGTGAAGCATATATACATGTGTTTAAAGTGTCGGATAAGTACAAGATAAATACGCAAAATCGGTCGAAATATGTGGAATATGTAAAATCTGAAAAAATATGTGTAGCCGATGAATTGCCTTTCTGTAAAATGGTAACTGTCGATTTAGGTAAATTTGAATACGGCAGATATGTAGTAGAAGTGAGTAATAATTCATTGCAGAATCCAAAATACTTTGATAATAATTGGGCTAGTATATTTGTAGTATCGGATGTCCAACCATTTTTTGTGGCAGGTAAATATGTGGAGAAAGGTGAAACATTCATAAAGAACAAAATTTATGTTGTCAATGCCGGCACAGGAGAGCCTATAGAAAATGCAATAATCAAATGTGGTGGAAATGAGCAAGTCACTAACTCATTTGGCAATATAGAGGAGTCAGAACATAATGTCGGTAAAAATTTTGAAATCAGAAATGGCAACGATAAACGATATATAGACAAATACTATAGACACCATTATTTTTATAATGATGATGAAGATGTAAATACAAAAGTTACGACGTTGACAGATTTATCACTGTATCACCCCGGTGATACAGTGAAGTTTACAGCCATTGCTTACCGAATAGGTAAGGAAACACGCGAATTGGCAAAAGATAGTAAATTTAGATTTATTCTGAAGAATCCGAATTGGGAGGATGTGGATACTGTTTTGTTGTCAACAGATGAGTCCGGAAGATTGGTCGGCCAATTTGAATTACCTAAAAATGGTCTGCGAGGACAATATGCGATAGTGTCCAAAAGCGTTGTAGCCCTTAATGAGGGCTTGGGAGCAGAAGAAGATTTTGATGCAGATTTTGATGCAGATTGTAGTTTTATAAATGTTGAGGAATATAAAACCCCTACTTTCTATGTAGAAATCAATGATATAAAAAATAGTTATGTGGTAGGCGACACGCTTCGAATTGGCGGTGTAGTGGAAACCTATTCCGGAATGCCACTTGCAAACGCAAAAGTGGAATATAAAATCCGACATTTAAATTGGTGGAGATGGTGGAGTGGATCATCATCAGAATTTGTAGGAAAGATTTTAGCCGATAAAGATGGAACGTTTGAAATAGTTTTACCAACTGATAATCTTAAAGATACAAAATACGCTGTTGGTAAATACACAATTGAGTTTACTGCAACATCAGAAGCCGGAGAATCGCAATCATCGCCTGTTAAAATGTTTTCTATTGGGGAGGATTATATGCTTCGAATGGATGTGAAAGATAGAATATGTGTCGATTCTGCAGAAATTGAAATGATAGTTAATGTAGAAAATATTGCAGGAAACGATACCGCAAAAGAGTTGGCATATCGCATCATAAATATAGAAGACACAACACGGCAGATAACAGGAAAATTTGTGTCTCCAAAATTGGTAATAGCAGCCGAAATGCTTCCTTCCGGACGTTATAAGGTGGAGTTTGAGTTGTCGTCGGATTCTTCAGTAAAGGCAGAGCATGAATTCGTAGTGTATCGTACATCCGACAAATGTCCTCCGTATAAAACTCCACTATGGGTGCCTGCATTAGAATATCAGACTGAAAAAAAAGCAAAAGAAGTGATTGTCAGTGTAGGTTCTGGATATGAGGATAGTAAAGTGTTGTGCATCATAAGCAATCCGGATGGAATAATATCGGAGAATTGGATAAACATAGATGCAAAAAACACCTCTGTAAAAGTGCCTGCTCCTCAAAAATATGGTAAGATATGGGTGGAATTCTACACTACAAGAGATAAAAAAACTATATCGCAAGAGGTTGTAGTTTATCCTGCGGAAGATAAAGAAATGTTGAAAATCACAGCTATGTCATTTCGTGATAAACTTGTGCCGGGAAGCACTGAGCGATGGACATTCAAGTTTGAAAATGAAGGAGGGAAATCATCGTTTTTGCCTGTAATGGCAACAATGAGCGACAAAGCACTCAATCAAATCTATCCTTTCAAGTGGGACACACCTCTATTTGATCATTTTCATTGGCATAAACCATTTAAATTTATACCGATATTCACGAAAATGGCGGTTAGTAACTTTCTATTAATGGAAGATTATTGTGATGTGCAATTAAATAGTTGCCCCATCATATACACTTACGGTCTAACGATGTTGGGTAATAATTATTATAGTCGGTATCAACCTGTGGTGGGTTGGAATGGGGATAATATTCCAAAGCAAGAAATATATGCTTGTATAGGTACTTCTGAATTGACAAATGCTGTGGCTTATGGAATGTCGTCAGATATGATGATAGATGAAAGTGTGGGAATGAACAGAATGAAATTGTCGAGCGATATGATTTTTCAAGAGGCAGAAGAGTCTGCCGACATGACAGAATCGAATGATGAGGTAATAGCAACAGTGATTAATGACAAAATAAAATTTCGTGAGACAGAATTTCCATCAGCATTTTTCTATCCAACTCTATCAACTGATAAAAATGGAGTAGTGGAAGTGGTGTTTGATGTCCCTAATTTCAATACCACTTGGCAATTTCAAATTGTAGGATATACAGATGATTTGAAATCTGCTTATATGATGAAAGAAACGGTTGCAAATAAGCCGGTAATGGTGAAAAGCAATCTTCCACGATTTTTGAGAACGGGTGATAAAGCTCGAATTTGTGCAACAATATTTAACAATAGTGATGCATTGAAATCTGTTGGCGGAAAAATCGAGATTTTCGACCCATTGACAAATGATGCAATAAAAAGTTTATCGATTGAATCGGAAGACGTTGTGCCTTTCGGAAGTAAACAGGTTTATATAGATTATGATGTGCCGTCGGATAGGGAATTTATAGGATTCAGAGTGTATGCATTATCGGACGATTATACGGACGGAGAACAGTCATTGATAGCAATAATGCCGTCTTCATCTCCGATAATAGAGTCAAAACCATTCTATATGAGTGCAGAGGAAAACAAAGTTCAATTAGAAATCTCGGAACTTAAAAACGGCTCTGTTGTAACTTTGCAATATTCTGATAATCCGGTGTGGTACTGTGTGACAGCATTGCCGTCAATATCAGAAGCTAAATCATCAAATATATTCTCAAAGTTGTACGCATTATTTGGTAATGCTGTCGCTACTGAAATTGTAAATAAATATCCTCCGATATTAAAAGCGATAGAAGAATGGCGGACAGAGAAATCATTGGCATCCCAATTGAGTAAAAATGGTGATTTGAAGACGTTTGAGTTGAATAATACCCCTTGGACGCAGAATGCAAATGCTGAAACGGTCAGAATGAATAGATTGGCAGATTTATTAGATAAAGAAAAAACAAGTCAGTCGGTGAAAACATTGATTTCAGATATATTGCGACAACAGGATAATGATGGCGGTTGGTGCTGGTATCCGAGAGGTAGTTCGTCTAAATTCGTGACGACAGCAGTGTTGCTTAATTTTGCAATGATGAAAGATATGGGAGCACTGAGTGAAACGGAACAGGTGAATAATTCGATAAAAAAAGCAATAAATTATTGCGATAAAATAATAATCGAAGAATACTATAAATTTAAGACGGACTTGTCAGTGAATGAAATGCTGAAATATTTATATATAAGGTCGTTTTATAAAGTAGCCTATGATGACAAGATGGAATCAATTCGCAAAATATATATAAATAGAATTAAAAATGATTGGTATAAATTCGATACCTATGATGTAGCTACCGCTGCAATTCTATTGAATAGAGAGGGATACGCTATGGAAGCTCGAAGTATTTTAGAATCGTTGCGACAAATAGCGATAAAGACCCCTGATAAAGGTATGTATTATGATAATCTGCAAAGCGGTTGCAATGGGTGGAATCGTCTGATAACAACTACTCAAGTGCTTGAAGCTTTTGTAGAAATATTGCCGGATGATAAATCTGTTGATGGTCTTCGTCAATGGTTGTTGTTGCAACGAGAGGCACAAGATTGGGGTACAATGAGATACAATGTTGAAGTCATATATGCGATATTGTCTTCCGGTACGGAATGGATAGGAGAATACGAACCAGCCAAAATAATAATAAATGGAGAAGATGTGCAAGTACAAGACAGAGAACAATATATGGGTTCAATCGCACTTGCCGTTCCTAAAGCAGATTCAGAAATCAATTTGATAATAGAGAAAAATGGTGTGCATCCTGCATGGGGAGGATTATTTCAACAATATATTACACCAATGGCAGATGTCAAAGCACAATCAATAGATGATCTTAAAATAGAGAAATCAATTTATAAAATAGAGAAAACTCCTGAAGGAGAAGTGCTGAAATCGAAGGATGAATATGAAGTCGGAGATAAGGTTAGAATTCAATTGATAGTAGATTGTAAACGAGATATGGATTATATCGCAATAGCCGATGAGAGAGCTGCTTGTCTCGAACCTGTAGAACAATTGTCGGGAAATATCAGCCAAGACGGATTGTGGCTTTATAGAGAAACTCGAAATTCAGAAACAAACTTTTTTGTAGATAATATGAATAAAGGTGTACATATTATCTGTTATGATTGTTATGTGACACAAGAGGGTGAATATTCCATCGGAATTACTACAATACAGAGTCAATACGCACCATCTCTAACGGCACATTCAGGGGGTGCTAAACTTATTGTGGAAAATAAATAAATGTAAAATTTAGTTAAATTGAAGATTAATTGAATAAAATTTTATAGAAAAATTCAGCGATATTTGGATTTGTGAAGTAAGATATTTATCTTTGTCGCTGAAAATATTGATATTGCGGTAATAGTATTTTGCAAATCAATAATTGATGCGAATATATAAATACAAACTTAAAATAATACAAGCATGAGAAAAATTTCACTACTATTTGCTGTCGTAATCGCGTTCTTTATGGCAAATACAGCGGTTGCAGATACGGCAATGAATTTATTCAGTTCAGATTTTGAACAATCAACAAATGGCTATGTGTCTAAAGATTGGAATTGCTTTGGTGCCGGCTACGAGGCTGCCGGGTATATCGGTAGCACACCAAACAAAACATACTTTCCATCTGATAAACCTAACTATTTAATTTATGGTTTAGGTGATTATGTTGCTGCATTCAGTAACTCTACAACAGTAGAATCAACAGGTAAAGATAAAGCAGGAAAACCGGTTGATGAATGGTTGGTTACTCCTGCAATAGAAGTAAAAGACGATGCTTTGATGTTGCAATTTGTCGCACTTGCCTTTGGTGGTATGTATTACACCGATAGCTATTGCAAATTTTCGGTGTATGTTTCTACTACCGGTAACACTAAAGAAGACTTCACCGGTGAACCTATTTTGGAACAAAAATTAAGTGTAGCCAGTGATGCAAGTACCTACGTGGTTCGTGCGATTAACACTGCATTGAAAGGTTATAAAGATCAAAAAATTTGGATTGCTTTCGTAAACCAAAGCGATGGTACGTTCATGACAGGTTTCGCCGATATTACAGTAGATAAATATGCTATCAGAGTAACAGATAAAACTGAACCATACATAACAGAACCGGGTACAGAAAAAGTGAAAATGGCAGTTAAAATCAAAACACCTTTTGAATGTAAAGGTTTCACTGCTAAATTGGAAGCAAGCGATGGCTCAACAGGCGAATGGAGCAATACAAAAGAATTAAGCAAAGCTTACAGTACATATAATATCGAATTCCCGGGAGTGGAAGTTAAAAATCAAGGAGAATCAGTGTCATATAAGGTGACAATAACTCCTAATGTAGAAGGTGCTACATCGACAGTTGTTACAGGAAAAGTGGCTTATGCATTCTCATATCCTGCTATGGCAGTAATGGAAGAACCAACCGGACAATGGTGTGGCTGGTGTACTCGCGGTATGGCTGCTATGGAAAAATTTGCTAATGATTATGGTGATAACTTTGTGGCTATTGCAGTGCATAATAGCGATATGATGACTGTGGCTGATTATGATGGAGAAATTACAGAATTAATCAGTGGTTTCCCATCGGCAGTTATCAATAGAAGATATGTAACAGACCCGGGAGCAGCTACATCGTCAATAGAATCGATCATAAATAATGGTGGTATTGGTAAAGTTGAAATTACCAAAGGTATCTATGATGAAAACAAGGGTGAGATGGAATTTGAATTTAACACTACAATCGGTTATACAAGTAACGATATGACAATGTCTGTTGCTGCAGTTATAATTGAAGATAATGTTAAAGGTGAAGTGTCCGGTTGGTGGCAAAATAATTATTACGCAACTGCATCACAAACTAATTTCAGCCAAGGATTAGATGGTACAGCAGCTGATTGGTGGCCATATATGCAAAAATTCTGTAGTGGTGGCGAATGGGGTGCAGAACAAATCCCTTCAGGTACAGTTGAATTTGACCATGTGGCATGGGGAATTTTCAATAGCTATTATGGAATGCCTCTTTCAAAAGACTTTGTGGTAAATGAAGCAAAGGCCGGTAAAATCAATTTTGTAATTCCTTACACAGGCAATGGAATGCATCCTCAAACAGGTGTTTCTCAAGATAATGGAGTTCAAAACGTAGAAAATACATCTGTGGTATTGCTTCTTATCGATGATGCAACAGGAGAAATCGTAAATGCTGATGTTATCAAATATTCAGAAATGGAAAAAGGTGAAGTCAGCGTAGAATCCACAAAACTTTCAAAATATGTTGTATCACAAGACGGTAATATGCTTGTAGTAAATGCTGAAGAAGGTGCCGTAGTAACTGTGTATTCAGTAGATGGCAAGCTACTTGCTTCTTACGAAATGAATAATACTGTAGAAACATTCAATGGTTTCGATTATGAAGGCGTCGTAATGGTTCGCATCCAAAAAGGCAATGAATCATCATTCCGTAAATTAATGTGGAAATAATCCATAGTAAAAATAAAATATAAGCCGGATTCCAAGTGAGTCCGGCTTTTTTAGTATGAAAATATTAAAATTATAGGCAGGTTAGATAAATATATTTGGATAGATTTTGAGAATTTAAACGCATAAATCTACCGATTAAAAATCAAAAGCGACTAAAAGCCTGCCTAAAGATGTATCAAAATTGTTTGTGTTAATCAAGAGGCAGTACAAGACGCTCATGATTAAGAATGACGTTAGGGAAAATTTCTTTGGCTTCTTCCAAAAAAAGATTGTCGTCTTTGTAGCGAGAAGAATAGTGCCCTAATAATAATTGTTTTGCACCGGCATCGCGAGCTGTCATTGCAGCTTGGTAGGCTGTGGAATGACCGCGAGATAAAGCTTCTGATGCGTGCTCTTTCAAGTAGGTGGATTCGTGGAATAAAAGGTCGACAGCTCCAATTTTTTCTGCAATTTCAGGCATATAACTTGTGTCGGAGATGTGTGCGTACGACACAGATGGTGATGCCGGTTTAGTCAGGATTTCATTGGGAATAATAGTGCCGTCTTCTTTTATAAAAGGATTTCCTTCCTTAATTGATTGTATTTTAGAAATAGGGACTTTGTGAAAATCAATCATTTCGCGATTGATATGTCGAAGTTTTTCTTTTTCTGTAAAGACAAATCCTACATCCGGAAGTCTGTGATTGAGAGGAATAGTACGAACTGTGATTGCATCGTTTTCGAAAATAACGGCATCGGAATGTGTTATGATATTGAATTCAATATCACAAGTGCTGTAGTGGTTGAAATAATTGATGATTTGTTGTAAAATTTTTGCACCTTCTGCAAAAGTATGGATCGTGATTTTACCTCCTCTGTCAAGTAGAGAAAGAGAGCAAATCAGCCCTGGAATTCCTAAGCAATGATCGCCATGTAAATGTGTTAAGAAAATATGATTTAGACGAGAAAGTTTTAATCTATGATGTTGAAATGCCAATTGAGTTCCTTCTCCACAATCAATCATATACAAATTATCTCTGATGGATAGCACGGTCGATGATGGGTTGTGCCTTAGAGAAGGTTTGGCAGAGCCACAACCGAGGGTGTGAAGAATAAAACTTGACATAACGACAATAAATTATTATTAAAAATTGAATTTAATTTTGTGGATTCAAAAAATATGCTTAACTTTGTATCGAAAATAATTTAAAGTTTTTTCATAGGATTAGATTTTTAAGGTTTAGGAGTAATGCTTGTCGTGAGACAGGCATTACTTTTTTTATTCCATTTGTGAATAGTCTTTTGCAAGACCTCCTATACCGGTCTCTTTGTAAAGATATGGAAGGTCTTGGCCGGTTTCTTTCATAACGCGTATAAGTTTGTCAAACGACACTCGATGTGATCCATCAGTGAACGATGCGTAGATGTTGGCATCTAATGCTCTTGCGGCAGCATAAGCATTACGTTCGATGCATGGAATTTGAACTAATCCGCAAACCGGGTCACACGTCATTCCGAGGTGATGCTCAAGTCCCATTTCTGCTGCATATTCGATTTGAGCCGGACTCCCGCCAAAAAGTTGACTTGCAGCAGCTGCCGCCATGGCACACGCGACGCCGACTTCTCCTTGACAACCGACTTCCGCACCGGAAATGCTTGCATTATGTTTGACAACATTGCCGAATAATCCCGCTGTAGCAATGGCTCGAAGAATTTGAGTCTCTGAGAATTGTCTGCTTTTCCAAATATGGTATAGTACAGCCGGAAGAACTCCGCAAGAGCCGCATGTGGGAGCGGTTACGATGGTGTGTCCGGCTGCATTTTCTTCACTGACTGCAAGTGCGTATGCAAATACAAGTCCACGAGTGCGAAGATTGTCTTTGTATCCTTCTGCTTTGACAAAATACGATGCCGCTTTTCTTCGTAGGTTGAGCGGACCGGGAAGTCTGCCTTCCGTTGATATGCCTCTCTCAACGGCAGCCTTCATAGTTCCCCAAATATCTTTAAGGAAATTCCATATGTCTTTTCCTTCCTTTTGTTCTACATATTCCCAATAACATCTGCCGGTTTTTTCACAATAGTTCAGAATCTCAGTAATGTGTTCCATATCGTAGATTTCAGCAAGACCTTCGCGTGCTTTGCCTTCTTCTTCAATAGCCCCGCCACCAACACTGAAGACGGTCCATTCGTCGGTGGTGAATCCGGAATCATCTAACGAACGGAAAGTCATGCCGTTTGGATGATAGGGTAAAAATGTTTCCGGTTTCCAAATTATTTTTACCGGCATTTCGGATTTTTCCAATGTCTCAAATATGGCAACATCAGTCATGTGCCCCTTTCCTGTAGCGGCAAGACTTCCATATAGTATGACTTCAAACCCTTGTGCATGAGGGTGAGTACTTAAAAATTGCTCTGCGGCAAATCGAGGACCCATTGTGTGGGATGATGATGGTCCCGTGCCTATTCTGAATAGTTCTCGAATCGATTTCATATATCATATTTATTCTTTTGCAAAGTTAATGGTTTTATACCATTTTAGCAAACAGAAAAATCACTAAAAATGATGATTTTATAATTGTATTTTTTGTATTTACTTTGCACTCGAAATGAGATACGCAATTTTAATAATATTATGTTTATGTTGTTCACACATGGTGCTGGCAAAGCAAGATGTGCAGGAAATAGTAGCAGATACTATTGAGCTTGATGAATTTTGTGTGACTGCAATTAAGTCGAGAGCTATGGCAGGCAATGCCGCGTCGGTTACTCGAATAGATGAAAAAGAGATAGAAAAGCATAATTTGATGACGGTGAGGTCGGTGAGCAATTTGGTGCCAAACTTCTATATGCCGGATTATGGAAGCCGAATTACGTCATCAATTTATGTGAGAGGAATAGGTGCAAGAATGGATCAGCCTGCAGTCGGTCTGAATGTGGATAATGTGCCGATAATAAATAAAGATGCATATGATTTTGATATGCCTGATATAGAGTGCGTGGAGATGTTTAGAGGTCCGCAGTCGACATTGTATGGAAGAAATACGATGGGCGGTTTGATAAATATTACTACATTGTCCCCACTACGCTATCAAGGCTTACGTTTCTTGTTGGAATATGGCAGTGGAAATACATCAAAAGTAGCGGCATCATGGTATCATAAGTTTAATCAAGATATGGGCTTGTCGTTGAATGGATATTTTACGTCATCATCGGGTTTTTATGACAATGAATATAATGGTGAAAAATGTGACCATGAGACGATGTGGAGCGGTCGATTGAAGTATGAATGGAGAATCTCTGATAGTGTAATGCTACAAAATGTTTTTTCTGTATCAGATTTGCATCAAGGCGGTTATCCTTATGAATACGTGCCGACCGGAGAAATCGCGTATAATGACACGTGTTTTTATAAACGGTTAAGTATTAATGATGGATTGACTGTCAAGTGGATTTCAGATAGATTTACTTTGTCAAGTATCAGCTCTGTGCAGTATATAAATGATAACATGACGTTAGACCAAGATTTTCTTCCGTTAGATTATTTTACATTAACGCAAGCTAAGAAAGAGTGGGCAATTACACAAGATTTAGTTATTAAAAATAGCGGATTTAATCGTTATAAATGGTTGTTCGGAATGTTCGGCTTTTATAAGCATCTTGATATGAATGCTCCTGTTACATTTAAAGATTATGGTATAAGTCGGTTGATAGAGGATCATAGAAATCAAGCTAATCCGGAATATCCTATAAGATGGAACGATAGAACTTTTCCATTAAATAGTAATTTTAAAAATCCTACGTGGGGAATGGCGGTTTATCATCAGTCGGATTTAAATTTAGGATCTTGGTATTTTGTACTCGGATTGCGATTGGACTATGAATCGGCAGAATTGGATTATCGTAGCTATTGTTCTACAAGTTATAATGTCTATAAACATAATAATGTGTCGGGAAAGGATGATTTATATCGAACAGCAAATATCGAAATCGACGAGACCGGACATCTTTCTCAAGATTTCATTGAGTTGTTGCCAAAATTGAGTATTTCGTATAATTTCGGACAATCAGAAATGTCAAATTTATTTGTGTCTGTTGCAAAAGGCTATAAGGCCGGAGGCTTTAACACTCAAATGTTTAGTGATGTATTACAACAGAAATTGATGTCGAAAATGGGCGTTGGGACAATGTATGAAGTAGAAGATATAGTGAGTTACAAGCCTGAACAAAGCTGGAATTATGAATTTGGTGTCCATCACACTGTTTTAGAAAATAGAATTACAGCAGATTTATCATTATTTTATATAGATTGTAAGGATCAACAATTAACTGTTTTCCCTGATGGTACAACCACCGGAAGAATGATGACAAATGCCGGCAAAACTCGTAGCTTTGGAGTAGAACTCGCATCTAAAATTAATTTATTGAATAATTGGACTCTTAATCTTAGCTATGGATATACTAACGCAAAATTTAGAGAATATGATAATGGTAAAGAAAATTTTGCCGGGAAATATTTGCCATATGTTCCTCAACATACTATCTTTGCAGAATCCACGTACGAAATAAATATCAACACGTCGTGGTTGAGTAAAATACGTGTATCTGCCAACGTGAACGCAGTGGGTGAAATATATTGGGAGGAATCTAATCATATATATCAGCCGTTTTATGCTCTCCTTGGAGGTTCAATCGTGTTTGAGGGTAAGCATTATTCACTTGATTTGTGGGGGCAAAACTTAACTGACACTAAGTTTACGACTTTCTATTTCGTTTCGATGAAAAATGAATTTTTACAAAGAGGCAAACCATTAAGAATTGGTGCTACATTAAGAATAAACATTTAAATAAGTATATTAATGAAAAAGAAAATTTTTATTTACGCCGTGATAGGCATAGTGATGACATCATGTTTGGGTGATGACGAAAAAAATGATATCACAAATTATGTGACTTATGAAACTGCAAATCTTGTGATTCCTGCCGATGGTAAGGAACAACCATTTGCTTTATCTGATGTAGAGTATAGATATGATTTCAATTACACCCACAACACAATAACCGTAAAAACAGACGAGTTGCAATTATCTGTGCAAAAAGAACTTGCCTTTGAAACTGAGCCCGTGAGTTATTTTTATGGTGTATATGCTGAAGGTCAATTATGGAAATTTAATGTGGTTCAAGCTGATTCAAAAGTAAATGGAACAGTAGACTCAGATTATGCAGTCAAGGACCTTTCTTGTACGCTTACAACAGCTTATTATGCTCCACAAGAATTATGGGACCAGCAAGCACAGCCGTTGGGTACTGCCGTATTGATGAAATATAATGTTGGAGATAAATACACAGTAAAGACATTCCCGGTGTTGGCATATTATTCAGGAAAAACAACAACATCATATAAAGATAAAAATGGTCAGGAAGTTGGATTTTCTACTACAATGCCATTATACAGAATCGAAATAGATGTTGATGATAAAAAAGCGGATGTGCAATTTTACAATGCAAAGTTTGCCGAAACAATGCCAATGTCAATCACATTTACACTTGAAGATTTGGATGTTGAATTCACAAATAGAGGCTATTATATAAAGGGTGAAAATGTTGTGCCGATGATGGATGAAACTCCAATGGAGAGATATGTGTTTAATGATTTTACTCTTTCATGTGTAGATGAAAATTTGTCTACAATCAATGTAGAATACAATGTAGCCGGAATGTATAAAGGAAATTTTAGTGGCTCGTATATAGTTCAATAAAAAATCTAAATGACAACTATAAAGGGGGTGTAACAGATGTTGCATCCCCTCTTTTGTAGCAAAGTGTAAATGGAATAGGGATATAATCGATTAAAAATTTTGATAAAAAATATTTTGGAAAATTAAGGATTTTTAAGTAACTTTGCCGAGAAATAGTTTGTGTATTCATGAACTAATGTAAAACGATTTAGATAATTAACTAATAGATAGACAATTATATGGATTTACTATTGGGCATAAGCAATGGCGAGTTGGCGATTACAGCTGTGATTACCGGCTTGGGACTCGTGTTTGCTGCGTTAGTGATTGCCAAATTGATTTCTCCTCGTTCGTTCTCTTTGAAGAAATCTGAGCCATACGAATGTGGTATCCCGTCAAGAGGAGAATCAATGATTCAGTTTAAAGCAGGCTATTATTTGTTTGCTATTTTGTTTTTGATGTTCGATGTTGAAACAGTGTTCTTGTATCCATGGGCTGTGGTAAGTCGTAGCCTTGGATCTGCTGCATTGATAAGCGTCGGAGTTTTCTTGTTTATTTTAATTTTGGGCTTAGCGTATGCTTGGCGGAAAGGAGCTTTGCAATGGAGGTAAAAATTAAAAGCATGAAGCGTGAAGACTTCAAAGATAACGAGTATATCGATAAATTAGTTGAAGAACTTAACGCATCAGGAACAAATGTAGTAGTAGGAAAATTAGATCAATTGATCAATTGGGGTAGAGCAAACTCATTGTGGCCTTTGTGTTTTGGTACAAGTTGTTGTGCAATCGAATTTATGTGTTTGGGTGCTGCTCGTTATGATATGGCACGCTATGGTGCTGAAGTAGCTCGTAACTCCCCGCGTCAAGCAGACTATATAATGGTTCAAGGTACAATTGTACACAGAATGGCTCCTGCATTACGTCGCCTGTATGAGCAATTAGCAGAACCCAAGTATGTAATTGCCTGTGGTGCATGTACAGTGTCAGGAGGTCCATTTAAAAATTCATATTGTGTCGTTGATGGAGTGGATCAAATCATTCCGGTGGATGTTTATATCCCGGGTTGTCCTCCACGTCCGGAAGCTATGTTTTATGGCTTGATGCAACTTCAACGTAAAATCAAAGTACAGAAGTTCTTTGGCGGAGTAAATCGTAAAGAAAGAATTGAAGGATTCTTCTTCGAACATCCTGAAATGAAATCTCAAATATAATAGATAATTAAAAGCTATACATATAATGGCAAATATACAAGATAAAATCAGCAAAATTTGTCCTTCAGCAACGTTTGAAGAAGGTGAAATGTTGACAGTTGTTGTTCCATCTAAAGAATGGCATAAGTTGGCTACACATTTGAAAAATGATGCTGATTTGAATTTTGATGTGCTGACTGCTTTGGTTGGCATGGATTGGAAAGATTCATACGGATGTGTGTACTATCTTACATCTACTGTGCATCAATGGGGTATGATATGTGTAAAGGTGGCGACTGAAGATCGTGAAAATCCGATGCTTTATAGTGTCAGTGATTTGTGGAAAGTAGCACTATTCCAAGAACGTGAAGCATACGATTTCTTCGGTATCAAATTTATCAATCACCCGGATATGCGTCGTTTTTTCTTGAGAAATGATTGGTATGGCCATCCATTAAGAAAAGATTATAATGCAGATCCGGCTCTTAATCCTATTCGTCTTGACGATGAAAAAAATGAAGATGATACTCGTACATATGTTGAAGACAAAGACGGAAATATAAAAGAGGTAAAAGGAAAAGTCTTTGCCGATGATGAATATGTGGTAAATATAGGTCCTCAACACCCTTCTACTCATGGCGTTATGCGTTTTCGCTCATCAATAGACGGTGAGATAGTGAAAAAAGTGGAAGTTGTATCAGGTTATATTCATCGTGGTATAGAAAAATTATGCGAAGGATTGGCTTATCCTCAAACACTGCATTTTACAGACCGAATGGATTATATGAGTGCTCATATGAATCGCCATTGCCTTTGTATGTGTATTGAAAAAGCATTAGGTGTTGAAGTGCCACGTAGAGCTCAAGTAATTCGTGTGATGATGGATGAGTTGATGCGTATTTCATCTCACTTGTTGTCGTATGGATGTATGACAATGGACTTAGGTGCTACAACTGCATTCTTCTACGGATTCCGTGAAAGAGAATTGTTGCTTGATATATTTGAAAAGACTTGCGGTGCACGTATGTCGATGAATTATAACGTAATAGGCGGTGTGGTCGCTGATTTACATCCTGATTTTGTCAAAGATGTAAAAGCATTCTTGGAAATTATGCCTAAACGTCTGAAGGAATATCATAAACTTTTTACCGGGAATATTATCGCACAAAATAGAACTAAAGGTGTAGGAGTGCTTCCAAAAAAAGATGCTATTAATTATGCGATAACAGGACCATCCGGAAGAGCTTCCGGTTTCTCTTGCGACTGCAGAAAGAAACATCCATATTCAATTTATGGTGAGTTGGAATCGGTATTCGATGAAGTCGTATTTGAAGAAGGTGATAGCTTTGCAAGATATTTGCTTCGTCTTAAAGAGATAGAAGAAAGCTTAAAGATATTGGAACATTTAATTGATAGGATTCCGGAAGGTGAAATCAGAGCACAAGTGCCAAAGATTATCAAACTTCCTGCAGGAAGATGGTATCAACAAGTGGAGGCAAGTCGCGGAACTTTCGGAGTGTATATTGAAAGTACCGGTGAAAAAAATCCATACAGAATGCACTTCCAAAGCCCATGTTTTAACTTAGTGGGTGTTATGGATTTGTGTTGCAAGGGACACATGATCGCTGACCTAATCACTATAGGTGCTGCATTGGACTTTGTGATTCCTGATATAGATAGATAAAATTAATTGATCAGAATAAATAGATAGACTATGTTTGATTTTGGAGTAATCACAGGTTGGATAAACGATCTATTATTAAGTATAATGCCACAATGGGCAGCTACTGTAGTGGAATGTGTCCTGATAGGTGTCATATTGTTGGTAATGTATGCATTATTGGCATTGTTCTACATCTTGTATGAACGTAAACTTTGTGCATGGTTTCAATGCCGTCTAGGTCCTATGCGTGTAGGCCCATGGGGATTGTTGCAAGTGTTTGCCGATATGTTTAAAATCCTTTTGAAAGAGCTTATTCCGATTAAAGGTACAGATAAGTTTTTATTTGGATTAGCTCCATATTTGGTGATCGGTTCATCAGTTGTAATGTTTGCATGTTTACCTTGGGGTAAAGGATTGCAAATTATTGACTACAATATCGGAATCTTTTTCATCTTAGCTGTTTCTTCAGTGGGAATTCTCGGTATTTTGTTGGCAGGATGGGCAAGTAATAGCAAATATACATTAATCGGAGCAATGCGAAGTGGTGCTCAGATGATTAGCTATGAATTGTCGTTAGGCTTGGCAATAATCACAATGGTAGTATTTGCCGGAACAATGAATATCGGAGAGATTGTTTCTGCACAACAATATGGTTGGTTTATATTTAAAGGTCATGTTCCTGCTATAATTGCATTTTTGATATATATAATCGCGGCAATTGCAGAAACAAATCGTGGACCTTTTGACCTTCCTGAAGCAGAACATGAGTTGACAGCAGGTTATCATACTGAATATTCAGGTATTCATTTTGGATTCTTCTATTTGGCAGAATACCTTAACCTTTTTGTGGTATCCGGAATTGCAACATTAATGTTCCTTGGCGGTTGGATGCCATTGCAAATAGAAGGATGGGACGGATTTAATCAAGTAATGAATTTCATTCCAACACCTATATGGTTCTTATTAAAGGCATTCTTTATTTCATTCTTGATTATTTGGATAAGATGGACTTTCCCACGCGTGAGAATTGACCAATTATTGGCGTTTGAATGGAAATATTTAATGCCATTTGCATTGTTCAATCTTGTACTAATGGCAGTATTGGTATCGCTTGGATGGCATTTTTAAGAAATTGAATTATTAACAAGAAATCTAATATAATAAATATGAGTGCTAAATTTGGAACAGTAGCTCAGGTAATCGGTCCTGTAATCGACGTGTCATTTGAAGGTGGTAAGGATGCAATTCCACCAATCTATACAGCGTTGAAAGTAGAACGCGATAACGGAGAATCTTTGATTCTTGAAGTAGAACAGCATATTGGCGAAAACACTGTAAGATGTGTTGCGATGGAAAGTACCGATGGTCTTCAGCGTGGAATGAAAGTTGAAAATTTAGGACAACCGATCGCTGTTCCTACAGGAGCACAAGTTAAAGGCCGTCTGTTGAATGTAATCGGAGAGCCTATTGACCACTTGCCGGAGTTGGATAAAGAAAATATGCGTCCAATTCATCAACCTGCACCTTCATTTGATGAACTTGCAATTTCTACCGAAATCTTATATACAGGTATTAAAGTAATTGACTTGCTTGAACCTTATTCAAAGGGAGGAAAGATTGGTTTGTTCGGTGGTGCCGGTGTAGGTAAGACAGTGTTGATTATGGAGCTTATCAATAATATTGCTAAAGGACATAATGGATTCTCTGTTTTTACAGGAGTTGGTGAACGTACACGTGAAGGAAATGACTTGCTTAGAGAAATGATTGAAAGTGGAGTAATTCGCTACGGAGAGAAATTTAAGCAAGGTATGGAAAAAGGGGAATGGAACCTTTCTGACGTTGACATGAATGAAGTCAACAACTCCCAGGGAACACTTGTGTTTGGTCAGATGAATGAACCACCGGGTGCACGTCTTCGTGTGGCACTTTCCGGTTTGACAGTTGCAGAACAGTTCAGAGATCAAGATGGTGGAGGTAAGGATATTCTTTTGTTTATTGATAATATATTCCGTTTTACGCAAGCAGGTTCTGAAGTGTCAGCATTGTTGGGTCGTATGCCTTCTGCAGTAGGTTATCAGCCAACACTTGCGTCAGAAATGGGTGTGTTGCAAGAACGTATTACCTCAACAAAACAAGGTAGTATTACATCAGTACAAGCAATCTATGTGCCTGCTGATGACTTGACTGACCCTGCTCCTGCAACAACATTTAGTTTCTTGGATGCAACAACAGTGTTAAGCCGTAAGATTTCTGAGTTAGGTATATATCCTGCTGTTGATCCTTTGGAGTCAACATCTCGAATTTTGGACCCAAATATTATCGGAGAAGATCATTATAACACTGCACAGCAAGTAAAACAATTACTTCAAAAATATAATGAATTGCAAGACATTATTGCCATCCTTGGTGTCGATGAGTTGAGCGATGAAGATAAATTAGTTGTGGCACGAGCAAGAAGAACGCAACGTTTCTTGTCACAACCATTCCATATGGCAGCACAGTTCTCCGGTATTCCGGGTGTAATGGTTCCTTTGTCTGAAACTATTAGAGGATTTAAAATGATTCTCAATGGTGAAATGGATGAGTATCCTGAACAAGCATTCCTCAATGTAGGAACCATTGACGATGCTATTGCTAAAGGTAAGAAAATGCTCGAAGAGGTTAAATAATATTTTTAATCACTAAACAATAAATATATGACACTTGAAATCATTTCGGCTGAAAGAGTACTATTTAGTGGTGAAACAGATATGGTGAGTTTGCCCGGAGAAATGGGTAATTTTACCGTATTAAATAACCATGCATCTTTAATTTCTACTCTATTGGCGGGAAAAGTGGAATATAAGACAAACGACGGCATTCTACAATCAATAGAAGTGAAAGGTGGACTTGTCGATGTCGATAATAATGTAGTCTCAGTATGCATATATTAAAGCATAAAGCAATGAATAGAAAATTATCATCCGTATTACTTTTGATGTTTGCGTTAATCTTTGGATTGTCGCAGAATGCTAATGCTTCAAGTTCGTCAACTGATGGTGAGATTGATACAAAACAAATTATTTTCTCTCACCTTGGAGACGGATATGGTTGGGAAGTACCGTTCAATCATCATAAAAGAATACCATTGCCTGTGATAGTATGTGCAGAAGATGGAACATGGCATTGTTTTTCTTCAGCTAATTTAACTAAGCATGTTCACATTCATGATGCTGAAACAGGAACTGAAGAGGAAGTTGTGGTACCTAATTTGTATACCGCAGACAACGGAACTCAATTCATTTTAGCTCAGAGTGGTTCTAATAAAGATAAAGTTGTTGAAATAAAGAGTTTAACAAAAGAAGAAGGTGCCACTATTAGACAGCAAGCCGAAGAAATAGCCAAAAATGATGGTATTGCATTGTCTGAAGTTGTAATTGACGGGTATCTGAACGATAATGGAGTTTTTTACAAAGAATATAAGCCTATTGATATTTCGATTACAAAGAATGTCATGGCGTTGTTCATTTGTATGATTGTCGTATTCCTTTGCGTAATGTCAGTAGCAAGATGGCATAAGCGTAATCCGTTAAAGGCTCCGCGTAAAGGAACTGCGTTTTTGGAAATGTTGGTAGATTTTATTTACGGTGGAGTTATCAAATCTACATTAGGTAAGAAGGCTCCAAAATTTGCCCCATACTTATTGACTGCCTTCTTTTTCATATTGGTAATGAACTTACTCGGTCTAATTGTAATATTTCCGGGAGGAGCGAACTTGACAGGAAATATTGCAGTAACAATGACATTAGCAATATTAACATTCATTGTAACAAATGTATTAGGTACAAAACATTATTGGAAAGAAATATTTTGGCCTGATGTTCCAATGTTTTTAAAATTTCCTCTGCCAATTATGCAGATGATAGAAATCTTTGGAATATTTACAAAACCGGCAGCATTGTGTGTGCGTTTGTTCGCAAATATGATGGGTGGACATATGATTGTAATTACTTTGACAGTAATCATATTTATCTTTGCAGCATTTGGAACAGCCGCAGCGTCAGGATCGACAGTGGTGTCATTAATGTTCAGCATATTTATGTTAGTGCTTGATGTATTGGTAAGTTTCATACAGGCATACGTATTCACAATGTTGTCTACAATGTTCATTTCAATGGCACAAGAAAGTGGACATCATGAAGAACATCAGTCAGAAAAATTAACAACAGAAAATAAATAAATAAAATAATTAACTTTAAAATTTTTAAGATTATGTTATCAATGATTATGGCAGCAGCAGAAATCGCTGCATTAGGAGCAACTTTAGGTGCAGGTATTGCAGCAATAGCAGCAGGTATCGGTATTGGTAAGATTGGTTCATCAGCAATGGAAGCTATTGCTCGTCAACCTGAAGCAGCCGGTGACATCCGTAGTAGTATGATTGTAATCGCGGCTTTGATTGAAGGTGTTGCACTATTTGCGGTGATTGTATCTGCATTGGCATTGTTCCTCTAATAAATAGTAGCTCATGGAATTATTCACGCCCGATTTTGGCTTAGTATTTTGGATGTTTATTGCATTCGTGGTGCTGTTTTTGGCATTAGCAAAATTCGCATGGCCTGTAATCATTAAGAGCATGGAATCACGTGCTGATTTAATTGATAAGGGAGTAGAATTTGCTCAAAATGCCAAAGAACAATTAGATAACGCACGTGCGGAGGCAGAAAAATACTTGGCAGAAGCACAAAAGCAGCAAGCCGAAATATTGCGTGATGCAGCAAAAATGAAAACACAAATCATCGAAGAGGCTCGTAAAGAGGCGTCAGATGAAGCAAAGAAGGTAATGGATGCTGCAAAATTGGCGATAGAGCAATCACGCAAAGAAGCAGAACTGCAATTTAAAAATGAAGTCAGCAAGTTCTCAATAAATATAGCTGAAAAGATGTTGCGTAAGCAAATGTCTTCAACAGAAGCTCAAAATGAACTTGTCAACAAATTGTTGGACGAAATAGAGTATAAGAACTAACATGAACGACGGACTTATTCCACAACGCTATGCCAAGGCATTATATAAATATGCCTTAGAAAAGAAAGTAGCTGATGTAGTTTATGATGAATTGCTCGAAGTAATTAATTCTTTTAGCAGTAATCGTGAACTTCAAAAAGTGATTTCAAACCCTTATGTGGCAAAAGCCGATAAAGAAAAGTTGCTAATTGCTGCAGCCGGCAAAAATGTGGAAGAAGGCTATAGCAGTTTTGTAAAACTTATATTAGAGAGTGGTCGTGAAGAATATTCGCTGAGGATGGCATTGGCTTATCGTCAGATATATAGAAAAGCCAATAATATTTCTCAAGTTGAAATTGTTACTGCCACTGCTCTCGGAGATAAGGAAACAAAGAAATTGCAAAATTTGGTTCAACAATCATGTCCTGATCGTAAGTTAGAATTTAAGTTTACTATCAATCCTGAAATTATCGGAGGATTTATAGTGAATTTGGATTCAGTGAGATTGGATGCATCAATTAGCAATGAAATTGAAAAATTACGTTTAAACCTTTTAAGAAGTAATTAAAAGATGCTAAACCCAAGCGAAATATCTGATATATTAAAACAACAATTGGATAACGTCAATTCCAAGGTGAAATTTGAGGAAGTAGGAACTGTACTCCAGGTCGGAGATGGTGTTGCTCACGTTTATGGATTGGAAAATGTATGTGCCAATGAGTTGGTAGAGTTTGAGAATGGCGTAAAAGGCGTTGCTCTCAACTTGGAGGAAAGCAATGTGGGTGTTGTACTCCTCAATAACGTAAACAAAGTGACTGAAAACATGTCGGTGCGTCGCACAGGTGATATAGCATCAATTCCCGTTGGCGAAGGCTTGTTAGGTCGCGTAATAAATATTTTAGGTGAGCCAATAGATGGTAAAGGACCGATTGAAGGCGAACGTATATTATTACCATTGGAGAGAAAAGCTCCGGGAGTAATTTTCCGTCAGCCGGTAAACCAACCATTACAGACAGGTTTGAAAGCCGTTGATGCTATGATTCCTATTGGTCGTGGTCAACGTGAGTTGATTATTGGTGACCGTCAAATTGGTAAGACCGCAATTGCAATTGACACAATTATTAATCAAAGAAAGAATTATCTTGAAGGTAAGCCTGTCTATTGTATATATGTAGCAATAGGACAAAAAGCATCATCAATTGCATCTACGGTGCATACATTGGAAAAATATGGAGCTATGCCATATACAGTGGTAGTGGCAGCTTCTGCTTCAGATTCAGCATCAATGCGCTATTATTCTCCATTTGCCGGAGTTGCAATTGGCGAGTATTTCCGTGACACAGGTAGAGATGCTTTAATCGTATATGATGATTTGTCGAAACAAGCGGTAGCATATCGTGAAATTTCATTGATTTTGAAACGTCCATCAGGTCGTGAGGCGTATCCGGGAGATATTTTCTATTTGCACTCACGTCTATTGGAACGTGCTGCTAAAATTATTGATAATCAAGAAGTAGCAAGTTCAATGAATGACTTACCTGAAGCACTTAAACCTATGGTAAAAGGCGGAGGCTCATTGACAGCACTTCCAATTATTGAGACTCAAGCAGGTGACGTATCAGCGTATATTCCAACTAATGTAATTTCAATTACAGATGGACAGATATTCCTTGAATCAGCTTTATTTAATCAAGGTATTCGTCCGGCAGTTAATGTGGGTATATCAGTGTCACGTGTAGGTGGAAATGCACAGATTAAAGCGATGAAGAAGGTTGCCGGTACGCTGAAGATAGCACAAGCACAATTTAGAGAATTGGAATCATTTACAAAATTTGGTGGCGATATAGATCCTGTTACAGCACGTGTCATTGATATAGGTCGAAAGAACCAACAATTGTTGATTCAACCGCAGTACAAGCCATGGGCAGTAGAAGAAGAAGTGGCTGTTATATATTGTGGAGTAAATGGATTACTTGAAGACGTGCCATTAGAAAAGGTTCACGAATTTGAAGAATTATACTTGCAATTATTAAAAGCTAAATATCAAAAAGAAGTGTTGGACGAACTAAGTAAGGGAAATCTTACAGATGAAATGTCGTCAATAATGACACAAGTAGCTAAAGAAATTGCGAGCAAATATAAAAAATAAGATAAGATAGAATATGTCGACATTACGAGAATTAAAGACACGAATTGGATCTGTTTCCTCGAGTGAGAAAATCACCGGGGCAATGAAAATGATTTCGTCGGCAAAAGTTCACAAAAATGAACGAGCTTTAAGAAAGCTATTGCCATTCAGAAATCAGATTAAATCGATAATGGGACATCTTCTTGCGACAGACTGCGAGTTTTCCTCTCCTTTAATTGAGGAGAGGGAAGTATCTCGTATTGGTATTGTTGTGTTTGGTAGTGATGATGGTCTTTGCGGAGCCTACAATATCAATATATTCAAGCATTTGTTATCTATACTTAATAAATATCGTGATGAGTATGGAACAAACATTGAGTTTACTATTTTCCCGGTTGGAAAAAAAATGTTGAGAGCAGTGAAAAAACTCGAGGGAGAAAATATATCTGTTAAAACATTTGCCGGGGTAGATTCAAAAATGGAAGGAAGCGTCGTAAATAATTTTGCGAATGACTTAAAACTGATGTTTCTATCGGGTGAATTAGATAAGATAGAAGTTGTGTATATGAATTTTAAAACCATCAGTCGCCAAGTTTTGGCAAGTGAACAATTGTTCCCTGTCCAATCAGATGCGTTAGCAGGCGAAATGGAATTAAAAAATGCCAACAAACTCTATATATTTGAGCCGGATTCGAACAGAATATTCAATGAAGTGCTTCCAATGTTTGTGCTATCAACAATGCAAGAAATAACGATAGAAAACAGAGCATCAGAGCAAGCAGCGAGAATTATGGCAATGCAAAGTGCAAATGATAATGCAAAGAAATTGCTTGAAAGTCTCAGACTTGAATATAATAAACTCAGACAACAAAGTATTACTACCGAACTGTTAGATATACTCGGTGGTCAAGTAGAACATTAAGAATAAAGAATTTCAACTAATCTATGAGTAGTTTTAAGGAGTATTTCACATCGGTTGGCAAAGGGTTGAAAAGCCTTGCTACGGGAATGTGTGTAACCGGCAAAGAATTGGTGACACCAAAAGTGACAGAGTGTTATCCGGAAAACCGAGCTACATTGCAAATACCTGATCGTTTTAGAGCAGTACTTACACTAAAATATGACGAAGAAGGTAGGCATAAATGTATCGGTTGTGGAATTTGCCAAATGAATTGTCCGAATGGAACAATAAAATTGACAACAAAGATGGTGGAAATGCCTGATGGAAAGAAAAAACGCAAATTAGACAAGTATATGTATGATTTGGGCAGTTGTACTTTCTGTATGTTGTGTGTTACCACCTGCCCACAAGATGCACTTGAGTTTTCAAATGATTTTGAACAGGCCGTATTCACACGAAGCAAGCTTGTCAAACATCTAAATGATCGTCCGGAAGTGGAAGATGCTCCGAAAAGTGGAGAAACTACTGCTCCGGTAAAAACTAACACAGAAAATAAAGAAAATCTATAAATAATGGAACTAGGAAATATTATATTGTATTTCGTGATAGTGCTGTCAATCGTAGTATTTTCAGTGTTGGCAGTTACATCGCGTAAAATCCTTCGTTCGGCTACCTATCTGTTGTTTGTCTTAATCTCGACAGCAGTAATTTATTTCCAATTAGGATATGAATTCCTTGGAGCTGTTCAGATAGCAGTGTATGCAGGAGGTATATTAGTACTCTTCGTCTTTTCAATTTTGTTGACCTCACGTCCAGGTGATAAGTCAGAAAAATTGGAATCTCGTCGTCGTACAATAGGTCTTGTAGTGGCATTAGCCGGTGCAGGCGTATTATTGTATGCTTTGTTCTCATTCCCTGGATTCACCGGGTTGGAAATGACTGGAGATGAAGGAGTAACAATGGAACGTATTGGTAAAGCTCTATTAGGTACAGAGAAATTCCAATACTTGTTGCCGTTTGAAGCGATTAGTGTGTTGTTATTAGCATGTATAATCGGAGGCGTAACGATAGCCCGTAAAAGATAATAGGATATGAAAATAGATTTGACTATGATGATGTATCTTATCCCAAGCGTAATAATGTTTGCTTGTGGTGTTTATGGGTTCTTGACCCGCAAAAATTTAATTGCTACATTGATTTCTTTGGAATTGATGCTTAATGCAGTAGACATAAATTTTGTTGTGTTCAACAGATTTTTGTTTCCGGGACAAATGGAAGGAATGATATTTACATTATTTGCAATAGCACTTGCTGCTGCAGAAACAGCATTAGCAATAGCAATCATCATAAATATCTTCCGAAAGATAAAAAATGTAGATATTCGTGAAATCACAAAAATGAAATTCTAAGATATGGAAGCAACATTACCTTTATTAATTTTGGTGATCCCAATTGCAATGTTCCTTATCTTAGGACTTTTTGGGATGAAAATGAGCCACAAAGTAGCAGGGATACTTGGTACACTCGGATTAGGTGTTACTGCGGTATTGGCATACACAGTGGCTTTTGAATATTTCTTTGGTGGCAATGAAAGTTTTATAGTTGACGGAGTTCGCCAAGCATATCAGGTGTTTAACTATGATTGGCTCTCTTTTACACCTTTGGTTGTGCAATTGGGATTCTTATTAGATCCAATTTCTGCATTGATGTTGGTAGTAATTACTACAATATCATTCTTCGTGCATCTTTATAGTATGGGATATATGCACGGGGAAAAAGGATTCCAACGTTACTATGCATTTCTTTCATTGTTTACATTCTCGATGCTTGGTTTGGTTGTGGCGACCAACATTTTCCAAATGTATATATTCTGGGAGCTTGTTGGTGTATCCTCTTATTTGTTGATTGGATTCTATTACAAGACACCATCAGCAGTAGCCGCATCTAAGAAAGCATTTATTGTAACACGCTTTGCCGATTTAGGATTCCTTATTGGTATTTTGGTGTTGTCATTCTATACAGATACATTCAACTTTATCGAATTGACAAAGGATGGAGGAAGCATCGTATTTACCAAAACAGGCGGAGCAACATTCCTCGGTGGTTCGGTTGTAACATGGGCATTGATATTGATATTCACCGGAGGTATGGGTAAATCAGCCATGATGCCATTACATATATGGTTGCCGGATGCAATGGAAGGTCCAACACCGGTGTCAGCACTTATCCACGCAGCGACAATGGTTGTAGCCGGAGTTTATTTGGTTGCAAGAATGTTCCCATTGTATTGTATGGATGAAACTGCAATGACATTTATTGTGGTAATTGGAGCATTGACAGCATTCTATGCGGCAGTTGTAGCATGTGCTCAAATAGACATCAAACGTGTATTGGCGTTCTCAACTATATCGCAAATTGCATTTATGATAGTAGCAATTGGTGCAGCACGACCTGATATACATGAAGGAATGGGTTATATGGCCGGAATGTTCCACTTGTTTACTCATGCAATGTTTAAAGCACTCCTCTTCTTGGGGGCAGGTGCATTGATTCATGCCGTACACTCAAACAATTACACTTCAATGGGTGGTTTACGCAAACATATGCCAATCACACATTGGACATTCTTGATAGGCTGTCTTGCCATTGCAGGTATACCTCCATTCTCAGGATTCTTCAGTAAAGATGAGATGTTGGCGGCAATGTTCCATAACAGTGAATTCTTAGGATATTTTATGACAATGGTTGCCGGATTAACAGCATTCTATATGTTCCGTCTCTATTATCTTGTATTCTGGTGGAAAGAAAATCCTCATTACAAAGAACACAAGCCTCATGATGGACCTTGGACAATGTCTTTGCCATTAATTATCTTGGCATTAGTGTCATGTGCAGCAGGATTTATTCCATTCGGAGAATATGTGACATGGAATGGTGCAGAGTATTCAATTCATTTAGAACCTAAAGTAGCAATTACAAGTATAGTAGTAGCTGTAAGTGCAATAGGCTTTGCAACATTCTTATATGCAAAAGAAAATTCACGTCCTGCTAAGATGGCAAATAGCGTTAAATGGTTGTGGACAGCAGCAAATCGTCGATTCTATTGGGATGAAATTTATATGTTCGTAACACATAAATTTATATTTGGTGTGATAAGTAAATCAATCGCATGGTTTGATCGTCATATCATTGACGGAACAATGGATATGTTTGCAAAAGTAACACAAAAAGCGTCTTACGCAATTCGTGGTATGCAAAGCGGAAGCATCCAAACCTATGTGCTTTGGTATTTAATTGGTGCGATAGCGTTAGGTGTAATAACATTTGTATTTGTAATCTAATATTAATGCTTCATATAAAAATTTAAGATTATGATACTCGAAAATATATTAATCTATTTTGTGATTATCCCGATGTTGATGATGTTGGGATTGGCATTGTGCCGTAATATGAAGCAGATACGCATAGTAATGACTGCTTTGTCAACAGTGCTTCTTGGCTTATCGATTTATCTCTGTGTGGATTTCTTAGGTTTAAGAGCTGCAGGAGTAGAAGACGAAATGCTTTACCGTGCTTCATGGATGTGGTATGAACCACTAAATATTCAACTCGCATTGGGAGTGGATGGAATTTCAGTATTGATGATCATGCTTTCGGCTATAATTGTATTTGCCGGAGTATTTGCGTCATGGAAAATTGATCCTCTACCAAGAAACTTTTTCTTATGGTTTGCATTGCTTTCAACAGGTGTATTCGGGTTCTTTATTTCAATAGACATTTTCACAATGTTTATGTTCTATGAAGTAGCTTTGATTCCAATGTATTTATTGATTGGAGTATGGGGTACAGGACGTAAAGAATATTCAGCGATGAAACTAACGTTGATGCTTATGGGTGGTTCTGCATTCTTGATGCTCGGATTGATAGGTATCTATTGGCATTCAGCACAGGAAGGCGGTCAACTCACATGGAATATACTTGAAATAGCACAAAACAATGCAATTTCACGAGAATGGCAATACTTTTTATTCCCACTTACATTCGTAGGTTTCGGAGTATTAGGAGCAATGTTCCCTTTCCATACATGGAGTCCTGATGGTCACGCTTGTGCACCAACAGCGGTATCAATGCTTCACGCAGGTGTTCTAATGAAACTTGGAGGTTATGGATGTTTCCGTATAGCAATTTATTTGCTTCCGGAAGCAGCAAATGAATTGTCTTGGATATTTATCATATTGACAGGTATAAGTATTGTTTACGGAGCATTCTCAGCGTGCGTCCAAACAGACCTTAAATACATCAATGCGTATTCATCAGTTTCACACTGTGGTATGGTATTGTTTGCAATATTGATGCTAAATCAAACTGCAATGACAGGTGCAATTCTTCAAATGTTATCACATGGTTTGATGACAGCATTATTCTTTGCGTTGATTGGTATGATCTACGGTAGAACACATACTCGTGACATTCGCGAAATGGGCGGTTTGATGAAGATAATGCCATTCTTAGGTGTATGTTATATGATAGCCGGTTTTGCATCTCTCGGTTTGCCGGGATTGAGCGGTTTCGTAGCTGAAATGACAATCTTCTTTGGCTCGTTTGAAAATAATGATATGTTCCACAGAATATTTGTTATAGCTGCAACATGTTCAATTGTGATTACCGCAGTTTATATTTTGAGAGTTGTAGGTAAGTTGTTGCATGGACCGGTTCAAGATGAACACCATCTGCAATTGACAGATGCAACATGGTTTGAACGTGTATCAACAATTACTCTTATAGTGTGTATTGCAGGTATCGGATGTTTCCCGGGATGGATAAACGATGCTATACAAGAAAGCTTTGAGCCAATTGTAAATGCAATAGCAAGTGCTAAATTAATCTAATTAATGTATTGAATAACTGAAAAAGAAGAAAGAAAATGGACTACTCACAATTTTTAACAATGGGCTCTGAATTGATGCTACTTGTAGTGTTTCTCATTGTATTTCTATTTGATACATTTGGAGGAGAAAAGGTACGTGATTACACAAGTCATTTAGCATTGGTATGTTTTGGAGCGTTGACAGTAGCACAATGTGTGTTGCCAATGTGCGGATGTGGAACTGCATTTGGTGGAATGTATGAAGCTACTTCTCTGAATACAATGGTTAAAGTAATGCTTAATTTAGGAGCATTTCTTGTAATCTTGCAAGCTAAGCAGTGGATAGACAGTGATGAATTAAAAATACGTAAAGGAGAATTCTATGAACTATTGTTTGTGACATTATTCGGAATGTATTTGATGATTTCAGCACGTCATTTCTTGATTTTCATCATTGGTCTTGAATGTGCATCGTTGCCACTTGCAGCAATGGTAGCATTCAATAAAAATAAATATGAAAGTCACGAGGCAGCTGTCAAATATATCTTTACAGCAGTGTTCTCATCTGCAATAATTTTGATGGGTCTATCATTCGTTTATGCTTTATCCGGAGGTTCGTTATATTTTGCAGATATTGCAGAAAGTATAGCAAATCAAGAAATGAGTTTATTATTAATGTTGGCAATAGCATTCGTAATCGCAGGATTCGGATTTAAATTGTCATTGGTACCATTCCATTTATGGACAGCAGATACTTACCAAGGAGCCCCCACAGCCGTAACAGCTTATTTGTCAGTGATATCAAAAGGTGCAGCAGCATTTGCATTCTTAATCGTATTGGCACAAGTGTTTGGCTCAGTATATACTGTAGCATGGGAATGGATGATGTATGGATTGATAATCCTTACAATCACTGTAGGTAACTTGTTTGCAATACGACAAAAGAACATGAAACGTTTCATGGCGTTCTCGTCTGTGTCACAAGCAGGTTATATAATGCTTGGTGTAATTTCTGCAAATGCAATAGGAATGACCTCAATGCTGTTCTATATATTAGTGTATATATTTAGCAACTTGGGAGCTTTCGCAGTAATCTCAGCAATAGAAAATAAGACAGGAAAAGTCGGAATGGAGGATTATAATGGCTTGCATAAAAGCAATCCATGGTTGTCGTTTGCTATGACATTAGCATTATTCTCACTTGCCGGAATTCCTCCTTTCGCTGGATTCTTTAGTAAATTTTTAATATTTACCGGAGCATTGGAATCCGGTTCTGTTGCTCTTTATGTGTTAGTATTGATAGCGTTGATTAATACAATTATTTCATTGTATTATTATCTATTGGTAGTAAAAGCAATGTGGATAAATCCAAGTGAGCCGGTAATACCATCTTTCCGTTCAGCAATGTCTGAAAGATTCGGAATGTGGTTATGCCTTGCAGGTATAGTTGGACTTGGTATAGTAAGTTGTGCATATCAATACATCCAAACATTAGTTGTAGAAGCAAGTGATTTTTTTGCAACATTGATTTAATAAAGAAGTTTCTATAAATGAAAGTCGTGGTCTGTTTGACTACGACTTTCTTTTTTTTATAAAATACCGTTTGAAAATCTCAGAACAAACATAATGTTTCAAGATTATTCTAATATGGTGGTTATACTGCTCTTAATTATAGAATCAGAATTAATAATATCAAATAAAATTTAGAAAAATTTGGTTAATAGCATAAAATTGATTACCTTTGTGATATGCTGTAATCAAGCATAAAATAGTAGCTGTGTAAAATAGGGATAATTGGTTGTGTACATAATAATGTATATAGCTGATTATTGTTGTTTTAGGACATGGCTAATCATAAGATTAAAATATAAAAATAAATACTAATCTTCAAATCTAACCATCGAATGAGTTATTTGAAATTTGATAAGAATCTAATGATCAACCTTGAGCAGAGCCTTCCTAAGGAGATGCTAAGGACAAATAAAAGCGGTGCATATCATTGTACGACAGTAGTAGGATGTAATACCAGAAAACAACATGGATTATTGGTGATTCCGATACCTGAAATGGATGATAAAGCACATGTTTTATTGTCTTCATTTGATGAAACAGTAATCCAACATGGAGCCCCATTTAATCTTGGGCTACATCAATATGGAGAAAATATATTTAGCCCTAATGGACATAAATACATTAGAGAGTTTAATTGCGAAAGTGTTCCAACCACTACGTTCCGAATTGGTGGAGTAATATTAACAAAAGAGAAAGTTTTCATTTCGCATGAGAATAGGATTTTAATTAAATATACATTGTTAGAGGCACATTCTCCAACAGTGTTGCAATTCCGACCATTCCTTGCATTTAGAAATGCTAATGACTTGTGTATAGAAAATGATAATATTAATAGTGAAATGCGTAAGTGTAAGAATGGCGTTTCATGTTGTTTGTATCCCGGTTATCCGGAATTATATATGCAATTCAATAAGAAAGTAGAATGGGTAAATGATGGACACTGGTATAAAGGAATAGAATACAAAAAAGATAAAGACAGAGGTATACCATATAAAGAGGATTTGTGGGTGCCGGGTTATTTCCAATTACCTATAAAGAAAGGAGAAAGTATCATTTTTTCTGCATCAACTTTTGAATCAAATCCAACAGCATTTGCACAAACGTATTCAGAAGAAATATTGACTCGAACCAATAGAACAAGTTTTTATAACTGCCTCAAAAATTCCGCAACACAATTTTATTTGAAAAACAAGAGTGGAATGTATATAATGGCAGGCTATCCTTGGTTTAATGTTAGGGGAAGAGATGCATTGATAGCATTGCCGGGATGTACATTGTCAATCGATCATAAGGAAGACTATGAATTGATAATGTCAACATATCTTAAGGCATTGAAAAGATATGTAAAAGATGGAAAAAAAGATTCCACAATACATGAAATAGACCTCCCGGATATTCCATTATGGACGATATGGGCAATCCAACAGTATAAGCGTGCGTTTGGAACTAACGCATGTAGAGAAAAATATGGCGATGATGTCAAATGGATTGTAGATAGTGTGATAGATGGAAAAATCAATAATTTGTTTCTTGAAAAGAATGGATTGTTATCCGCAAAGGGACAAGATACACCAATTACATGGTTATCTGCCTCAATCGACGGATGTCCAATTATCCCAAGAAGTGGCTATATAGTAGAATTTAATGCGTTATGGTATAATGCTTTGAAATTTGTAATGTCATTATATGACGGGGTAGAAGAAGAACATATTTATTTGAATAGGTTGTCAGAACTTGCAGATAAGCTAAAAGAATCATTTGCTAATACATTCTTAAATGATTATGGGTATCTGTATGATTATGTTAATGGTTCTTATGCCGATTTAAGTGTTCGTCCTAATATGGCTATAGCAATAGGACTTGAATATACACCATTAGATAGACGACAGAGAAAAAAAGTACTCGATTTTGTTACACGAGAGCTGTTGACTCCAAAAGGATTGCGTTCGTTAAGTCCTAAGAGTTATGGTTACAACCCTACTTATGTAGGCGGACCAATTGAAAGAGAGTATGCCGTGCATCAAGGGCCTGCACGTCCGTGGTTGTTTGGATTTTATGCGGATGCTTATTTTAAGGTGTTTGGTGTAAGTGGATTATCGTTTATCGAAAGAATGTTAATAGGCTACGAAGATGAAATGACAGAAGGATGTATCGGCTCGTTATCAGAACTATATGATGGTAATCCACCATTTACAGGTCGAGGAGCAGTCAGTACGGCAAAAAATGTCGGGGAAATTCTTCGAACATTAAATAATGTGAAAGAAATGAGTAAACAATCCATAGAAATAAGCGAATCAAAATGAAAGCATTAATGTTTGGGTGGGAATTTCCACCGCATATTTTAGGTGGATTAGGAACCGCAAGTTATGGTCTTACAAAGGGAATGTATAATTGTGGTGACATGGAAATCTCTTTTGTAATACCTAAGCCGTGGGGTGATGAAGAGAAAGGATTTGCGAATATTATAGGAGCATGCAATACTCCCGTGGCATGGAGAGAAGTGAATTGGGACTATGTAGAAGGACGAATAGGAAAACTGATGAATCCTCAAATGTATTATGATTTGAGAGATCACATCTATGCGGATTTTAATCATATGCGTCTTAACGATTTAGGGTGTATAGAATTTTCCGGTCGTTATCCTGACAACCTGTTGGAAGAGATTAATAATTATTCGATAGTTGCAGGAGTAATTGCACGAACAGTGCCATGTGATGTTATACACTCACATGACTGGTTGACTTATCCTGCCGGAATTCACGCAAAAAATGTGACTGGAAAACCATTGGTAATCCATGTTCATGCCACAGATTTTGATCGTTCGCGAGGAAATGTTAATCCTACTGTATTTGCAATAGAAAAGGATGGGATGAATAATGCCGACCATATTATTACAGTGTCTAATCTGACTCGACAGACTGTAATTGATAAGTATGGAATAGACCCATCTAAGGTGACAACAGTGCATAATGCTGTAATTCCATTAAGTGACGACTTATTGTCAATACCAAAGCCTCAAAGTAACGAAAAAATTGTAACATTCTTAGGGCGTATCACAATGCAAAAAGGTCCTGAATATTTTGTTGAAGCAGCTGTCAAAGTGTTACAAAAGAATCGAAATGTCAGATTTGTAATGGCAGGCTCAGGAGATATGATGGATAAAATGATTGCTCTTGCAGCAAAACGCGGAGTGGCAGACAGATTCCATTTCACCGGATTCTTGCGTGGCAAACAAGTGTATGAAATGCTCAAAGCATCAGATGTCTATATTATGCCATCAGTGTCGGAACCATTTGGAATCTCACCATTGGAAGCTATGCAGATGGGGGTTCCGTCAATTATTTCCAAACAGAGTGGATGTGCAGAAATATTGAACAATGTCATTAAAACCGACTATTGGGATATAGATGCAATGGCCGATGCGATTTATTCAATCATTTCATATCCTGCTATGTATAATTCTTTGAAAGACGAGGGGATAGAAGAAATGAAAGGCATAACATGGGAAAAAGCCGGTCAAAAAGTAATAGATATTTATAAACAAGTAATTAAGTAGAATACCATAAAACAGATAGAAATTATGAAGTCAATTTGTTTCTATTTTCAAATACATCAACCATTTAGATTGAAAAAATATCGTTTTTTTGATATTGGTAATGACCATTATTATTACGATGATTTTGCCAACGACGATATAGTGACTCGTATCGCTGAACGTTCGTATATACCAATGGCAAATACGCTGTTGGAAATGATTAAGGAAAATGGAAAGGCATTTAAATGTGCCATCTCAATAACCGGTACGGCAATAGAGCAGTTGCAACAATATGTCCCTGAGTTAATCGACTTATTGAAAAAATTGGCAGACACAGGATGTGTGGAATTTTTAAGCGAAACTTATTCACATAGCTTGGCGTCGTTGGAGGATACGAATGAATTCATTCGCCAAGTAAAGGCTCACGATGCTTTGATCTATAATTTGTTTGGTCAAAAACCGAAAGTGATTCGTAATACAGAACTAATTTATGATGATGAGATCGCTTGTGTTATGCAATCAATGGGATTTAAAGGAGCAATAACAGAAGGAGCAAAACATATTTTAGGTTGGAAATCTCCAAATTATCTTTATTCATCAGCATCTGCTCCAAAATTGAAATTATTGTTGAGAAATGATAAATTAAGCGGAGATATAGCACGCAATTTTAATAATAATGATTGGGAAGAGTATCCTCTCACAGCAGATAAGTATCTCAATTGGATAGCTCAATTACCAGACGAAGAGCAAATAGTCAATTTATTTATGGGAATGGAAACCTTTGGTGAATTTATGCCACGTGAGACAGGCATTTTTGAGTTCATGAAAGCATTGCCACGATTTGCTGCAGAAAGAGGAATAGGGTTTATGACACCTTCGGAAGCTGTATCCAAGCTTAAAAGCGTGTCGGAATTGAGTGTGCCATTCCCAATGTCGTGGGCAGACGAAGCCAGAGATGTTTCAGCATGGAAAGGCAACAGATTGCAAAAAGAAGCTATAGCCAAGCTTTATTCGGTAGCAGAAAGAGTTAATTTATGCGACGATAGAAGATTAAAGAAAGATTGGGAATATCTTCAGTCGTGTGATCATTTCTTCTATATGAGTACAAAGAGTCTTACTGATGGTGCAGTTCATACAGAGTTCAGTCCATATGATTCACCGTATTCTGCGTTTACTAACTATATGAATGTCCTTGGTGATTTTATAGTAAGAGTAGAAGAACAATATCCGTTGTCGATAGAAAATGAAGAACTTAATTCACTGCTTTTGACAATTAGAAATCAAGCAGAAGAGATAAAAGAATTGAATAAGGAATTGACTACACTTCGAAATATTTTAAATGCTGATAATTCTGTCGCTGTCGAAGAAGGAGAAGTGAAGAAAAAAGCAAAAAAAACATCTAAAACTTCTTCTAAAAAAGCAGAAGAAAAAGAGAAAAAATAATAAATTAAAGTAGTTTCATAGTGTAATTTAGGATGCATCAGCTCTGATGCGTCCTAAATTTTTACAAATAAGTGCAAAAAGTAATTGATAAATTTGGTTTATAAAATAAACTAATTTATCTTTGCAAAAAAATAGAGATAAGCTATGAATTGTCTAAAAGGGAAAATAGTTTTAGGTATAGTATTAGTTATTAGTGGTAAAATGTATTCGCAGAACGAGGGGAATGACACGATTGTATTTCATAATACATTGGAAGAATATGTAGTGGAAGCGAAAAAAGTCGTAAAATTAAATGGAGTAGATAGATATACACCTACAACCGAACAGCGAGAAAATAATAAATCGGGAGTAAAATTACTTTTTGACCTTCAAATACCATCTTTAATGGTAGATCCAATTAATAATAGTATCGATATGTTTGGAGGAGGAAAAGTTGATATTCGAATAAATGGTCGTCCGGCATCTGTTCAAGATGTAATGATTCTGAATCCGAGATTAATACAACGAGTGGATTATTATAATGAGCCAACGATGTTGTATAAAGATGCTGATTGTGTTGTGGATTTTATTGTAAAAAATGTCGAAACAGGTGGAGAGTTTATGTTAAATGCTTTGTCCGGATTAAATCATGGCTGGGGTGATTATATGTTATCCTTAAAGCATCATTGGGGAAAGAGTGAGTTAGGCGTATATTATTATTGTAACCCAATGTGGAATATGGATGTTTGGAGAGACAATTCCGAGACAATAAATTTTGAGAATGGAGCCAGATTACATAGATATGAAACAGGCGAGCCGATTAAGAATCATATAGTTAATGGCAAAGGAAAACTATCTTACAAATATTCTATTCCCAAAAGAATGTTGTTATCAGTTGATATTGATTTACAACACAGAAGTGAATCAAACAAAATATTAGGGACAATATTCGAAAACGAGCAACAAATATTGCAGCAAGATAATAATCCGTTAGATAGAATCCTACCGTCAGTAGATATGTATTTTCAATATATGTTGCCCCAAAAGAATACTATTTATATAAATGCAGTTTATGCGTTCAGCAGATCACATTCGAGTCGTGAATATATCGAAGAAGGTCTTAATTCAATTTGCAATAGTGTCTATGGTTATGACAAGAATTTAACTATAGAAGCTATGTGGGAGAAGAAATGGAGAACTTCGTCTATAGTAGTTGGAGCAAAAAACGAGGTGTTGTGGAGCAAAGGTGATTATTATTCCACAAACTATTCTGTGGAACATATAAGCGATAATAGAACTAAATTGTTTGCTCAATGGCAACACTCTTTGGGAGCAGTAAGTTATTTGATCGGAGTGGAAGGAGATTTTTATCAGAACAAAAATAAATCGATTAATAAAGCATTTAATGCGTTGTCTATCAATCCTCGAATGTCGTTCCGTTATAAAGTCAATCATAACAGTTCAATAAAATTAATATTAGAGGCAAAAAATATTTCGCCATCATTGGATAATCTATATACCGGATTTCAGCAGATAGATGAATATCAGTGGAAACAAGGAAACTATAATCTTCATCCATATACATTGTATAATACTCGTATAGAATATGATATGATGTATGGAGTGTTTTCCGGCAAAATATCAGTAAATTACGATTATTCTTCCAATCCTATAATGAGTTATAAATATTGGGAAAGTGAAAGATTGATAAAAAGTTATGCAAATCAACGGGGTTGGCATGAGTTAAAATTTCAGTTGGATTATAGGCTTAATATTATCCCCAAGTGGCTTACATTGTCGGGATGTGTTGGTTGGCATAGATATATCAGTGAAGGGAATGAATACACGCATACCTATGACCAACCTTATGTCTCAGCACAATTGACGTTGGCACATAATAAATGGTTTGCGATGGCAAAATTCAATACAAATTTCAATCGACTTTGGGGCGAAGAAATCACCGGAAATTGGAATTTGCAGATTATAGGCTTCGGATATACATGGAAAAATACGACATTTATGGCAGGGATGACAAATCCGTTTGTCAATAATTTCAAAGTTACAAGTAGGGATTTGAATCATTGGGCTTCATATGAAAGAGAATATCATACAAATTGTACGGAAAATCTTGTTTGGGTAGGAATTACAATTAATACATCATGGGGGAAGCGATATAAATCAACGTCAAAGAAGTTAGAAAACGAATTCGACCGAGAAGGGGTCAAAATATCAGGTAAATAATTTAAAAACATTAAAAAATTGTAGAAATGAAAAGAATGATTTTTATTATGGTAATGATGGTTGCCATATTAGCAGTTGTAAAAGCACAAAATGCTAAATGTAGCGAAAATTGTGAGATCGAAACAAACGGCGAAATGGTTGTGATAGTAAATGGTGTAGAAGAGTTTGAAGGTTCTGTATTGCTATGTGTTGGAGAAATGAATTCTCATAATTCCTATGCAGATATGAAATCAGCAGATGATTACGAAATAATTTTCTCATTTAAAAGTATGGCTTATGGAGAATATCCGGTGCAAGCATTTCAAGATGTGAATTCAAACTTCACTCTTGATATGGATGAATATGGTCGACCATTAGAACCATGCGTGGCAACAAAAGCGTCGTTTGACGAAAAAAATAATGTCGTCACTATTGAATTAAAAAAATATTAATGTTACCTTTGTATCGAGCTAATAGTAATTGAATATGGAAGAAAAAATAATTTCTTGCGAAGAAAGTCTGAAGATAATAACAGAAATGATTTTGACTACACGTACGCGTATGGAAAGAAAATGTGCGTATCCTTTTTTAGTGTGGGGAATTTCTTCGGTAGTAATTGCTATTACGTTGCACTTTTTGATTAATCAAACAGATAATCCACAGTGGTATTGGTTATGGTGGGTTTTACCAATAATAGGTTTTGGAGCAACAAGTGTTTTGCCAAAGGATAGAACTTTGCAGCCACCGAAAACATACTTTGATAAAGTTATAGCTAAAATGTGGACCTTGATTACAATTATAATGTTGGCTTTTGCTGCAACATCAATGTTTAGTCCGATATTTGGAAAAGCTATCTTAATGATACAGGCAATGCTGTTGTCGATAGGTACAGCCGTTACCGGATTGATTTTGAAATATAAATATTTGCAAATCTCAGCATACGTATCAGTGGCTTTGGCTTTAACAATGATATTCGTCGAACCGGAGTATCAAATGTTGATGTTTGCGGGAGTGATGATTATAATGATGGTAATACCCGGAATAGTAATATTACGAAAATTCAAAAAGTGAAAGACTTAAATCCGATATTACATTCACAACTTCGTTTGGCTATAATTTCCATATTAATTACAGCTGAAGAAGCCGATTTTGTTTTTCTTAAAGAAAAGACGAAATCGACAGTCGGAAATTTAAGCGTTCAAATCACAAAGTTAGAGGAAGCCGGTTACATTAGTGTTGAGAAAAGTTTCAAAGGTAAACGACCGTGTACTACATGTAGGATAACCGATATAGGACGAACGGAATTTTCAGCCTATGTAACGGCATTAAAAGATTATTTGCATTTATAGCAAAAAAAGGCTGAGTATTTTCGCTCAGCCTTTAAAATTTTTGATTTATATCAACCAAAATAGTAGTCAAGATTTATTTCTGTATGAGGATATCGCAACATTCCATTTGCAATATGATGTGCTTCAGGTTCACCTTTTTCAATGGCAACAATAGCTAAAGCCCACTTTAAAGCGTTAGCCGGTCCATTACTCAAAACGAGGTCATTTGATGCAACTACAGGGCAATCCAGCATTTCTGCTCCCTTACATAAATTTTCAAATCCCGGATAGCAAGTGGCTTTACGCCCTTTTAACAATCCGAGTTGACCAAGCACAACTGCAGGAGCAGCACAGATAGCGGCAATTTTGCCTTCTTTGGCGTGACGATTTAGCAACCCGGCAAGTGGGTCAAATTCATATAGATTAGTAGACCCCGGCATCCCTCCCGGTAAAATCAACCAATTTGGTTCATTGAAGAGAGTGTTGTCAAAAATAACATCGGCAGTCACTGTTACACCGTGAGCCCCTGTTACTTGATATGATGATGTAATAGAAACGGTTTTAACAGGCATTTCGGCACGTCGGAGGACATCGATAACGGTAAGGGCTTCTATTTCTTCAAACCCATCGGCAAGAAAAACAAATGATTCCTTCATAATAATATTGTGTTTTTTAGGTAATAAATGATTTCAAATAAATTTTATTCGGTAAAAGTAGTTAAAATTTTTGATTTTTACTATCTTTGTAATAGATTTTTATTAAAAAAGTTCGATTTTATGAATAAAAGGCACAAATGGTGTAGTTTTTACCATAAAATAGCGATAATTATTGTAGCCATATTTTTTGTCGGATGTAAATTCGAAGAGAATGAATATCAGACGATTCAAGGTATGGTGTGGAATACAACGTATCGCATAACTTACAAATCATCGAAAAACTTTTTAGATTCTGTATTGAATGAATTTAATGCTATTTCTTTAAGTTTGTCGGTATTTGATAATAATTCATTGATTAGTAGAATCAATAGAAATGAAGTTACTGAAGTAGATAATCATATTCAATATGTTTATAATCGTTCATTAGAGATTAACAAACAGACAAATGGAATGTTTGATCCGACTGTTTCTCCATTAATAGATATGTGGGGATTTGGGTATAAAGAAGATAAATTTCCAACTCCGGAAAATGTGGATAGTGTGTTGAATTTTATAGGAATTACAAAAACCAAAATAGACGGTGGCAAAATATTTAAGACAGACATGCGTCAGACATTCAATTTTTCGGCAGTGGCTAAAGGATATGGATGTGATTGTGTAGCTGCAATGTTTAAAAGGAATGGTATCGAAGATTTTATGATTGAAATTGGAGGAGAGGTTGTTGTGTCAGGTCGTAGTCCGCGAGGCAATAATTGGAACATTGCAATAGATTGCCCTATTAAAACAGATAGTGTAATTCATAAGGCACATACAATAATTTCAGTAAGTGATAAGGCGGTGGCAACATCAGGAAATTATCGTAATTTCAAGGGAGAAAGAGTGTGTTATGGTTCTTCATCGTTAGAGGTTGGACATATTATTAATCCTATATCCGGATTGCCGGTAGATACCGACATATTGAGTGCTACGATAGTTGGCGATAAATGTGTTGATTCAGACGCATTTGCAACTGCATGTGTCGTGTTGGGGAGTGAAGGAGCAAAACAATTATCGGAAGAATTGAATCTCGCAATGATGTTGATAATGCGAGAAGATTCAGTTTGGATATCAAAAGAATTTAAGAAATTAATTACAAAATAAATTATGGATTGGTTGATAATTACATTATTGATAGTGGTTTTAATAGTGTCGATATTTTCGATTGTTAGAAGTGTCGTAATTGCTAAAAATTCGGCAAAAAAAGAGCAAGAGATAAATCGCATACAGATAGATATGCTAAAAGATCAACACAAAAATCAATTAGATGCCATAGAGCAAAGACATCGGGAGCAAATTGATATGTTAAAACAAGAATATGAAAATAGACAAGAAAAACTTCAGAAAGAGACACAAGTTCAATTTGAAAATCTTGCATCAAAAATCTTACAAACTAATGCAAATTCGTTGAAAACAGCCAATTCAGAGCAGATTGAAGCAGTATTAAAACCATTGAAAGAAAACATAGATAATTTTCGAAAAGCTGTCAATGATTCGTACGTAAAAGAAAATGCATCGCGTCAATCTTTAGTAGACCAAATTACTCGATTGGTCCGGCTTAACGAAACTATAGGGAAGGAGGCACGAAATTTAACAACAGCCTTAAAAGGTAACTCCAAAACGCAAGGAGATTGGGGAGAAATGATTCTTGAGACCTTGCTTGAAAATGCAGGTTTGGAAAAAGATATAAATTTCAGGATACAGCCTACACGTGATGACTCCGGAGAAGTATATAAATCAGTACAAGGTAAATCGTTACGTCCGGATGTGCTGATTATGTTGCCTGATGAACATTGTGTCGTGGTCGATTCCAAAGTTTCGTTGACAGCATTTGTCGATTATTGTAATGCAGAGGATGAACAATCAAAAGCGGAAGCAGGGCGACGACATTTGCAGTCGGTGATGAAACATATAGATGAATTGAGTGAAAAGAAGTATCAAGATGTCATAAAAGGAGCAGCAGAGCAAGTAATGATGTTCATTCCTAATGAATCGGCCTATATTACAGCATTGCAATTAGATATAAATTTATGGAAATATGCCTACGATCGCAGGGTGGTTGTGGTATCGCCTACACACCTGTTTTCTGTTATGAGTATTGTCTCACAAATGTGGCGTCAAGAAAAGCAAAATCAGAATGCAATGAAGATAGCAGAGCGAGGTAGTCTGTTGTATGAGAAATTTGTTGGATTTGCAGATTCATTTTTGAAAGTAGGTAAGTCAATAGAAGATGCTCAAAAAAGTTATGAGAAATCGCTTGGACAATTAAAGAATGGACGAGGTAATTTAGTTTGGCAAGCGGAAGAATTAAAGCGAATGGGCGTTAAAGTAACAAAAAAAATACCAACGCAGCTTTCGGAAGCGACAGAATATTTGCTTGAGGAATAATATATTTGACTAAATGATTGAAAGATATTGTGAATTTTGCTAATTTTGTGATGTGGAATTGAAAAATCGTAATATCAAGCAAAAGGATGTCTTATTAAGCACTGAAATGACAAAAGAAATATGCAAGTTGTTTCTTTCAATGCTTAAAATAGGTGCATTTACATTTGGTGGCGGATGGGCTATGATATCAATTATTGAGAGAGAAATTGTCGATAGACATAAATGGATAGCTAAAGATGAATTTTTAGATTTGCTGGCCATTGCTCAATCTTTGCCCGGAATTTTAGCAGTAAATATATCCATAGTAGTAGGCGACAGATTGTTTGGTAAACGTGGAAGTATAGTAGCTGCTTTGGGTACAGTTTTGCCTTCGTTTATAATAATTCTTTTAATTGCAATATTTTTAACGCCTGAAACAATTAAAAATAATAAAGTTATATCGTCGGTGTTTATGGGAATTCGTCCTGCAGTAGTTGCGTTAATAGTTGCACCGGTATTGACTTCTGCAAAAGCTGCTAAAATAGGATATAAAACAGTGTGGATTCCGATATTAGTTGCATTGATGATCTCTGCCGACATTGGTTTTGCTTCTAATCCTATATTGTTTATTTTGTTAGGCGGAATTGGTGGCTATATATATTTTAAATATATAGAAAAGAAGTCGTCTAATACAGAAAAAGGGAATATAAAGGAGGATAAACAATGACAATATATTTGCAGCTAATATGGGCTTATATGAAAATTGGCATATTCGGATTTGGTGGAGGATATGCAATGTTGTCGTTGGTGGAGAGTGCAGTGGTTGAACCTGGATGGATTTCGGAAAGTATGTTTACCGATATTGTAGCGATATCACAAATGACTCCGGGACCTATTGGAATTAACTCAGCTACCTATATAGGATTTGTAGCTCCGGGTACCGTCTGCCCTGAATTGAACGGAATAGGATGGGGATTGTTAGGCTCATGTCTGGCAACAATAGCAGTGATGCTTCCATCATTTTTTTTAGTGTTATATAGTTCGCATTTCATAAGTCGTCATCATGAAAGTGGAGTAATCAAAGGGATTTTTATCGGATTAAGACCTGTAGTAGTCGGATTGATAGCCTCCGCAGCAATAATGTTGATGAATAAAAGTAATTTTAATCCCAATAATATTGATTGGCAATTAATAGTTAATATAATAATATGTGTTGTGTCGTTCTGTCTTGTCTATTTCTCAATACCATGGAAAGGCAAGAGAATTAAGATACATCCGATAATGGTAATAATACTTGCCGGCATATCCGGCTATTTGATATATGGATTATAAAGAATCGCTTGAATATTTGTATCGGCAGTTGCCGATGTTTTCACGTGTAGGAGCTGCAGCATATAAGCCGGGGCTTGACACAAGTTTGAATTTAGATGCGTATTTTGGTCATCCACACAATAATTTTAAGTCAATTCATATTGGTGGTACGAATGGTAAAGGTTCAACTTCGAATATGCTTGCAGCAATACTTCAGTCGCAAGGATATAAGGTCGGACTATATACTTCTCCTCATCTTGTGGATTTTAGAGAACGTATCAGAGTGGATGGCAAAATGATACCACAAGAAGAAGTGGTGGATTTTGTGGAAAGATTTCGTAATAGTGCTTATAATGGACATCCTTCATTTTTCGAACTTACCATGATGATGGCTTTTGATTATTTCAGCCGTAGTAAAGTCGATTATGCAATTATCGAAGTTGGTATGGGAGGACGATTAGATTCGACAAATATAATCACACCAATAGCATCGGTAATTACTAACATTTCATGGGATCATACTCAATTTCTTGGCGATACATTATTGAAAATCGCAGGAGAGAAAGCGGGAATAATCAAGACCGATATACCTGTAGTGATAGGTGAAGCCGACGGTGAGATAAGAAGCCTCTTTTTGCAAAAGGCGAATGAAGTAGAGACTAAGATAATTTTTGCCGAAGATAATAAGATTATTAATCATTTTACTGATTCCACAGATTTTGTCGCAAATAATGGCAATTTTTATAGATGTGAATTGAAAGGCGATTATCAACGCAAAAATATAGCTACGGTTATGACTACTGTCGAAATGTTGAGGCAAGTTGGTGTAAAAATTGATGAAACATCAGTAGTTGAAGGACTTGAGCATGTAAGTGAATTGACAGGGTTTGCCGGTAGGTGGATGAAAATCAATGATGAACCTATGGTGATTTGCGACACCGGACATAATCAGGCAGGATTGACTTATAATATGCATCAATTAGCACAATTGATGTCTGATAGAGATGATGCGACATTGCGTATTGTTATGGGATTTGTGGCTGATAAGGATGTAGATCACATCATACAAATGTTTCCTGAATCAGCAAAATATTACATATCAAATGCTCAAATTCCGAGGGCATTGCCTGTGGCAGAACTTGCTGAGAAGTGTGTGAAAATTGGAATTCAATTCAAATCTTATCCGTCTGTGCGTGAAGCTTATGACGAAGCATTATCTGAATCTTGTAATAATGATATTATATATGTCGGAGGTTCAACATTTGTTGTTGCCGACCTTTTGGCAAGTTTTGAGAAATAAGATTAAATAGAATAAAAAACAGCATCCAAATTCGAAGGATGCTGTTTTTTCTTTAGTGCTGTTTTACTGATTAATGAACTTGTTGTCCGTTAACGTAAATATCAAATTTGTCAGTTTCATTTTGATTGTTGTTGTTCACTTCATTCCACAAGCCATTATTTTTGTCTATGAAGCCTGTAGCTGTGCAGTTATCAATGTTAACTGTTCCGTAGATGCTACCTTGCTCGGTATGCATTTGGATAGCTGCTTTGTCAGCAGTTTGTGAAGCGTTAAAGTCACAATTATTAACATTTAATGTGTATTTGATAGAGTTTGCTGCTGTGCTATGGTTGTAAATTACAATAGCTTTAGATACCATATCGAATGTACAATCAGATACGTTTACGACGGAATTGTTATAACCATAGTAGAAAATACCATATCCGTTGAAGCCGCTGCTCATAGTATTTTTAAACGTGCAACCTGTAATATTTGTAGTGCCGTATCCGCATAGACAAAGACAACCTTTGATTATACAGTTGTTAATGTCTAATTGTTTTGTGCGATACATTGCTCCGTATGTGTTTTCTGCTCCATAAGCTAATTGAGGAATATCTAATGTCAGATTCTCAAATTTAAGTTTGCAGTCTTGCGGATAAATACCGCTTCTCATATTAACGATTGAATTTGCTTTATCTTCGCCAACAAAAGTGACATCACCGTTAAATGATACCTGATTTAATTCATAGTTGCCTGCACCTAAAACTATTTTTGATTTTCCGGCTGCTACAGCTGCTTTAAATTCATCATTGTTTGCAACAACTGCGTCTACTCCATTGCCATATACTTTATAGTATCCGTCAATCCAGAATGCATTGTATCCGTCAGCCATAAATCCGTTAGGATCGTAAGCATAAGTTCCTCCGGATATATAGAATACTTGAGAGTTGAAAGTTCCGCCGGTGTAGTTTCTACATTTTACTTCACCATTGAAAGTTCCGCCATTAAGGTAGGCATTGATTTCATCTACATCAGTTCCGAAACCAAGCAAACGTACAGCAGAGTTTGTGTATGTATCTGCATTGAATGTGCCGCCATTAATTGTTAATGTACCTTTGTTTGCAGAACCATTTACGTTGTGAAGGTCGATTGAACCATTGAATGTTCCACCGTTGATAGTAACTTTTGTGTTGTCATCAGTAGTACACCAAATACGCATTGAGCTATAGTTGGTCTTGTTTGTAAACGTACCGCCATTGATGGTTAGTGTACCATTGTTGTCGATTGCGTGAGGATAGCCATATTGAGCAACAGATGCTCCACTATTGTTGATTATATTTACGCCTTCTTCAATTGTTAGAGTGCCATTGTTGATGAGGGTATTGGAAACATAGTTGACATCACTTGTTAATGTGGTATTGTCAGCGTATTCGATTGTACCTGTGTTTTTAATGGTAAGATTACCATTGTTTACAATCATTGAATAGCCGGAGGTTTGTTCGTTAGATTGGCTTATAGAGTGTCCGTTAAGGTCGATTACAGCACTTACGCCGTTAGCTATTTTA
>CAZGEX010000003.1:0-91313 GCA_964524385.1 uncultured Sangeribacter sp.
ATAAAAAGACTATAGAATGTTTAGTCCTATAGTCTTAAAAGATGTTAATAAACCTTTGTATTGATTTTGTCTTTACTGTAAAGTAATATATAATTACCTATTTTATTTGTATATTAATTAATAAACGATCTAACGACTAATGAGAAGCTCAACAATTCGTTAGATCGTTATAATGATATTTTTTTTAAATTATTTTTTCATTTCTTTAGCCCAAGTATCTTTTAGCCCGATGGTTTTATTAAATACTATTTTTTCTGCAGTAGAATCAAGATCGACGGTATAGTATCCTAAGCGTTGAAATTGATAGTGATTTCCGGGCTTAGCTTGTTTTGCAAGCCATGGCTCAATCATTACATCTTCACGCACTTTAAGGGAGTTAGGATTTAATAATTCTCTAAAATCGCCTTCTTCCGCAGACGGGTTTTCAACAGCAAATAATCTGTCATAATCACGAACTTCAGCTTTGATAGCATTTGCAACTGATACCCAATGCAGAGTGCCTTTTACTTTGCGTTCGCTACCTGGCATTCCACTTAAAGTTTCAGGGTCATATTCAGCATAAATTTCTGTGATTTCTCCGGATTCGTCTTTTTTGAGGCCGGTACATTTAATAATATATGCGCCTTTTAATCGGACTTCTTTGTCCGGTGCCAAACGGAAGAATTTTTTTGGTGGGTTCTCCATAAAATCTTCACGCTCTATCCATAGTTCGCGAGTGAAAGGCATTTCATGTTTTCCTCCATTTGAATCTTCCGGATTATTATCCATATAAACTATTTCAGTTTTATCTTCAGGATAATTAGTTAAAATTAATTTAACAGGATTTTGTACAGCACTTACACGTGTAGCTGTTTTGTTAAGGTCTTCTCGTACAGAATGTTCGAGCAGTTCGATATGATTTAATGCTTCATATTTTGTGTAGCCGATGCGGTTAACGAAATCTTTTATTGCAGATGGAGTGTAACCTCTTCGACGTAGTCCGCAAATGGTAGGCATTCGAGGGTCATCCCAGCCATTGACTAGTCCTTCTTTGACTAATTGTAATAGTTTACGTTTGCTCATCACTGTGTATGTGAGGTTCAATCGATTGAATTCTATTTGTCTGGGGCAATAAGATTCGTCAGCTAATTCTTTAACGAAATATTCATATAAAGGTCTATGTGGTACAAATTCGAGTGTACAAATTGAATGGGTAACTCCTTCGAAGTAATCACTTTGACCATGTGCAAAATCATACATTGGATACACTTTCCATTTTTCACCTGTACGCCAATGAGGAGTTTTGATAATTCGATACATTATTGGGTCGCGGAAGTGCATATTGGAATTTGCCATATCGATTTTTGCTCGAAGTACATAAGAGCCTTCTTCAAATTCTCCGGCATTCATTCGTTCGAATAAATCTAAACTTTCTTCGATTGGGCGATTTCTATAAGGGCTTTCTATACCAGGTGTGGTTGGAGTCCCTTTTTGAGCTGCAATTTCTTCGCTTGTTTGTTGGTCAACATATGCTTTATCCTCCTTTATCATTCTTACGGCAAGGTCATATAATTTTTCAAAATAATCGCTAGCGTAATATAGACGATCGCCCCAATCATAACCTAACCAATGAATGTCTTCCATAATTGCATTGACATATTCAGTATCTTCTTTTTGAGGATTGGTGTCATCAAAACGAAGATTACATGTTCCTCCGAATTTTTCTGCGGCTCCAAAGTCCATAATAATTGCTTTGGCATGACCGATATGTAAATAGCCGTTTGGCTCCGGTGGAAAACGAGTGTTAAGTCGACCTCCATTTTTACCGGCTTCAAGATCTTCTTTTATGATTTGTTCTACAAAGTTCAGCCCATTTTCATTTGCTGTTAACTCTTCTTTATTTTCTATCATAATACCAATAATTTATCGAATTTAAATGCAAAGTTAGTAAAAAATATTAAATGTTGCAAGTGTGATAATATCACTTATTTAGTCGATTAGTATTTTATGTGTTAACGTGATAGATGTAGTTTTTAATTGAAGTATATATATGCCACTTGATTTTGGCTTGTCGATAACGATTTGTGAGCCTGAAAATTTATTGGCATATATGTTTGTACCATCAATAGAGTAAATTCGTAGTTTGGCATCATTTACAGGTTTTGATATTACAATTTCAAGTTTATCATCCGTTATATGGCGTGCAATAAGTTTGCAGTCATTGTTTAAAGTATTATTGTCGATGTTGCAAAATTTTGTAAAAATATATTTTAAGCCGGCGTACGCATCAATTTTTCCGCTACCGATTTTGTTAGTATCATAGCGGATATAATCGTCGATAGTAGATGTTGATTCAATTATTTCGATAATTTGGTCTCGAGTAAGATCGTTTTTTGCTTCTAACCATAAGGCTATGACGCCGGCAGCGATAGGGCAAGCCATAGATGTTCCGGTTTTATTTCCCCAATAATAAGTCGTATCATCAATCGTCTGAGCAAAGCATCGTTCGGATTTATTGTTAATATTGTTTGGAATAGCAGCAATAACTTCTGTACCCGGAGCGAGTACATGAGGTAAGTTGGTATTACCATTAAATCTGTTTTTACCATAACTTGAATAATTTGCTACACCGTTATAAATATTATAGTAATCTTGATTAAGAGTGTGTTCTACAGAGTTAATATCGGTCCATTTTAGTCGTCCGTTCCATGCACCCACAGATACTACGTAAGGACTAGTGCAGTAATCCGAAATTGAGTTTAAGCTGTTGCCTGTTGTGAAATCTTTTAATCCATAGCTTTTGAAGAAGCATTTTTGATAATTTGCGATTGCAGTCATATTTGCACCGTTATCAGACTTCGCTGAAAAAGCTAAAGCATACTCAGATTGAGTGTCAATGTTTGAAAAAGATGCTTGAATTTCAGTAACATATCTACCATTTGGGGCATAGTTGCCGGATGCTATGATAATATATCCTTCAAAAAAATCGGCAAATTGAGGATATAATAATGTATCCTCGTGGTTAGTTGCGAATATAATCATTCCTTCGGCGAGTCGTTCGCCTGTTTCAGATATGCTAAAATAATCAGTGGAAAATAGAATTTCTTGAGTTTTTATATTTATAACGTGCAATGCAAATTCTAATTCCGTGTCATCATCGCTCCATAATTGTGCATATAATTCTTTTGCAGGTGTGCCGTAATTTGTGCGGGCAAATGCAGAATATAACGGCTTTGGATTAGATTTGAAATTTTGTTGTAAAGAAAGTGATGAATTGCCGTCATTACCGGCTGAAAAACATATTATGTTTCCGTAAGGATTAATTTCTTGCATATAGTCAGTGACTATGCCTGTGCCATCTTGTGGTCCTAAAGCAGAGCCAAGGCTGAGACTGACAACAATGGGCTTGCCGACAGAATCTGCATATTGAAATGCTGAATGGATACCATACATTATTTCATCTTCATACAGCTTATTACCCATAGTTGTTAAAATTAAATCCGCCTCAGGTGCGATCCCTCCGAATTGGTTGATGTGTAGTCCGGCAGCCGAAGATGCAGTGTGTGTACCATGACCTACACATGCGGTGTCAGTAGGAGCTGTGATAATTGATTCCGGTGTGTCATAAATAGATGAAATAAACTCTCCTGATTCCGATTCATTGGAACTCTCAGTCATTATAAATTTTTTGATTCGTGTATTTCCGAATTTATTTGTGAATGCTATGTGTGATGGTTGAATGCCTCCATCAACTATTCCGATAAGCACATCTTTGCCGGTGAAAGGTATAATATCTGATTCTATCTCAACACCGTCATGAAGTTCTGAAACATTTGTTACTTCTTGTGCCAAATCCATTGTAGGATAGGATTGACGATTATTTATCATGTTGATGTTTTTGATTTTGAATGATTTAAAAGAGTAGTCGGAGAATGAAACGTAGGCTATATTACCTATTTTGTAATTGATTATACCTCCAATTTTCTGAATAGAATCTAGGATTGATTCATTATCAATTTTAATAAATGCTCCGCTCTTATTATTACATATGTGAGTAGGATGAAAGTGGTTAATAATAGATTTTATAGAAGGATTTAATTGTAGCATTTGGCTTGACATATTGTCAGCATGACTGCCAAAATTGGCATAACTTATAAGTAAGGTTATTAGAACAATAATTTTCTGCATAATATATAATTTTATGAGATGCAAAATTAGAAAAAAATGCTGATATACAGAATATTTTGTAAAGTTGTTGAACTAACAATTAATTAAAAATGTTTGTTGAAAGTAGTAAAAACTTTGTTTGGCACAAAAAATGTAAGTATGCGAGACAGAATAATAACTTAAAAATAAAAAATATGACAATCAAACCATTGGCAGACCGCGTGCTAATCGAACCAACTGCGGCAGAAGAAGTGACTTTAGGTGGAATTATCATTCCTGATACAGCAAAAGAAAAACCATTAAAAGGTAAAGTTGTAGCTGTTGGAGCAGGAACAAAAGAAGAAGATATGATTCTTAAAGAGGGTGATATAGTGCTATATGGTAAGTATGCCGGTACTGAAATCGAACTCGAAGGAAACAAATATTTAATTATGCGACAATCAGATGTTTTAGCAATTGTAGGATAATAAAACAATTATAAAAATGGCAAAAGAAATTAAATTCAATATTAAAGCTCGTGAAGAGCTTAAAAACGGCGTAGATGCGTTGGCAAATGCTGTCAAAGTTACACTTGGACCTAAAGGTCGTAATGTAATCATTGAAAAGAAATTCGGTGCTCCTCATATCACTAAAGATGGTGTGACCGTAGCACGTGAAATTGAACTTGAAGATGCATTCCAAAATATGGGTGCTCAATTAGTGAAAGAAGTCGCATCTAAAACAGGGGATCAAGCAGGTGATGGTACAACTACTGCCACAGTTTTAGCACAAGCAATTGTAAACGTTGGTCTTAAGAATGTTGCGGCCGGTGCTAACCCTATGGACCTCAAACGTGGTATTGATAAAGCAGTTGCGAAAGTTGTAGAAGGTATCAAAGCTCAAAGCCAGGAAGTAGGTGATGATTTTGATAAAATCGAAAATGTGGCACGTATCTCTGCCAACAATGATGAAGAAATCGGTAAACTCATTGCCGAAGCTATGAAAAAGGTTAAGAAAGAGGGTGTAATAACTGTAGAAGAGGCAAAAGGTACAGACACTACTGTAGAAGTAGTAGAAGGTATGCAATTTGATCGCGGTTACATTTCTCCGTATTTTGTAACTAATACAGAAAAGATGGAATGTGAAATGGATAGTCCGTTCATTCTTCTTTATGATAAGAAAATTTCCAACCTTAAAGATATGCTTCCAATTCTTGAGCAGACAGCTCAATCAGGTCGCGGTCTTTTAATCATTGCAGAAGATGTGGATAGTGAAGCATTAGCTACGTTGGTTGTCAATCGTCTTCGTGGTTCACTGAAAATATGTGCAGTAAAAGCACCCGGTTTCGGTGATAGACGAAAAGAAATGCTCGAAGATATAGCTATACTTACCGGTGGTAACGTAATCAGTGAAGTGAAAGGCATGAAGCTTGAACAAGCTACTATGAATGACCTTGGCACTGCTGAAAAGATTACAGTCAATAAAGATAATACTATTATCGTCAATGGGGCAGGCAATAAAGAAATGATTACAGCTCGCATCGGGCAAATAAAAGCTCAAATCGAAGCTACTACTTCAAACTACGATAAAGAAAAACTGCAAGAACGTCTTGCAAAGCTTGCCGGTGGTGTCGCTGTTCTTTACATTGGTGCTCCTTCAGAAGTAGAAATGAAAGAAAAGAAGGATCGCGTTGATGATGCTTTGAGTGCAACTCGTGCTGCAGTTGAGGAAGGTATTGTTCCTGGTGGTGGTACAGCTTATATCCGCTGTCTCGCATCTTTGGATAATCTCAAAGGTGACAATGAAGATGAAAATACAGGTATTCAAATCATCCGTCGTGCAATTGAAGAACCACTACGTCAAATTGTAGAAAATGCCGGCGTTGAAGGTGCTGTAATCGTTCAAAAAGTAAAAGACGGAGAAGGTGACTTCGGATATAATGCTCGTACAGGCGAATTCCAAAACTTCTTTAGTACCGGTGTAATTGACCCTGCAAAAGTAACTCGTGTGGCTCTTGAAAATGCTGCAAGTATAGCCGGTATGTTCTTGACTACGGAATGTGTAATAGCAGATAAGAAAGAAGATACACCCGCACCTGCAATGCCTGCCGGTGGCATGGGTGGAATGGGCGGCATGATGTAATATCATAACCAAATAAATATTAGTAGGCATCAGATATTATTTGTCTGGTGCCTATTTATTTGTCTCAAATAATTTACATTCATTTAAATTTATAAAAATGAATCTCTACAGCAATAATTGTCGTAGAGATTCATTATATTTATGTATGTTATTTCAGACGGAGATATGCGTGTCCAAATCTTTCTGAAGCAGCTCTGTCAAGTTCTTCGCGGAATTCCGGAGCGGCTACGCTTATAAGTAGCTTTGCTCGTTCAGCAAGGCTTTTACCACGTAGATTAACTGCACCGTATTCTGTAACTACATAGTTTGTTTGGAAGCGAGTTGTTACTACACCTGCACCGGGTGTAAGCACCGGTTTGATTTTGTTTTGTCCTTTATTAGTTGTAGCAAGCATAGCCAAGAACGATATGCCACCTTCGCTTCGAGAAGAGCCGTATACGAAATCGTGTTGTCCGCCTACGCCTGAGAAAATCTTCGTGCCAATCGAATCAGCACAAATCTGACCTGTAAGGTCGATTTCCAAGCAAGAGTTGATTGACATTACTTTAGGATTTTGAGCTATAATAAAAGGGTCATTAGTCCATGCCACATCCCTGAATACGATGTCTTTATTATAGTTCATAAAGTCGTAGAGTTGACGAGAACCTAATGCGAGAGACGCTACTGATTGTCCCGGATAGATTTTCTTTTGGCTGTTATCGATAATTCCTTTTTCAAGAAGAGGAAGTACACCGTCTGTCATAGCTTCTGTGTGCAGACCGAGATGCTTATGATTTGACAAGGCTCTGATGACTGCATTTGGAATACCACCAACGCCGATTTGTAAAGTAGCACCATCAGGAATTAGTTCAGCGATGTATCCGCCTATTTTAATTTCTTTCTCAGTAGGAACAGCAGTAGGAACTTCCACTAATGGATCGTCAACTTCTACGGCAGCAGCAAGTTTTGAAATGTGAATTACAGGGTCACCGTACGAAAATGGCATGTGAGGATTAATCTGAGCTATAACGATTTTGGCACATTCCACAGCCGATGTTGCAAGGTCGGCTGATACGCCATAGCTTACATAGCCGTCTTTGTCCGGCATGGAGCAGTTAATAAGTGCTACATCGATAGGGCAGGTGCCATCACGGAATAATGCGGGAACTTCGCCTAAGAAACGAGGTGTCATCGAACCATATCCTTCATCAATCCATTTACGAACAGAATTTGCTACAAAGAAAGTATTTACGATAAATGAGTCTTTAAATTCAGGTTTACAATAAGGTGCTTCACGGCGAGTTACGGCAAAAGCTTGATATAAAGTAACATCACGTAGTTCGTGTCCTCTTTCTGCCAGTGCGTCTGTCAAAACTTCAGGCACAGAAGTACTACCTTGAATATAGACGTGGTCGCCACTTTTTATTAGTTTGACGGCTTCAGCCGCAGTACAATAGTTTGCTTTCATTATCTAATTGTCTTGTTTGTTGAGAATAGCTCTCTTTAGTTAAAGTGATACTTGCATATAATAAAAAACGGTCCGACAGAACTGAATCTGTCAGGCCGTTTTGTTATGAGCGATATTAGTGTTCTTCGTTGAATGCTTTAAGTCGTTGTCCTAAAGCATTGAAAGTCTCATCATTATTTAACATTGATACGCATACGCGGATACCTTGTTGTTCTGATCCTGTACAACGCAAAGAAATTGACGACACACCGTATCTCATTAATTCTTTTTGAAGTTCTCCACCGCTTAAATCTTTGTATCCGGCAGTGAAGAAGAAGCCATCGCTGATAGGGCTATCTCCATCAATGCTATATATAATATGGAAACCATTATCAGTAAACAATTTACGGGCAATATTACCTCGACGAGCATATTCACGACATTCGTCTACGAAATTAAGTTTGCCTTCTACTGCTGATTTCATCATTTCTGCCATAGCATATTGTGCCGAATGAGCAGTACCGGAAGATGCAGTGTAAAGAACGCCAAATATATAAGCATCGCCGAGAGCCGGCATTTCGTAGAATGATTCGAAGAATGGATATTTTCTGTCATACACTTCTTTGCCGATGCATACCATAGCAATTCGTTGTCCTGCATAACTGAAAATTTTAGAAGCAGAAACGAATAAGATGTAATTGTCAGTGAATTTAGCCACTGTTGGCACGTATGGTGGTTCGAAAGGATTGCCAAATGACTTTCTGAAGTCCATACCTAAGTAAGCAAGGTCTTCCATTACAATCACATCATATTTAGTTGCCATACGTCCGATGATTTCAAGTTCTTCTTCTGTAAGGTTGGTCCATGCGGGATTGTTAGGATTGCTGTATACCATCGCAGTAATATTTCCTTTACTTAAGATACTTTCTAATTTGGCTTCCAATTTTTTACCCCGATATTCATAGATGTCGAATGCTTCATCTTTCAGACCGAGAATTTTTGCTTGATTGTGAGTGGCAGGGAATCCCGGGTTAATGAATAACATTGTATCTTTTTTTTCATCACGTTGTCCGAGTAACAACATTACTGTAAATGTACCTTGCATCGAGCCAACAGTCGGTACGATACAACGTCCGGGAACATCAATATCTAAAAATGCCTTTAAAAATTTTGAGCCATTTTCTTTAAATTCAGGAATACCACCTATGTTAGGGTATTGATTAGCAATTCCACTCCTAAGTGCATTTATTTCGGCGTTAATACCAACGTTGATAGCAGGAAGTCCGGGATTACCAATCTCAAGATGTACAAATTTTTCGTTGGCTTCGTTTTCTAAACCTGCAGCTAATGCACATATTTGACGGATTGTTGCTGTGGTTACATCAACTATTCCTAAATTAGATATTACTTCTTCAAGTTTGTTTTTTTGAATCGGAAACATAGCTTATTTGTTTTGAGTTGATTTTTTTGCAGATTCTAATCCGGCTCTGAATGCTTTGATATTCATTTCTACCATAGCTTCTCCTTTTGCTCCAAATATTGTGCGTATTCCATCTTCAATTTTTTCAATTTCGATGTTCATAAATGGGGCTGCTGCACCGAGCAACACCATATTAGATGCACGAGGTGATGCCACCTCTTTTGCCATTTCATCCATGTTGAAAGCAACTACATTTGGGCAAGCATTCAGTGCTTCAGTTACTTTCTCCATTTCCGGATAGTTGGGAATATTGATAAATGGGGCAGTGTTGGTAACAATCCATCCATCTTTTGAAAGGAATGGGATGTAACGCAATGCTTCCATTGGTTCGAGTGAAATAATTAAATCAGCACCACCTTCAGGAATTAAATCGCTGCAAATAGGATTGGAACTGATACGCAAGTTGGATTGTACATCGCCACCACGTTGGCTCATACCATGAACTTCTGCTTGCTTGATATATAGGTTTTCTTTAAGTGCCGCAGCACCAAGTATTGTGGCAATAGAAAGGATACCTTGTCCGCCAACACCTGCTAATACTATATCTATTTTCATTGTTTTGCTAGTTTATTGATTAAACGAATTTAATTATTTTTTCTTTGCAGAAGCATGACGACGAGCAGTCTGAATACATTCTCTGCGAGCTACAATTACTGACAAACCTTTATATTCAAATTCCTCTTTAAATAGTTTCATCATATCTTCGTGATTCTTGGGTAGGGAATCAATAGTACGAACATGTTCAGGTAAAGCCCCTAAACCGCGGCAAATATCTTCAATTTTTCCTGTGCCTTGTGAATCTTGACCACCTGTCATGCCTGTTGTAAGATTATCACTAATGATGACAGTGATTGGTGCATTTTCGTTAATAGCATCTAATAATCCTGTCATTCCTGAGTGAGTAAATGTTGAATCACCTATAATAGCTACTGATGGATGTTGACCTGCGTCGGCAGCTCCTTTAGCCATTGTGATAGATGCTCCCATATCAACTACTGCATCTATTGCATTGAATGGGGCTAACCAACCTAATGTGTAGCAACCTATATCTCCAAATACTTTAGGATTTTCATATTCTTTCATTACGTCGTTAAGAGCATGATAAACATCACGGTGACCACAACCTTGGCATAATGCCGGAGGACGAGGCATTACAACCTGAGATGGTCCTTGGCGGTCGATAGGTGCAAGTCCAAGTGCTGTTCTTACTGTGTCAGGATTTAATTCGCCGGTGCGTGGTAATTCTCCTGTCAATTTGCCGTAAATCTTAATTCCGTTATCCAATAATCCACGTAATTTTTCTTCAATGAATGGTTGACCTTCTTCTACTACAAGGATTGACTCACATTCTTCAGCCATTCTCTTGATAAGTTTTGTTGGTAATGGATATTGTGAAATCTTCAATATGGGGAATGGACATCCGTCAGGATAATTTTCCATTAGATAATTGTAAGCAATACCATTAGCAATAATACCTTTGGATTTATCAGCAGCATCGATATATTTATTGTATGGTGAATTTTCTGATGCCTCAACAAAATCATCCCAATCTTTGATTAGTTGTTTGTATCTAACTTTAGAGTTGCCGGGCATAAGCACCCATTGGCGAGTGTTTTCAGGATAAGAAATTTCATTTTCTTTGTCAGCCTCAGTCGCAACTTCAACTACCCCGCGAGAGTGAGCTAAGCGAGTGACCATACGTAATAGTACAGGAATACGGAATTTTTCAGAAAGTTCAAGCCCATATCCTGCCATTTCGTAAGCTTCTTGTTGCGAACTTGGTTCAAGTGTCGGAACCAATGCAAATTGGCTGTAGAAACGAGAGTCTTGTTCATTTTGCGATGAATGCATTGATGGGTCGTCAGCAGCTACTACCACCAAACCTCCATTTGTACCGGTCATGGCTGAATTAACAAAGCCGTCAGCAGCAACATTCATTCCCACGTGTTTCATACATACCATAGCACGTTTTCCACAGAAAGACATTCCTAAAGCTTCTTCCATTGCCGTCTTTTCGTTAGATGACCAATGGCTGTGAATTTTCCTTTCTCGTGCTACTTGATTTAATTGAATAAACTCTGTGATTTCTGTCGAAGGTGTTCCGGGATATGCGTAAACACCTGATAGCCCTGCATTTATTGCACCAAGAGCCAAGGCTTCATCGCCCAATAAAAGTTTTTTTGCTTTCATTATATTAGATTATTTGTATGGGTTATTTTTAATTAATGGCACAAAAATAGTAAAATGTTACCGTTCAGACAAATTTTGATGTAACTTTTTTCGATTGTATTGTCTTATAATTAGAAATGTTTAGACTAATAATCGTGATATTTTGTAAGTGATTGAAAATTAAATGATTATAAAAAATATTCAGAATTTATTTGAATGAAATAGTGTTTTTTATCTCGGATTTAAAGTTTTTTTTGTAACTTTAGCCCCAAATTAGTAATTTTGAATATTAAAACCGTAAAACTATAAATTACATGAAAAAAATTATTTTAGCACTCATCGCATTAGTTTTAGTGCTTCCATCAATGGCTGAATTGCCATCTGTGCAGTTGAAAGACATCAACGGCAATAGTGTAAACACCGCAGAATTGAACAACGATGGAAAACCATTCGTGATTAGTTTTTTTGCATTATGGTGTAAACCTTGTCGTCGTGAATTAAAAGCAATCCATGATGTTTATCCTGATTGGCAAGACGAAACAGGAGTGAAAGTGATTGCGGTCAGCATCGATGAAGCTCAAAACGAGCAAAAAGTAAAACCAATGGTTGAAGGTAGCGGTTGGGAGTACGAAGTTCTTTTAGACCCTAATGGCGAATTTAAACGCCAGCTCGGAGTAACAGACATCCCTCACGTATTTATTGTCGATGGTAAAGGCAATATCGTATGGAATCATAAAGGATACGTTGATGGTGGGGAAGAAGAAATCATAGAAAAAGTTCGTGAGTTAATAGAAGAATAATATTTATAAGCTCGTGACAGAATTGTCTGTTGCGAGCTTCATTCAATTAAATCTATACCTGAATATTAATCATTTAATTCAAATTACATAATCGTGAAACTAAGATATTCATCATTATGTGCCATTGCCATTTGTGCGACATCTATGGCTATGGCACAAAACGTGTCTGAAAGCGACACCACTCTGACTGAATCTCGCCAATACATGGGAGATGTAGTACAAGTAAAGCCGGCAAAAGCTTCCGACTATCTTACTCAAGAAAGTTGGTGGAGTAAAGTGCGTGCAACAGGTAGTATCCAAACAGAATTCCTTATTCCTCAGGAAGATCAAGCTATTGGTACGGGGGAATATGATGATCCTGTTCTTAATAACACTTATTTTGACCTCACAATCAATGCCCCTTACATCTCTATAGGGGGACGTTTTCAAATGACAGAGTGGCCATTGCCCGGTTACGAAAATGATTTCAAAGGATGGGGTGTACCTTATCTATGGGCAACAGGCCATTATAAATGGGCATCACTGACTGTCGGCGATTTCTATGAACAATTTGGTTCTGGTTTAATACTTCGTACTTACGAAGAACGTAGTCTTGGAATAGACAATGCACTTAGAGGAGGTCGTCTTAAATTAAATCCTATCGATGGTCTTTCTTTTACTGCTTTAGGTGGTAAGCAGCGTCGTTATTGGGAACATAATGACTCATGGGTATGGGGTGCAGATGTAGAATGGTCTTTAAATGAAACTTTCAAAAAGGCATTTAATCCTGATTACGGACTTTCTCTTGGCTTCTCTTACGTTGGTAAATATGAAAAAGACGAAGATATTTTTACAGAAGATATGTCGTATAAACTCAATCTTCCTAACAAAATTGCTTCTTTTGATGCCCGTGTAAAATTAAGACTTAAAGATTTTAATATCTTAGCGGAATTTGCTACTAAAAATAATGATCCTAATGCAGATAACGGGTATATATATAGAAGAGGTAATGTGGTATTGCTTTCTGCTTCATATTCGTCTAAGGGATTCAGTGCTTTCCTTCAAGCCAAGAGAAGCGATAATATGAGTTTTCGTTCAAAACGCTCAATGATTGGTACATCATCATTCATCAACCACTTGCCTGCATTTACTTATACACAAACTTATGCTCTCGCTGCAATGTATCCGTATGCTACTCAGCCTGAAGGTGAATGGGCATTCCAAGGTGAAGTTAGATACAATTTCAAACGTGGTACGGCTCTTGGTGGTCGTTATGGTACTCAAGTTCGCCTTTCTGCTTCTTATATTTCCGGCCTTGATAAAAACTATCCTGAAGGTGTAACTGTTGATCCAATCGGTTCGGATGGTGCAGGCTCTGCTTTCTGGAAAATAGGTAACCTATATTATAGTGACCTTAACTTGGAAATCAACAAAAAATTCAATAAGAATTTACAATTTACATTATTCTATATGTATCAAAGATATAATCAACATGTAGTTGAAGGTCATGGTCATAATGGAGATATTGTAAATTCGAATATTTTTGTACTCGAAGGTCAATGGAAAATGTCAAGAAAATGTCAACTTCGTTGGGAATTACAATATCTTCAAACAAAACAAGACCAAGGTGATTGGATTGCAGGTGTAGTTGAATTCTCTCTTGCTCCTAATTGGATGTTTACTTTCACAGATATGTATAATCTTGGTGAAACAAACCTCAACTATTATAACGCTCAAGTTACCTATAATTATAAAGCTAACCGTTTCCAAGTAGGTTATGGGCGTACTCGTGCCGGCTACAACTGTTCCGGTGGTGTATGTCGTTGGGTACCGGCAAGCAAAGGTTTTACTATTACTTATAACTATACATTCTAATTAATTAGCATTCAATGAAAAAGATATATTTATTAGGAGCATTGACTTTAGGTTTATCTCTCTCAAGTTGTGATAACATTTCTCTTGAAGATAGATATATAGAAGTAGAACGTGCTCAATCAGAAAAGGTGGTGCTTCTTGAAGATTTCACCGGTATTCAATGTGTTAACTGTCCTGATGCTGCTGCTGTCATTACTCAGCTTCATCACACTTACGGCGAAAATTTTATTGCAGTGGGATTACATCCGGAAGGTTCAGCATTTACAAAACCTCAACGTCGTTTTGACTTGAGAAGTAAAGCTGCAACTGAATATTTTAATACTTTCAAACCTCAAACATTCCCTACGGCAATGATTGACCGTACGGCTGTGAATGGTTCTGTACTTCTTGAAAATAGAAATACATGGGGAACAATTGTTAACAATCAGCTGCAATTGACTTCTCCGGTTAATATCTCAATGGCAAGTGAGTATAACACTAATAGCCGTAATTTGAAAGTTAACTATGAAGTGGAATTTACTGAAAATGTAAATGAGGAAACTGCTTTCCAACTTTGGGTAATTGAAAATGGTATCATCGGATATCAATTGACAGGCGAAGGTGGTAATAATGAATATGAACATAACCACGTGCTTCGTGACGCGATTAATGGATATTGGGGTGAACAAATTGCTATCGCTGCGAAAGCAGGAGAAAAATTTGAAAAATCGGTCGAAATGGTGCTTAACGAAAATTGGGTAGCTGAAAATTGCCAGGTTGTCGGATTTGTTTACAGAAAATCTGATTATGTGATACTTCAAGCACATTTGCTGTCAATTTTTGATACAGAAAACGTAGAATCTCACGAATAATAATAATAAAGTTAAAAAAATAAAATGAGAAAGTTTTTTTCAACATTGTTCATTGCTCTGATTTCTATCGTGGCTTACGCACAAAGCCCGGTAAATTGGACAATTAAGCTTATCGGAAATAACACCGATAGCCCTGCTGTGCTGATGACTGCAACAATTGATGCCGGATACCATATGTATTCGACTGACAATGACCCTATGGCAGGTATGCCTCTCGAATTTTTCATCGAACCTGTTGGTGCTACTCTTGTAGGAACTCCCGTTGCTAACAAGCAATACACCAAGCACGTAGATGACATTATGGGTGAAGAACATTTCTATGAAGGCAGTGTTACATTTACTCAAAAATTAAAACCGACTGCGGCTAATTTCACAGTTGATGTAGAAATAAAAGGTCAAGCTTGCGATGACACCGGTTGTGTGCAAATCAAAGGTGCTAAGTCTTTGAAAGGTACTGCTCCTGTAAAAGTTGCTGAAGAAGCTCCTGCTGAAGAAGTAGAGGAAGAGGATAAAGAAGTTGCTGTTGTTGATAGTACTCAAACTCTTGCTGAAGCTCCGGTGGTTTCAGCAGTTCCTGCCAATAATAAAAATATGAATGACAATCCTCTATGGAATAATGTTGAAACTCAACTTACAGAACTTGGAGATAGCAATGCAGCAACTAAAAAAGAAAGTAATCTCTTTTGGATTCTTCTTCAAGGTTTTCTTGGTGGTTTGATCGCTCTTGTCACTCCTTGTGTATGGCCAATGATACCAATGACTGTAAGTTTCTTCTTGAAACAAAATAAAGATAGAGCTAAATCTATTCGCACTGCAATGATTTATGGTGTTTCTATCATCGTAATTTATGTAGCTGCCGGTCTTATAATCACTGCAATATTTGGTGCAAGTGCATTGAATGCTTTGTCAACAAGTGCTGTATTTAATATCATATTCTTCTTGCTCCTTGTAGTGTTTGCAATCTCATTCCTTGGAGGCTTCGAGTTGACATTGCCGTCATCTTGGACAAACAAAATGGACTCAAAAGTTGATTCTACAACAGGTCTTTTGAGTGTGTTCTTTATGGCATTTACTTTGGTGCTTGTGTCATTCTCTTGTACAGGTCCTATCATTGGTACGCTTTTGGTGCAGGCTGCAGATTCTAATGATATGCTTGCTCCGACTATTGGTATGTTTGGTTTTGCATTGGCTTTGGCATTGCCGTTTACTGTCTTTGCAATATTCCCGACAATGCTCAAATCCATGCCTAAGAGTGGTGGGTGGTTGAACTCGGTAAAAGTTGTTCTCGGTTTTCTTGAATTAGCTCTTGCTCTTAAATTCCTCTCAGTTGCCGACCTTGCATACGGATGGAGAATTCTCGATCGCGAAGTATTCATTGCATTGTGGATTATCATCTTTGCACTTCTCGGTATATATTTGCTCGGTAAAATCACTTTCCCTCACGATTCTAAAGTTGAAAAAACAGGTGTAACTCGCTTTATGCTTGCTGTGATAAGCCTTTCATTTGCAGTTTATATGCTTCCGGGTCTTTGGGGTGCTCCTCTTAATGCTATCAGTGCATTCGCACCACCATCTTCCACTCAAGATTTCTCACTCTACGAGGGTGATGTTCATGCTGTAGTTGACGATTATGATGAAGGTATGGCTCTCGCTAAAAAACTTAACAAACCCGTTCTTGTCGACTTCTCCGGTCATGGTTGCGTTAACTGCCGTAAACTTGAAGGTGCAGTTTGGACTAATCAAGATGTTAAAAATCGAATCGACAATGATTTTATCCTCATCACTCTAATGGTTGATGAAAAAGCAGATCTTTCGGAAAAAATCAAAGTTACAGAAAGAAATGGTGAGCCTGCAACACTGAGAACAGTTGGTGATAAATGGAGTTTCCTCCAAAGATATAAATTCGGGGCAAATGCACAACCATATCATGTAATCCTTGATAATGAAGGTAATCCGCTTGTTGCTCCAATGGACTATGACAATGGTCAAGAAGTAGAAAAATACTTGGAATTCCTTAATACAGGTCTTGAACGCTATAACAACAAATGATAGATGTCGAGATAAGACAAATAAACATTATATGTTCTTTAAATAAATGGTGGTGCTGACTTAGTACCACCATTTATTTTGAGGCATCGTAAGTAAATAGATACTGATATTTCGATTCTTCAGTAAAAAAATTAGCAAATAATTTAATTTTTGTTTTGCAGATTGAAATAAAAGCTATAATTTTGTGGTAGCTCATAGGTCAGAGGGCTTGTGGGTGGGACTTAAAGGAGGATAACTATCTGATTTTAAGTTAATTAATTTTAAAAAGACGTTTACCGAAACGTTTTCTTCGAGTCTCAAACTTCGCAAACTTGATTCACTCAGAGAAGAAACGGCAACGGAAGCGTCCATTGATGGTATATGAGCATATATTGTATCATTACGCAGTGCGTGGTGTCGTGTATATTCGTATCCTGGCGTGGGCTAGCTGAGTTGCTTATCCTCTGAGGAGGCAATGCGAAGGCCTGAGACTGGGATAAGCGAGTAGGTACAGACTCCCACGTCTTTTTTTTATTATTGCCTAATCCGGGGAGGTCTATAGGAAAAACAAACTATGAACTCATACTATGAATAAATCTTTACATTTAGGGCAAGCAAGTGAATATCTTGTGATGTCGAAATTGGTAAACGAACAGCGTGAAATTTACTATCCTGCAGTTGATGACCATGGTGTGGATTTATTGGTAAAAACCATTACATCCGACAATCCTTATGAATACCAAGAGATTCAGATCAAATCATTATCTACAGGCGGTCTATTTGCAGCAATATCATGTCTCAACCCAAAGCCTAATTATTGGTTTGTATTCTACATAAAAGATATAGATACAATGTGGCTAATCAATTCTACAGACTTTATAAAAATTGCATCACAAAATACAAAAGGAAAAAATATAGGTAAATTCTCAATCAGTCTTACCAATAAAAAAGGACCGTCAGGCAAATGTGCGAATTATGTAATCACTGATTTTGGTAAATTACCATAATTATTATGAAATATAAAGTCGATAATTATCGCTATACCCCAAATACTATTGAGGAGATAGCAAACAATTATGCATTTATGCACTCAGGCGCATTTGCCCAAATCATGAATCAATGCAAAAAGAAATTAACTGATAAAGAAAAACTTGAAGGGTATCTTAAAGTAACTTCTAATAGTGGAAAATCTATATATCTGAAATATATGGGTTGGAATGGAGTCAATAAGAATGAGATTTGGCTAACCTACTACAACAAATGCGCCTTAAATGTAGAAGAGGGGATGAAGTTACAATTAAGCCTACTAATTCATGGTCTTATTATTGGCACACATGGGATACAGGCGTGAGATTACCATTTAAGATTGCAATTATTGCTTTAATCGTATCTTTAATGCAAAGTATAACTTCAACTATAACAACATTAATATTTTAATAATATGAAACTCAAAAATTTAAACAGAGCGATTGTCGCGATAGCGATGATGCTCATCGGAATTTTGCCGTCAATGGCATACTACCTTAAAGTCGATGGAATATATTATAATATTATTTCAGAAAAAGATAAGACCGTAGAAGTAACATATAAAGACACAAATCTTAATTCTTATTCAGGTGATATTGTTATTCCAACAAACATAAGCTATGCAGGTTCTACTTATACAGTTGAATCCATAGGTCAATATGCATTCTCTCTTTGCACCTACTTGACATCAGTTGAAATACCCAACTCAGTTTCAACCATTGGAGATTACGCTTTTTATGGTTGTACCGGATTGACCTCAGTTGAAATACCCAACTCAGTTTTAACCATTGGAGAAAATGCGTTTGACAATTGTTCAAATTTAAAATCAATAAAAATAGGTACCGGGGTTATATTCATTGGGAGAGAAGCATTTTATTGTAGAAGTTTAACTGATGTATATATTTATGACCTCTCTGCGTGGATGAATATAGAATATTATGGTTTAGATGCCAGCCCTTTAGGTTATGCTAATAATCTATATTTGAATGATGAATTGCTTACGGACGTTCAAATCCCGGAAGGAACAACTACAGTCAGTGACTATGCTTTTTGGGAACTGGAGTGTATTGAATCCGTTACAATTCCAAGCACCGTGAAGAAAATAACTTTAGATGCGTTTGGCGATTGTCCAAATCTTACGACAGTAACTTTTAATGCTGAAAATTGTACTGAAATGCAGTCTGGGGCATATAATTATAATTTTACAGTCTTTTCAAGATGTTCAACCCTTAGTACACTCACCATTGGAGAAGGTGTAAAACATATCCCTGATTATGCTTTTAGCGGATGTGAAAATTTAAAAGATACTTTGACTTTGCCGGCTTCACTTGAATCAATCGGGCAATATGCATTTTATGGGACATCTTATACTATTTGCAAATCTCTTGTAACTACACCTCCGGCACTTGACGAAAAATCTCTTGGGAATATTAAATATTTATATGTTCCATTGGAATCTGTTTCACTATATGAGCAGGCTGAGGGGTGGAAAGATATTGAATATATTATCCCGTTTGGGTCATTATCACTTGATGTTACAAACAACATCGACGGAAAGTTGGAATCTGTAATATCAGATAAAACTTCTTATCCTGCTATGATCCAAGAGTTAATAATTCATGGAACATTAAATAGTGAAGATTTTAAATTCATACGTGAAAATATGCCGTTTTTATCTAAATTAGATATAAGCGATACAGATTTGAAAGAACTACCGGATGGAGCATTGCGCTATTGTAAAGAATTAACTTCTGTAGAAATACCGAATTCAGTAACAACTATCGGAAATAGTGCTTTTAGTGGGTGTACAGGTTTAACTTCTGTAGAAATACCCAACTCGGTAACAACCATTGGAGATAGCACTTTTAATGGGTGTTCCGCATTAGAAACAATCAACTTCAATGCTGAAAATTGTGTCGATATGGGTAGCTCTGTTGGCTCTGTATTTTCTAATTTAGAATCATTTTCAACTCTTAACATAGGAGATAATGTCAAGAAAATTCCGGATTATGCTTTCCATAAATGCACTTCTTTAGCTAATGTAAATTTTGGGAATTCAATTACTTCCATCGGCAAATCTGCATTTGACAGTTGTCCTAAACTGACTTCGGTAAGTCTTCCTAATTCAGTAACTGAAATAGGTGAATATGTGTTTTATAATTGTTCGGCATTGTCAAATATTTCTATTGGAAATTCTGTAAAAACTATTGAAGATTGGGCTTTTGCAAATTGTGAAGATTTGAAAAAGTTAACTATCAATTCATCTTCGGTAACAGTTTCTGAAAATATTATAAGCGGTTGCCTTAAATTAGTTTCATGTAATATTGAAGAAACAACGCAAACAACAGCGAAAGTTTCATTGGAGTCAGAATCAAAACATGATTCATACATATATTTGGAGAAAACCAAATCATATTATAAAAATCGTGATGTCATGACCGGTTTAGAACCAACATGTTTACAAAATAAAAATTATGGTGAATATAATTATGGGTATGGTTTGAAAATTAATGATACATATTGTCCGGTTAATTATGATTACACATACTCTCGTTATAATGATATCTTCCATACCAAGTCTGTTGAAGCAGATCTTAATTACTCAACAAATGCCACATCAATAACAACCAATGTAACTTTGGATGCCGGAGATTCTACGATTGAATGGTATGGTATATACGACGCAAGTAGTGATATAGCCACAGACAATAAACTCGACAAAGTGTTTGAGAATCTTGATCCAAACACATTATACCATATATCTTTTGGTATTAAAATTAAGGAATTGCCTTCACTTATCAACTGGTCTGTTAGTGCTACAACTGATGCTTTGGAGCTGACAACATCAGAAGCAAAAGCCACGTCAACAACAAGTGTACGACTTTTAGCAACAACCAATAGTGATGCTACAGCAGGAACAGGATTTGAATGGAGACGCTACGATTCACCGGAAATGGTGCCATCATCTGTAGTCGGATGTCCGATACTTGACGGTATACTTGCAGGATCTTTACGTAATGTTGATAGTACGACTTATTATCAATATCGTGCATTTTACACTGCATCAAGCGGTAATACTTATTATGGAGATTGGGTAGGATTCTTTACGGGAGATGCAGATGTCTATTTTGAACCTGATGTGCGCACATTTAATGTGGCTACGGTCAAAGATAACAATGCCACTGTCAATGGATATGTTCTTGATGGAACTGAGGAAATATCATCACAGGGATTTGAATATTGGATTGAGAATAATGCTTCGGATACTAGAGGATTTGATGATGCAAAGACTATTGAGGCATCAGGAATTAACATGAGTGCAACTATTACCGATTTGGCTTACAATACGACATATATATATCGTGCATTTGCAATAACTGCCAGCGGAACAACTTATGGTTCTGAAATGAAATTCACAACTGATAATGATCCTACCGTTAATGGTGTAGAGTTGATGGAATCAGAAGACAGTTCATTCAGTGTTAAACTTAGAGAAAATCCGGCTACTTCCAACGCTTGGTTGAAAATTTCCGGTAACTGCGAGACAAACCTAAATTATACAATCACATCAATGACTGGAGTTGTGGTTTCAAACGGTTCTGTCTCAACAGACAACGAATGGAATGTCATAGAACTAACATGTCCTGCCGGATTGTATCTTTTAACAATAAACAATGACAGAGAAATACAAACAATTCGATTGATAGTAAAATGATATATTAAATAATATTTTCTTTAGAGGAGCGATGTTGATATATAATCGCTCCTCTAATGATAATTATAGACACCCTATCTATTCTGCTGTATGTTATGGGTGTCGCTATAGTGCACAAAGTGAATCGGTAAAGAGGAAATTAATTGTCAATCTGTTTTTGTTAAAAGTCGTTTTTCGTATGCAATTCTATCTCCTTTAGGATAATGAATGATTCCACATTCGGAGTATCCGAGTTTGTCGAATATTCGTTGCATATAGGTGTTGTCATAATTTGTATCGACTTTAATGACGAATATCCCTTTATTAATAGAAAATTCCTCAATCAATTGCATAAATTTGCAGGCAATACCTTTTCGCTTAAACTTATCAGCTACAGCCAAACGGTGAATAACGATATAAGGTTCGTATGTTGACCAACTACCATCGATTGAATTGTATGCAGGTTCTCCTTTATCGGTTATTACAGCGTATGCGGCTATGTGTCCGTCAATCATCAATTTATATGCAATTCCACTATCAATGTCCCTCTCTATATCGTTTTGAGCGGGATAATCATCATCCCATTGCTTCCTGTTTTCACGTTTCATTTGAGCTTTGGCTTGAAGTATGATTTGCCAAATTTCCGAAATATCCTTTATTGTCGGGCGATATATGGTTAGATTGTCGCAATTCATTGTGAATAGTAAAATTAAATCCGGTCGAAATTACTCAACCGGATTATTTGTTAATTTTAATTATAGTTTGTTGAATGGAGGAGGTGTGCCGGCATCGTCATCTTCATTTGAATTTGATTCCGGTACAGGTGAAATTGTAGGAGTATCAGATGTCTGATTAGATTCTTCTTTTCCTTTAATTTCCATAATTTCATCCATACGCGATTTCCATTTTCTTTCTCCGAGAATAGCTTTCACGTCATCTGTAAATACCGATTCGCGAGCAATGAGCAAATCTCTGATTTTGTTATGCTGGTCAGAGTGTTCTTTTAATATTTCTTTAGCTCTTTCATATTGTTCGTTTACAATTCGTGCTACTTCGTCATCAATAATTTTAGCTGTTTCCTCAGAATAAGGTTTATTAAAACCATAAGACTGACCATTTGAATCGTAGTAGTTTAAGTTTTTAAGTTTATCGCTGACGCCATAGAATGCGACAAGAGACAATGCAGTTTTGGTGGCTTTTTCCAAATCATCAAAAGCACCAAGGCTGATTTGTCCGGTAAATAAATCCTCGGCAGCACGTCCGGCAACTAAGCTGCAAATCTTGTCAATGTAAGCCTGAGTAGGGTAGTATTGACGTTCTTCAGGAGCATACATCGCATAACCTTGAGCTCTTCCACGTGGTACGATTGTAACCTTTACTAATGGTTCGCCATATTCCAGCATCCAAGAAACGGTGGCGTGTCCGGCTTCGTGAGTTGCAATAGCAAATTTTTCTTCCTTAGTGAATACTTTAGAGCTTTTTTCAAGCCCGCCGATTACTCTGTCGATTGCGGCTCTGAAATCGGATATTTCAACTTCTTGCTTGTTGTTGCGAGCAGCAATAAGAGCAGCCTCATTACATACGTTGGCAATGTCAGCTCCTGAGAATCCGGGTGTTTGACGAGCAAGATGTTCGATGTCGATTGTACTATTGACTTTTATGTTACGTAGATGCACATTGAAAATCTCCACTCTGTCGCTCAATTCGGGAAGGTCTACGTAGATTTGACGGTCAAAACGTCCCGGTCGTAGTAATGCTTTGTCAAGCATATCGGCACGATTGGTAGCTGCTAATATTATAACGCCATTATTAGTGCCGAAACCATCCATTTCTGTAAGCATTTGGTTGAGAGTATTCTCTCTTTCATCGTTTGAGCCCATATTCGGATTTTTACCGCGTGCTCTGCCGACAGCATCAATTTCATCTATAAATACGATACATGGAGCTTTTTCTTTTGCTTGTTTAAATAGGTCGCGTACGCGGGCTGCACCTACACCGACAAACATTTCAACGAAGTCAGAACCCGACATTGATAAAAATGGCACATTTGCTTCGCCTGCAACTGCTTTAGCTAACAATGTTTTTCCGGTTCCCGGAGGTCCTACAAGTAATGCTCCCTTAGGAATTTTCGCTCCAAGTTCGGTGTATCGTTGTGGATTTTTGAGAAATTCCACAATCTCTTCGATTTCAACTTTTGCTTCAGCAAGTCCTGCTACATCCTTGAATGTGACATTAGTACTATTGTTTTTGTCAAATACTTTGGCTTTTGATTTTGCAACATTGAATATTCCACCGCTACCGGCTCCGCCATTCATTTTGCGGGACATAAACACCATAAACAAAATGAAAAGCAATATCGGTCCAAATACCCACAATATACGTGATATTCCCGATCCATTTTCATAATTTTTTTCTATTGGAGTTTTTCCCTCTGCTTCTAAAGCGTCGTTCCATTGTTTGATGTCTTTATCGAAATTGTCCGCTGAAGGTATAGTTGTTTGTAATTTTGCTTCTTGACCTGCTGTAACTTTAATTTTGTAGTTGGTTTGTCCTAATTCATTTAGAACACCGAAAGCTTCTTCTCTCTCTTTGTCGATTATGATTTTAGACAACTCTCCATTTTGTGCAGCATTTTCAAACTCAGTAAAATTTACTCGTATGTAGTTGCTGTCGTCTTGTTCATAAATCATTAATATTAGGAGAAATCCGATGAGGATGTACATCCACATCAAACTGAATTTCATCTTTTTGGGTTGATTATTTCTAAGTGGTTGCATATTGTAATATTAATCAAGATCTTCAATTTCAGTGATAGTGGCATCACTCCATAATTGTTCTAAATTGTAGAATTCTCTGAATTCAGGTAGAAAAACATGGACCATAATTTCTCCGTAGTCAATTACAATCCATTGGCAATTTCTATAACCGTCATAATTATATGGTTTTCGCCCTATCGTCTTTTGAACGTATTCTCTGACGCTATCAGCTATTGCAGACACCTGCATTGTTGAAGTGCCTTGACAAATAACAAATTGTCGTGAAGTGGCAGTTTCAATTTCACTGAGGTCAATAATTGTAGTTTTTTTCCCTTTTCGTTCTTGTATGCCCTCTATTATAATATTTGTCAGAGGCATAATGTTTGCATTTTTCGCTGTCGTTGGTTGATTGTTTGTTGTCAATTTAATAATAAGATTAAATTAATAGAATTATATATTTTTATTCTCAATTGAGATTGAATTTTCAAGTGCGAAATTAATCATTAAATATAAACCGACAAAATATTAAATGGTAAAAAACATTAAATGTTACTTCTTCATTAATTTTGTCGATACTTTATATATTATTAAATACTGACAAAGCGAAAAAGGTCAATGAACTTTTTCGCTTTGTCGGCTATGATAATTATTTGATGTTATCGATAAAGTATGTATGATTTTTCCGGAAGTGCAACACCATAAAGAATACCACCTTCAACGACAAAAGTAGTGCCATAAACTTTATCGTTATATGTGCCATCAGGTAGAGTGGTTTTTACATTTACCGGATTGGCTTTGTCTGAGAGATTAACGATAGCCGCACCTTTGTCACCACGATTTACTGTTAAAATTTCGCCATCTTCTGAAATAGCAATCATTTCATTTTGACCTGCCATATCTTTTCTGAATTTGTTGACAGCTACTACTTCAGGATGAAAAAATTCATCGTTTCCACGAGCACCGAGAATATTATCTCCATAGTAGTTGTCGCGAGTTGAATTCATCGGACGGCTATAGAATAATGGAATACCATTTTGACGTGCAGTTAAAAATACCCAACCCACTCTTATTTGGTCATCCGTCAAATGAGCACTTTCATGAGCATTACAGTAAGTGTCATGACTTTCTACCCATGTAGTAAGGTGTTCCGGTGCTACAGAATGATACCAATTATTCAAGTCAATGTTTTTTGTACTTCTTTTGTCAATAGCTTCGCGTAGCACGTGTCCGTAGCTTGATGCTGTTTGTCCGAAATAGTCAGCATATTCAGCTTCAGGTACGTTTTTATCTTGTAACACTTCTCCATACACAAACAGGCTATCATAAGGCACTGCCAATTTTACTCCTTTAACTGATTTTCTGCCTGTAGCCACATCCCAAAAATCATTTTTCTTTACCCCGGCTTTTTTATCTACCGGATCAGAATGTACACCTATGTGTTTTGCAGTGTCATATCTGAATCCTCCGACACCAAGAGAAATCAAATCATTGACGTATTGCATATAGTATTTTTGGAAACGTGGGTTTTCGGTATTTACATCAGGAAGCCCTCCGGTGCCTTGTAATGTGCATTGATAACGATCGTTGTAATCTGTAATGCCTTTCAAACCGTCTGTGTGAAACATTTTTTTACGACCGCCAACAGCTTTGTAAAAATTGTCAGTAACAGTATTAATGTCAAAAGCTGTGTGGTTAGGAAGAACATCGACTATAATTCGGATATTATATTTTTTAGCAGAATCCATCATCTCTACCATTTGCTCGCGTGAGCCGACAATGTTATTTCCGATAGTCCAATCGGTCGGTTGATAGTAGTGATACCAATTGCCTTCTTTTTCGTCAAAGATTTTTTTGTTACTCCCTTCCGGGCTGAAGCAAGCTTGAGTAGGAGATGTCTGAACCATAGTGAAGCCTGCATCTGCTATTTGTTTCATGTTTTCAGCAATTGTAGGAAAGTTCCAACTCCATGCGTGTAGAATTGTTTCTGTGTTGCTGTAATTAGGATTATGCGTAACCCTGTCTTTTGCATTTGCTCCGGCTAAAGAAAGAGTTAGAGCCAAAGAGCCGATGATGAATTTTTTCATTTGAATCTAATTTAAGTAAGAATTTATATTTCAGCACAAATTTAGTGATTTTTTGTTTTCTGACAAATTTATTGCAATATTTTGATAAATATTTGTAGTGAAATTTTGTGTGAAATTATTTATAATATAATTTTGCACAACTAATCACATTTTAGGTATGAATAAATTTGATTTAATAGTGGAGCTAATGAAAAATCGAAAGATCATCCTCAGATGCCCTAAGAAATTTCATTTTTTATTTTGACATCATTGTGGTTAAGATTTTTAAGTTATAAACAAGTAATAAATTAGTTTAAAATTGTATAATATGTTGATACACAAGGAATTACCCCCCCGTCCACCCATTGTTGTTCTTCGGAATATTCATCAAGCTTAGTAAAACCTTTTAATAGAAAAGATAGGATTGATTATATAGATGCGTTGCGTGGATTTGCAATTTTATTAGTCGTTGTAGGTCATGTTTTATTAAATACATTTAATATAGGTGGCTATTCATCCGTTTTTAGTACTATAATTCTAACATTCCGTATGCCACTTTTCTTTTTTATAAGTGGTTATTTAGGTTATAAAGTAACGTCTTGTTTTGATGTAAAAAATTTTGTTCGCAAATTAAAGACAAAAGCAATAGTTCAATTAATACCTACTTCAATTTTTTTTACTATCTTTATGTTTAGTAGAGAAACAAATCCAATTGATTTTTTGAATGAGCATGGGTTAGGAGGATTTTGGTTCACAATTGTTCTTTTTGAAATGTTTTTTTGTTATTATTTGCTGTCTTTGATAGGCAAGTTCTTCGGAGTAAAATATGTTGATATTGGTTTGATCACCTTATCTTTTATAGGTGTATTTATTTTAATTTTTTATCGCGGAAATGGTTTTGTATGGAATTTATTGTGTGTCGAAAATTTAGCAAAATATTTTCAATTTTTCACTTTGGGAATATTAATAAAAAAATATTGGAACGTAATTTTAAAAATTGTCAACATTGAGATTTCGAAAATAGTAATTATTTTATCTTATATAATATTACTTATCATTTTGTTTGATAGCTCTATTAAACAAAATTTTCCATTGGTTTATAAAATCGTTAATAATGAATTAGTTCGTTATTCAGGTCTTATGACTGTGTTTATTTTTTTTATGACTAAAGATAGATTTTTCAAGTCAACTAATAAGTTCTGTACATTTCTAAAATTTGTCGGTCGTCGTACTTTGGATATATATTTAATTCATTATTTCTTAATTCCCAATTTAAAAGGATTGCTGCCATGGATAGAATCGGATTCTACTTTTTTATTACAAATGATATTTTCTGTTTCGATAGCTTTTGTTATTGTAATATGCTGTTTGGGAATTAGTGAAATAATAAGGACAAGTAAGATATTGGGATATTTGTTTTTTGGTGCAAAATGAAATAACGTTGCAGCGTTCAATTTAGAGAACCTTTAGATTTAATGCTTAAGAGTGAAAATGTGTAAAAAAGTTAAATAATGAATGTTGGTAAGTCGGGATTTGATTAAACGGGAGATTTTTTGTAATTTTGCGTTATAAATGAAAAGATTATGACAAAACAAATATCGATATTATTATTATTTATTTTTTCTGCATCATTATCGCTTTATTCTCAATCACTTGAAATTAGTAATAAGCATAAATCAATGCACGAATCTTTATTGACAAATATTCAGAATCCTTTAGACCGCAACAAAAATATGTTGAAAGGGTATTTATTGGATGAAATACTCGAACGCGAGGAGGAAGATTCGATTAGTGATGAAACAGCAATGTTGATAGAGGATGTGATTAAAGAGGCCCACAAGTACATTGGCGTGCGTTATCGTCATGGAGCAAAGGGTCCTAAAGCATTCGATTGTTCCGGGTTTACAAGCTATGTATATCGTCAATTTGGTTATGAATTAAGTCCATCATCACGTCATCAATACACTCAAGGAGTTCCTGTCAAAAAGAATGAATTACGTAGAGGAGATTTAGTGTTTTTTACAAGTCCTCGCAGTGGCAAAAATGTCGGTCATGTTGGAATAGTAGTTACGGCTGACAATGAAAAAGGGACATTTACATTTATCCACGCGAGCATTAAGGGTGTAAAAGTAAGTGAAAACAAAGGATATTATGCACCGAGATATGTCGGGGCGAAGAGAGTTATAACAGATTAAGTGTATAATTAAATTTGATATAGCATTATAGTGCTATTGAGCAATTTTGATTGTTATGATTAATAAAACAGAGCGTTATAATATGCGAGGTGTATCTGCCTCAAAAGAAGATGTGCACAACGCAATAAAAAATGTAGATAAAGGAATTTTTCCAAAAGCATTTTGTAAAATCATACCGGATGTTATCGGTGGTGATGATAATTATTGTAATATAATGCACGCAGATGGAGCCGGTACAAAATCATCTCTTGCATATATGTATTGGAAAGAAACCGGAGATATTAGTGTTTGGAAGGGGATTGCTCAAGATGCTTTGATTATGAATATAGATGACCTGCTTTGTGTAGGTGCTACTGATAATATATTGTTATCATCGACAATCGGACGTAATAAGCTTTTAATTCCCGGAGAAGTAATTGCCGCTATTATTAATGGGACAGAGGAATTACTTACAGAATTAAAAGGTCAAGGCGTAAATATTGTAAGCACAGGTGGTGAAACTGCCGATGTCGGCGACTTGGTTCGTACGATTATTGTGGATAGTACAGTTGCTTGCCGAATGAAACGATCAGATGTCATAGATAATGCCAATATTTCGGCAGGTGATGTAATTGTAGGGTTGTCATCATCGGGTGTTGCTACTTATGAAAAAGAGTATAATGGAGGTATGGGTAGTAACGGATTGACTTCAGCCCGACATGATGTTTTTGCCAAATATCTACTTGAAAAATATCCGGAAAGTTGCGATCCGAATGTTCCGGAAGAATTGAAGTATTCCGGTAGCAAAAAGCTTACTGAAATTGTAGAAGAAGCAGGAGTTGATGCCGGAAAATTAGTACTATCTCCAACACGCACATACGCACCTGTAATCAAGAAAATTTTGGATGAAATGAGGTCTGAAATACATGGTATGATTCATTGTTCAGGTGGAGCTCAAACAAAAATATTACATTTCATCGACGATACAAAACATGTAATAAAGGATAATTTATTCCCGATACCTCCTCTTTTTAAAATGATTCAAGAAGAGAGTGGTACGGATTGGAAAGAAATGTATAAAGTGTTTAATATGGGACATAGATTCGAAATATATGTATCTCCCGAGAATGCTGAAAGAATTATAGAAATTTCAAAATCGTTTAATATTGATGCTCAAATAGTAGGGCGTGTAGAAGCTTCAGATAAAAAACGATTAACGATAAAAAGTGAAAAAGGATTATTTGAATATTAATATTGAGTCGTACTAACAAATATATTCAATGTAGTGTATTAATTTACATTATTTGTTTCTTTATTGCTTGTGGCGGTAAAGATAACACTTCAAATACAGAAGTAAAAGTCACAAAAACCGATCTTCAATTGCCGGATACATTGAGGGTCGGTACTCTGTATAGTCCCACATCTTATTTTATTTATAAAGAAGAACCGATGGGATATGAGTATGATATGGTGAAACAATTTGCAGAAGATAAAGGTCTTATATTGGAGATTGTAGTATCTAAAAATTTAAATTCTCTGATTGAATTGTTGGATTCTTGCAAAGTGGATTTATTAGCTTATGAAATTCCCCATATAACGGAGTATAAAGAGCGATTGTTACCATGTGGCTTGGAGAATATCACATATCAAGTGTTGGTTCAACCTAAAATTAAGTCAAAACCTTTAATATCAGATGTAACCGAACTTGTTGGCGAAACGATATATGTGGAAAAAGCCTCTAAATATCAGTCTCGTCTCGAAAATCTAAATGAAGAGCTTGGAGGAGGCATTAAAATAAAAGAATTAGAAGCTGATAGTCTTATTACAGAAGATATGATTGAGATGGTATCAAATAAAAAAATACCGATGACAATTGTGGATTCTGATATTGCTCAACTAAACAAGACTTATTATAAAGATCTTGATGTTTCTTTAAAGGTTAGCCTTGATCAAAAGGCATCATGGGCAGTAAGATTGCAAGATAAATGGCTTGCAGATACAATCAATGAATGGGCAAAGTACAACAAGACAAAAGATGATTACAAAAGAATTCATAAGCGTTACTTTGAAATCAGTAAAAGCATCTCAATAATTGAAAATAAAAACATCATGATAGGAAATGGTGTTATATCTGTATATGATGGTTTGTTTAAAAAACATTCAAAGGCAATTAATTGGGATTGGAGAATATTGGCAGCTCAAGCATATGTAGAGTCAAGATTTGACACGACTGTTGTGTCGTGGGCAGGGGCAAGGGGGCTTATGCAAATAATGCCACGTACAGCAGTAGCTAACGGGTTACCATTAAGCGAAATTACAAATGCAGATAGAAATGTAGAAACTGCAGTTAAAGTAATAAAATCATTAGACAGTTCGTTGTCAAAACGTGTGAAAGATCCATCTGAGCGTCAGAAATTTGTGTTGGCGGCTTATAATTCAGGATTAGCACATATTTTAGATGCGATAGCATTGGCAAAGAAATATGATAAAAATCCGGAGGTCTGGGTAGGAAATGTAAGAGATGCCTTATTAATGAAATCTCGGCCAGAATATTATAATGATCCCGTAGTTAAATACGGATATTTTAGAGGCACACAGACAGTTGAGTATGTAGATAAAGTAACAAGAATATTTGGTGAATATAAAAATAAAATACCTAAGTAGTAACAAATTAAATTTAAGTGATTATGAAAAAAACTTATCTATCAGTAGCAATAGTACTTGCATTAGGTGGTTCAATGTTGTTTACATCTTGTATCGGTAAATTTGCATTGACAAATAAAGTGCTTTCATGGAACAAGCAAGTGGGTTCTAAATTTGTGAATGAATTAGTGTTCTTTGCATTTTGGATTCTCCCGGTTTATGAAGTAACTACATTGGCAGACCTTTTAGTAATCAACTCAATTGAATTTTGGAGCGGTTCAAATCCGTTGACAGCATCAACAAAAGTGGTTGATACGGAATCAGGTCGCTATTTAATTGATTGCGATGGTAAAGGATACACAGTAACATGTGAAGCTACAGGAGAAGAAATGAGATTGAATTTTGATCAAGACGATCAAACTTGGTCATTGGATTTCAATGGTGTTGAATATCCGTTTATGACATTTGTTGATGACCAACATGTTAAAATGATCACTCCTTCAGGCGATTTCAAGTTGGTGGAATTGAGCGAACAAGGTGTTTACGCTTATCAAGAAACTGTACAAAATCAATATATGGCGGCTCGCTGATATAAATGATGAAAAATTTATTGTATAAGAGGTTATCCAATCGGGTAACCTCTTAATAGTTTTATGATTAAGATTTTGATAATTTAATGGTTTTGAGTAATTTTGTAGCAATAAATAAGATGTGCAAATGAAAAAGAATTTATTGGTATTACTCCTCTCACTTATAAGTCTGTTTAATTGTATGCAATTGCATGCAGATAATTTACCGACAATAGAGTTATTCGGTAAAAAATATTATTGTTACGAAGTTAAAAAAGGAGATACTCTCTATGGAATTTCCAAGAAGTTCGGTTGGGAACAATCTACTATATTGGAAGTAAATCCTTCTATTGCAACAAATCTCAAGAAAGATACCAAAATATATTATCCGGTTGGAGAAGTTAAAGAAAAGATTAAAAAAACTGATGATTTGCAACCAAATGTTGTGGAACCGGTAGAACATTTGGTGAAAAAAGGAGAAACTGTTTATAGCATTTCTCGGCAATATGGAGTATCAGTGGATGATATATACGCATTAAATCCGTCGTCTTGTCATGGTATAAAAGCCGGAGAAAAATTAGTCATCAAACAAGCGGATATTGATTTAAGCGATACAAATGAAAAAGTCATTTTTTACACCGTTAAAAAAGGTGATACGTTATATAGTGTTTCAAAACAATATAATAGCACAATCGAATCATTGTTAAATCTCAATCAGGGAATAGATGAAGATCATTTTCAAGCTGGTGCTGTCATAAAGATAGCAGTCAATTCAAATGCAGAAAACACTAAAGAGGAAAAAATTACAGAACGAAAAATTGAAGGTTTCAAATCTTATAAGGTTGAAAAGGAAGATACTTGGCAGTCGATCGCGAGTGAATCGTCGATAACTTCAAAAGAGCTACGGACTATCAATGAGGATGTGAGCAAGTTGAAAAAAGGTACTACTATTACAATCCCGGTAGTTAACGATGTGGTTGTAGTGAGAAAATATGTAGAAGGAGATCCGAGAGAAGTAACTAAAGATGGACGTAATGAATTATATAATGAGGTTCATGGATTAGACTCTGTCGAATCAAATAGCAGTGTTGATGTCGCATTGGTTTTGGATATGTCAAAAACAAATGACAGAAATCTTGAGTTTGTAAGAGGTTTCCTTATGGGGATAGACGAGTTGAAACACAAGCATTACGGTATCAATCTCAGAGTGTTTGATGTAAATAAATGTACTGATAATTTGATACATAAGATAGACTCGGTTTCCTCTGACCTGATAATCTCAATTGAAGGCAATTTACGTTCGGAACTTACTTCCTATGGTGAAGAACATAATGTGGAAGTTGTCAATGTGTTGGATATAAATGACGAGTCTTATCTCTCAAATCCGTATGTTTTCCAAGTATTGCCTCCGTCTACATTATTCAATGACATTGTGGCTGAATATTTCTTTAAAGAGATGTCAGACAGACAACTTGTCTTTATAAGCGATAAAGATGATACTGAAGAATCGTTTTTCTCAGAACATAAAAAGAATCTTGATTCACTCAAATTTGATTATATTGAACTTGAAGATGCCGAGGAACTTGCGAATCTCCAATTATCGGATTCCAAGAGCTATCTATTTTTACCGGTTTCTGCCAAAAAGTCCGGCATTGAAAAAGTAGTTGAGAAGATTATTCAATTTAAAGAGGCTAACCCTAACATCGAATTCAGTGTAATTGGCAATCCAAGATGGATAATGTATCTCGATAGTATGCAACAAGAATTTTTGAATATGGATACATATATTCCTTCACGCTTTTTCTTCCATACGGATTCTCCGGATGGAAAGGATTTCACAGAGCGTTTTCAGACAATGTATCAAGGAGAAACGGCAAATGGCTTCCCCAATTTTGCTGTAATGGGTTATGACATTGCGATGTATTTCGTAGATGGATGTGGTTGGAATGGTGGTGATTTTAACTATAAATTGCCAAAATATGATGCTCTGCAAACCGATTTTAAATTCAATCGTGTCTCAAATTGGGGAGGATATGTTAATTCCGCATCCTACATCGTTCGCTTGAATAAGAATAGAATCCATAAAATTAATTTGTAATGGCAATGTTCAAATTGGCAAGAATAGTATTTGTATTATTGATTTCGCTCTTTTCGGTTGGAGCATCTGCACAGACACATTACCAACCAAATATTTCTATCGGAGTTAAGGGAGGAGTTGATTTTACGCAGATGTTTTTTAACCCGTCTGTTAAGCAAGGTTTTTTGCTTGGAAGTGTAGCCGGTCTGTCTTTCAGATATATGGAAGAAAAACATTTTGGCGTAATTGCCGAACTCAATTTTGAACAAAGAGGATGGCAGGAAAATTTTGAAGAATATCCGTTTTCGTATAAGCGAACACTTAATTATATCCAAATACCTGTGCTTGCTCACATCTATTTCGGTAACGAGAGAGCAAGGTTTTTTGTCAACGCAGGTCCGGAAATAGGTTTTTTGATAGGAGAGTCTACATCTTCTAATTTTGATGTCAATAATATCGCTTCTCTCGATTTCCCTCCCAATCGACAGACTTCTCAATATTTTATGAAAGCTCAGAATAAAGTCGATTATGGAATTTCCGGGGGATTGGGTGCAGAATTTTTTATTAATAAGAAAAACTCTTTGTCTTTAGAAGGTCGTTTCTATTACGGATTAGGAAATGTATTTAAGTCGGATAGAGTAGAACCATTTAATGCGTCAAATTCGATGTCGATAATGGTCACACTTGGCTATTGGTTCCGATTAAAGTAGCATTTCAGACAAAATTTTAATAATACTTAAAATCATATATTATGGAATTATCAGCCGGCACATTATTACAAGGCGGTGAATATGAAATAGTCAAAAAATTGGGACAAGGCGGATTTGGAATCACTTATCTCGCGATGCAAAAGTCTCTTAAACGTAAAGTCGCAATAAAAGAATTCTTTATGAAGGATTATTGCAAACGTGAAGAGGAAACGAAAGTTACGGTCCCTACTATTGATAACAGAGAACTCGTTGACAAATTTAAAGATAGATTTCATCGAGAGGCACAGTTTACAGCCGGTTTAACACACACCAACATAGTTACTATATACGCAATTTTTGAGGAAAACGACACAGTCTATTATGTAATGGAGTATCTCGCCGGTGGCTCGTTGTCGGATTATGCCGAAGGAAGAGCCTTACCGGAAAATGAAGCTGTAGGATATGTTCGACAGATAGCGGGTGCATTGAAGTTGATGCATTCAGAAAATGAAAATCATCTTGATGTAAAGCCGGGCAATATTATGCTCCGAGATAAAGAAACAGCAGTTTTAATAGATTTCGGACTTACAAAAGTGTTTGATGATAATGGCAAACCGCTCACTACGTCGTCTAATATCGGATATACTCCTCGCTATGCACCAACCGACCAACAAAAAGGTATTGCAGAGTTTTCTCCAACTGTAGATATATACGCTCTTGGTGCAACACTTTATCGGTTGACGGTAGGGATTGAACCTCCGTTCACTGATGATATATTGCAAGATGGATTACCGTCCTTACCGAAACATCTTTCGACTGCTGTAAGAGAAGCAATCACTGCGTCAATGCAACCTCGACGTAAGGACCGACCTCAATCAATCGATGATTTCATCAACATACTTTCCGGAAAATCGGTGCCGAATACATGTAAAGATACAGAAGAGACTAAATTATCAGATGATGAAGAGACACGTCTTACCGGAGGTGGCGGTCCAGATAATGGCGGAATAGGTAAGCCGGTGCCACCGAAAGAACCAGAACCTCCGAGATCGATTCTACCGCCTCCACCACCTCCTGATCCAAAACGTAAGGATATTTGGGTATGGGTATTTGTTGCTGTTGTAGCCTTAATAATAGGCATCGTTATCTTTAAAAACTGTGAAGGCAGCGATGATACATCGTATGCTCCCCCTGCACTTGAGGCAACAGAAGAAGCGACCACCGAATCCCCTGCGGTATCTAATGGTTATGGAGAACTTAACGGACATGAATGGGTGGATTTGGGTTTATCGGTCAAATGGGCGACGTGCAATATAGGAGCAAGCAATCCGAGCGACTACGGAGACATGTTAAAATGGGGTGTATTTGAAGAATTTAAGCATTATGCAGAAGTACGTTATGATATAGGCGGCAATCCGCAATACGATGTTGCGACAGCAACATGGGGCAGCAGATGGCGACTACCCACAATGGGAGAGTTGGAAGAACTCATTGATAAGTGTGAATGGAAATGGACCGCAGAGGGAGGACATGACGGATATCGTGTAACGGGACCGAACGGGAATAGTATATTTCTTCCTGCCGCCGGTTGGCGTAATGGGTCTGAGCGTTATTACTACGTCGGAGACCGCGGCTACTATTGGAGCTCTACTCCTGACGGGAGTAATTCCGTCGGCGCGTACTACCTCTACTTCAATCTTTTCAATCGCGTTGTTGATTGGAATTACCGTAGCTACGATATGAGTGTCCGCCCGGTTTGTGAATAAAGTTTGAGATTAAAAAAACGGAGATAAAGGATTATGAAGAAGATTTTGATGATTATTGCAGTTGCCTGTTTTGCAGTAAATATTGCAAATGCAAAAAGTGGCAAAGAATGTGAAATTGCCACGCGAGGAGAAGTTAACGGGCATGAATGGGTGGATTTGGGCTTGTCGGTCAAATGGGCGACGTGCAATGTCGGGGCAAACAATCCCTGCGACTATGGATACTTGTTATATTGGGGAGCATTGAATGAATCGCAAGATTGTGCAGAAGTAAGCTATGATATAGGTGGCAATCCGCAATACGATGTTGCGACAGCAACATGGGGCAGCGGATGGCGACTACCCACAAGGGGAGAGTTAGAGGAACTCTTAGAAAGTTGTGAATGGGAATGGACCACCGAAGGGGGACATAACGGCTATCGTGTAACGGGACAGTCCGGGAATAGTATCTTTCTTCCTGCCGCCGGTTGGCGTAATGGGTCTGAGCGTGACGACGACGGAGACTATGGCTGCTATTGGAGCTCTACTCCTTTCGAGAGTAATTCCTTCTACCCGTACTTCCTCCTCTGGTTCCGTCAAGACGATCGCGGTGTTGATTGGTTCGACCGTCTCGACGGTCGAAGTGTCCGCCCGGTTTGTGAATAGAGTTTGAGATAAAAAAACAGAGATAAAGGATTATGAAGAAGATTTTGATGATTATTGCAGTTGCATATTTTGCGGTGGGAATTGCAAATGCCCAAAGTGGTAAAGAATGTGAAGTTGCCACGAGAGGAGAACTTAACGGACATGAATGGGTGGATTTGGGCTTGTCGGTCAAATGGGCGACATGCAATGTCGGGGCGAGCAGTCCGAGCGACTATGGATACCTGTTGGAATGGGGTGCATTGAGTGAATCGCAAGATTATGCAGAAGTAAGCTATGACATAGGCGGCAATCCGCAATACGATGTTGCGACAGCAACATGGGGTGGTAGTTGGCGACTCCCTACTGAGCATGAGATACAAGAACTCATTGATAAGTGTGAATGGGAATGGACCGCAGAGGGAGGACATGACGGATATCGTGTAACGGGATCGACCGGGAATAGTATCTTTCTTCCTGCCGCCGGTTGGCGTCCTGGGTCTGAGCGTTACGACGTCGGAGGCGTCGGCTATTATTGGAGCTCTACTCCTGATGAGAGTGATTCCGACAACGCGTGCATCCTCGGCTTCGATCGAGACTTTCTTCGCTTTGTTGCTTGGTTCAACCGCAACGACGGTCAAAGTGTTCGCCCGGTTTGCAAATAGATTTTGAGATAAAAAAAACAGAGATAAAGGATTATGAAGAAGATTTTGATGATTATGGTAGTTGCCTGTCTTGTGGCAGGAATTGCAAATGCCCAAAGTGGGAAAGAATGTGAAGTTGCCACGAGTGGAGAAGTTAACGGACACGAATGGGTGGATTTAGGTTTGTCGGTCAAATGGGCAACATGCAATGTTGGAGCGAGCAGTCCGAGTGACTATGGATACCTATTAGAATGGGGAGCATTGAATGAATCGCAAGATTATGCAAAAGTAAATAATGAAATAGGCGGCAATCCGCAATACGATGTTGCGACAGCAACATGGGGCAGTAGTTGGCGACTCCCTACTGAGCATGAGTTGCAAGAACTCATTGATAAGTGTGAATGGGAATGTGCCACAGAGGGAAGACATGACGGCTATCGTGTAACGGGACCGACCGGGAATAGTATCTTTCTTCCTGCCGCCGGTTTGCGAATTGAGTCTGAGCGTTACGATGTCGGAGACTACGGTGGCTATTGGAGCTCTACGACTTTAATTATAATTGATTTAAGTAGTGATCCACAGGTTGTCGAGGAATATAATGACGATGCTTTTTTTCTGTCAATATTTGGCTTATTTGGCAGTGATAAGTCATGTCAATTTGTTAAGCAGTTTAGTCGTGGTTGCGGTATGAGCGTCCGCCCGGTATTGCGTGAAACTATTGAATATGTCCCAATTCCTATAGTAGACGAAAATATAGATTTTGATGAAAACGAATTTACCAATCAAGATTTGGGAGCGACTACTGATAAGTTTAAAAAAGCTGTTGAAGAAATAGTTTCTCAACCGTCAAGTGAATTGGTATGTGAATACGAAGAAATTTTTGTTGCCGTTGAAGAGCAAGCTGAATTTCCCGGCGGTCAAAAGGAACTCATGCAATGGATTAGAACAAATCTTCGTTATCCTGACGATGCAAGAGAAAATAACATCGAAGGTAGGGTAGTCGTAAAATTAGTAATTGAAAAAGATGGTAGAGTAACTAATGTAAAGGTTGTAAAAGGCGTTAGAGAAGACCTTGACAATGAAGCAGTTCGCCTTTGTGAATCAATGCCGAGATGGAGTCCTGGTAAAAATAATGGTATCGCAGTGCGTAGTTATTTTACACTTCCTGTTACATTTAGGTTGACAAAATAATTACTGTTTTTATAAGATTTGTCAAATATAAAGTAAAGCGAGAGATACCGGCAATTACGGACATCTCTCGCTTGAATTATGCTTGCAATTTTGTTTTAGAAAGGGAGGTCATCGCTTTCGTCATTTGCAGGAGCTGCAAATTGTTGTGGAGCGGGTGTTCCGAATGGAGGTTGAGGAGCATTACCATAATTTTGTGTAGGGTCAGCCACTATCGTAGTCATCCCATCGCCTTTGTCTGCTTTCCAAGCACGAACGTCAGTGTACCAACGACCATTAAATTCGCGACTTTCAAGGTCGAAACTTACAGTAACCATATCGCCGATAGCAAGAGGGAATTGATCGACTCTTTCTCCAAAGAAATCAAATTTCACTTTGCGTGGATAAGTATCTTGAGTTTCAAGCACATATTCTTGTTTTTTCCAATTGTTTCCTGCTTTGCTCACACCTTCTTGAAGTGGAAGCACTTGAATGATTTTACCTTTAATTTCCATATATGTAATTTAATTTATATTTATCGTTGTTTAAATTGACTGTCGTGCGTATTGTATAAATTGTAGAATTCGTAGAAGTCAAAAATTTATGTACAAAGATAGCTAATGATTGGCAATCCGACAAATTTATTTTATGCAGCTTCTATAAATTGAACGCTGCGAGGATGTTTTTTATTAAAGTTTCTTTTATTTTGGCAGTCTTTTGGTCGCTTTTGATTTTTAATTGGCGGGTTTCTTCGATTTCGTCGGTCGTATAGCTCGCTATACTCTCTCCTCAATCTCGAGACCTCCTCTATTAAATTCTCAAAATCTTTCCAAATCTATTTATCTCACCTGCTTATAAACAAAAATGATATGCGACCGACTTACGTCTATATAAGTTGAAAGTCAGTCGCATATTTGGTAACGTTTATTTGTAATTATTCGTATTGCAACTCTAACGGAAGAGCGGCAATTTTGTAATCATGGTTACGAATAAAATCCAACACCATTTGTCGTTCTTCGCAAGGCAAAACATCGCTTTCAATACGCTTAACTGCATTAAATACAGAAGTGTTGCATTGATAAATGTGGCGATAACATTTAGCAATTTCATCAATAATTTCTTCAGATTTTTTGCCTTTACGCAAAATAAAAGCATTTATTCCGAAGTAAGAAATAGGGTTGTGAGCCATAATTACAAAAGGAGGAACGTGGGAATTTACACGACAACCCCCTTTAATTAAAGCCCATTGTCCGATTTCAGATTTTTCGTGAACGATTACCATTGAAGAAAGAATAGAGTAGTTGTTGACTTTGCAGTCGCCGGCAATTTTCACAGCATTACCGATTACACAGTAATCGCCTACCACAGAATCGTGACCGATGTGGCTTTGAGCCATAATAAAAGAATTGTTTCCGACACGAGTGGTTTCACCTTCTCGGATACTGCGATTGATTATTACTTGTTCGTGTATACGATTGTTGTTGCCGATTGTGCAGAATGTTTGTTCACCTTTCCAACGGAAATCTTGAGGGTCGGCACCTATCACAGCACCGGTATAAATTTGATTGTCATTGCCGATGCGAGTGCCTCTGATAATCGATACATGAGGCATAATGTGGCAATTGTCGCCAATAACTACATTTTTATCAATGAATGCAAATGCATCAACTCTGACATTTTTACCGAGTTTTGCCGCCGGGTCAACGTATGCTAAAGGACTTATCATGGGTTTATTGTTTTTAGGTTATTTATATTGATTTATCTTCCACCTCCGAGTGATTGATACAAACTGATAGCCGCCGCTACTTTGGAGTGCCAGCAATTCAAACGAGTCATTTGAGCATTTAATAAGCTCTGTTCAGCAGTCAATACTTCAAGATATGTAGCTTGCCCGAGAGTAAGCAATTCTTGAGTATATTCAACCGATTTTTCAAGATTTTCAACTTGTTTTACCAAGAATTCCGATTTTTCGTTATTCTTATTGTATTGTATCATTGCATCGCTTACTTCTGCACTTGCATTTAGAATTGCATATTCAAATGAATTCAAAGCTTGTTGTTGTTGTGCTTTTGCAGCTTCTAACGTAGCAATGTTTTTGCCACGAGAGAATATTGGAGCAGTCAATGAACCTGCAAGTTGAATAAACCATTTTCCGGGGTTAGTAATTATACTACCCAATAAATTGGTAAATCCGCCTTGTGCAGAAATTACCAAACTCGGATAGAAATTCGAACGAGCCATATTTGTTGAATAGTAGGCAACAGCAAGAGATTGTTCAGCCGCTCTAACGTCAGGTCGTGATGCGAGATAACTTACAGGCACACCATCAGTAAACATTGCAGGTGCATTGAAAGTAAGGCTTTCAGTTACTTCCCAATTCTGATGATGAGTGTTTAGAAGCAGTGACATCGTGTTTTCGGCTTCATGTAAAGCGGTCTCGAGATCAGGAATTGTCGAAAGGATGTAGAAATAGTTTGCACGACTCTGAACAACAGCAGCTTCGTTTACTCTTCCGGCTTCTTTCATCAATTCCATAGATTCTACTTGCTCTTTCCAAAGCACAGCAGTCTTTCGAGTCAAATCAAGCTGTTGATTGATAGTTACGATTGCGTAATATGTATTTGCAACAGCACCTATTATTTGAGAGCGTACAGCTTGAGTGTATGCTTCTGTTTGGTGTAATCCGGCTTCAGCATGACGTTTATTGTTGAGAAGTTTTCCAAATATGTCAATTTCCCAACTTGCTGCAAGTGGAAGGGTATATGTCCAATTCATGTGAGAACCGCCATAGCTTGCACTTCCTCCGTTAGGAGTGAATGCCAATGATGGTAAATAGCTTAGCTTTGCCCCTTTTAACTGAGCGTGGGCAATATCTATGTTGAGTTTTGCATTGACAAAATCTTTATTGTTGTCTAAAGCTGTTTGTATGTAGTTTTGCAACAATGGGTCGGTAAATACTTCTTGCCAAGATAAATTGCCGAGTGATGTGGAATCAATTTCAGCATTTAAAGATTTTTGATATTCATCAATAATCTTATTGTTTTCAGGCAATTCATATTTCTGATAGATGTGGCAGCTACTCATAGTAGCTACCAACATCATTGTTATCAATATGCGATTTAATAATTTCATAGTTGTAATTAGTCTTTAATACTATATTGTTCGATTTCAGAACTGATTTTGCTATTATCCTTGTCAGCCCATTTGAATGGAGAAATCTTTTCTTGTAATTTTTGGAATGCGACAAATAGTGTCGGTACGATTAATACTTGAAGGATCATACCAATTAACATACCACCGATTGAACCTGTACCTAAAGCGTTATAACCGTTAGCACCGGCACCTGAAGCAAGCATCAATGGAATAAGACCGATAATCATAGCCAACGATGTCATAAGGATAGGTCGTAGACGAGCCACAGCCCCTTGCACAGCAGCATTTACGATGCTTAAGCCGGTTTTGCGACGGTCAAGTGCAAATTCTACAATAAGGATTGCATTTTTAGCCAAAAGACCAATAAGCATAATTAGGGCAATTTGCAAATAAATGTTGTTGGCAATACCCCAAATGTTTGCGAATATAAACGTACCCATCAAACCAAATGGAATTGACAGAATTACTGCAAGCGGAAGGATGTAGCTTTCGTATTGAGCGCTTAAAAGCAGATATACAAATAGGATTACAATTCCGAATACAAATCCTGTGGAGCTACCTGCAGTTGCAGCTTCTTCACGTGTCAAGCCGGAATATTCATAACTATATCCTACAGGAAGCACCTCTTTTGCTACCTCATTAATAGCATTGATAGCCTGACCGGTTGAATATCCCGGTGCAGTCATACCCGTTACAGCAATTGAGGTGTACATATTGAAACGATTGATGATGTCCGGACCATAGACACGTGTCAATTTTATATAGTTGTCGATAGGAGCCATCTCAGAGCCGTTTCTGACTTTAATTTGTTTTAATGTTTCCGGCGATACTCTTGCTTCAGGTTCGGCTTGCATCATGACGCGGTAAAGCTTTCCGAAACGGTTGAAGTTAGAGATGTACATACCACCATAATATCCTTGTAATGTTTGTAAAATTGCACTTTGAGATAATCCTGCTTGTTTAGCTTTTGCAACATCTACTTCTACAAGATATTGAGGGAATGTAGGGTTAAATGTAGTGTAAGCCATTTGAATTTCCGGACGTTGGTTGACTGCGGCTAAGAATTGCTGTGCTACTTGGAAGAAATTATCGAGATTTCCACCTGTCTTATCTTGCAAACGAATTTCCAAACCATTAGTAGCTGAATATCCACTAATCATAGGAGGTTTAAAGAACATTACACGACCGTCTTTTATGTGTTTACTTACCTGTTGAGTCATGTGTGCAAGAACAGCATCAGCACTTTCGGTTTCTTTATCACGTTCATCCCAATGTTTCAATTTAATAATGTATGAACCATAAGAATTACCTTGACCTGCCATGAAGCTAAATCCGGTAATACCGATACGATTGTCGATAGCTTTGACCTCATTTGCGATACTATCTACGATATTGACCACTTCTTGTGTGCGTTCCATTGATGTACCCGGAGGCATATCGATTACACCCATAACTGTTCCGGTGTCTTCATCCGGTACAAGTGCTGTCGGTGTTACGCCCATCAGCCAAACTAATAATGCCAAGCTGCCGGCTACTATTGTGAAGCTAAGCCATTTTCTCTTTATAAAGAATTCTGTTGCTTTTTTGTATTTACCAAGTAATGCATCAAAGAATATATTGAACCAATAGAAGAAGCGTTTTAAGAAAGATTTTTTCTTGTTTGTTACTTGTCGGGTAGTATCACCATTGTGGGAATGTTCTTCATCGCTTATATGTGGCTTTAGGAATAGTGCACACAATGCAGGCGATAAAGTCAACGCATTGACAGCAGATAATCCGATTGCCATAGCCATTGTCAATCCGAATTGACGATAGAATATCCCCGATGTGCCACCCATAAATGACACAGGAATAAATACTAACATCATTACTAAGGTAATTGAAATCAATGCACCGGAAATTTCTCCCATCGCATCTATCGAAGCCTGTTTGGCTGACTTATATCCTTGGTCGAGTTTTGCATGGACTGCTTCAACGACCACAATCGCATCATCGACCACAATGGCAATCGCAAGTACTAATGCAGATAATGTCAATAGGTTGACTGTGAATCCGAATATTTTCATCAAGAAGAATGTTCCGATAAGAGCTACAGGGATTGCTATTACAGGAATGAGAGTTGAGCGAAAATCTTGTAGGAAAATGAATACTACAATGAATACGAGTACAAACGCTTCGATAAGGGTTTTTATAACTTCATGAATTGAAGCAAACAAGAAGTCGTTGACATTCATTGCAATACCAATATTCAATCCTTCAGGAGCTTCTTTTTGGAATTCTGCAAGTCGAGCTTCGATATCTTTAATTACTTGAGTCGCATTACTACCGGCTGATTGATATATCATTGCAGTACAACCAATTTGACCATCTATGATGTTTGAAAAGCCATAAGTGAGTCGACCTAACTCAACGTCAGCAACATCACCAAGTCGAAGAATTTCTCCATCTTTTGTTGCACGGATAACAATATCTTCAAATTCTGTTTCTTCTACCAAACGACCTTTGTAACGCATTACATATTGAAAACTTTGGTCGCCTCGTTCACCAAATTGTCCCGGTGCAGCTTCGATATTTTGTTCTGCTAATGCAGCTGTAACATCTGCCGGCATTAGTCCGTATTGAGCCATAATATCGGGATGCAACCAAATACGCATTGAATAGTCGGCACCAAACATCATAGCATCACCAACTCCGGAAACACGTTTAATCTCCGGAACGATGTTGATTGCCATATAGTTTTCAATAAATTCCTGAGAATATTTATTGTTGTCAGAATTTAGTGTAACAGCAACAAGTATTGATGATTGTCGTTTTTGAGTAATTACACCAACTTGATTTACCTCTGCCGGTAAGAAACCGGTGGCTTTTGCTACACGGTTTTGTACATCAACGGCAGCCATATCAGGATCTGTGCCTTGTTTGAAATAGACTGTAATATCGGCAGATCCATTATTTGATGCGGATGAATACATATAGTCCATATTTTCAGCACCATTGATTTGTTCTTCTAACGGTGCAATTACAGAGTTCATTACACTTTGTGCATTTGCTCCGGTATATGTGGTGCTTACTCTAATTGTCGGAGGAGCAATGTCAGGATATTGCTCAATTGGCAATGTGCTTAACCCGATAATACCGAATATCACAATAAATATTGATATTACTGTGGAAAGTACAGGCCTTTTAATAAAGTTTGCTAAATTCATATAGTAATATTTTTGTATTCTGTTTTGAATTCCTAATTAATAGTTTCAAAATATTATGATTATTTTGAGACATCAGTTCCTGTTGCTTCTTCTGTTGCTGCTTTTGGTTTGATGACCATACCATCTTTAACAGTAATACCGACACCTTCAATTACAATAACATCGCCGGCTTTTAATCCATTTGTAACGATATAGTTTTTACCGTCATTAAGTGGAGATACTTGAATAGGTGTCGATTTTACTTTGCTTGAATCACCAACTACAAAGCAGAATTTTAAATCTTGCATTTCGAATGTGGCTTTTTGAGGAATTTGAATAGCTGATTTGGTAGTGTTAGGCACTAAAATTTGTCCTGTGTTACCACTTCTTAACAATCCTTCTTCATTAGAAAAAGATGCTTTGGCTGTAGCACTACCTGTTGCAGGATCAAATACTCCTGAAACAGAAATAATTTTACCCTTTAATGGATAGATTGAGCCATTTGCAAGTTTTAATGACACTTCCGGAATATTAGCTAATGCTTCGGCAAGTGTGCGTTCACCATTGTTAGTGAGATTTAATACTTCTTTTTCGTTCATTGAGAAGTAAGCTTCGATGTCTTTATTGTCAGATAGAATTGTCAATAAAGTGGAAGGAGAAACAAGAGCACCTTCCTTAAATGTAATCGTTCCGACTATACCATTTGCAGGAGCAGAAACAACTGAATATGATAAATTTTTCTGAGCTGAAGTCAATTGAGCCTTAGTTGCATTCAACTGAGCTTTAGCTGCTTCTAATGCATCTACTGATGTTTGATAAGCAGATGCACTGATAATATTTTTGTCGAAAAGTAATTTGTTGTTGTTGGCATTGGTTTGAGCCGTATTCACATTAGCCTGAGCAACTTCTACGGATGCTTTAGCTGCATCTACCGCTGCTTGGAGTTGAACTTGGTCAATTGTAAAAAGTGTTTGACCTTTTTTTACTGTTTGACCTTCTTTTACATGTACTTTGGTTAAAAAACCGGAAATTTGGGGACGTATTTCCACATCGTTTTTACCATGTAGAGTTGCAGGATAAACCCAATCGAGAGTTGCATCTTCGGTTGCAATTGTCATCACTGCCAATTCCGGTATTTGTACTTGTTTCTGTTGTTGCCCTTCTTTTGAACATGACGAGAATAATAATCCTCCGAATCCCATTATTCCAATGGTGTAAATAAGCTTCTTAAATTTCATATAATTATTTATTAATTTGAGTCGATTTCTTCTACAAAGGTAATAAATTTCCACATATAGGTAGTAGTCGGTTCCCGATTTTTGATAATTTTAACTAAATTTGTGATAAATAGAATAGTTAATACTACATTATTGCTACAAATCAATATAATTAGATTTAATTATTTCTCAAATTTGTTTGATTGCTTTCAATTTTATAATTTTGTAAACTGATAAAATTATAAGGATGTTATGTCAGTATTCGTACCCAAATATCTTCCTGCCATTGAGTCACTCAAGAATGAGGGGATAGCTATTGATTACTATGATTTGATTCCCAAAGGAGTTGAAATTTTTAATTTGGCAATTCTCAATCTGATGCCTTTAAAGCATGATTGCGAAGTGGATTTTTTGCGTCTGCTTTCTTCCTCTTCGTTAAATATTAAAGTTGATTTTATCGCTTTAGATACTCACGAATCTAAAAATACTCCAAAATCACATATAGATAGTTTTTATCGTAGATTTTCTCAGATAATTGAAAATAAATATAATGGATTAATAGTCACAGGGGCTCCTGTTGAAAAGATTGATTTTGAGGAAGTGGATTATTGGGATGAATTGAAAATGATATTTGATTGGAGTAGAAAAAATGTTAATTCTACTTTATATGTTTGTTGGGCAGCATTCGCAGGATTGTACTATCATTATGGCATAACAAAATATTTGACAGATAATAAAATTTCCGGTGTTTTTCTACATAAATCCAAGTTGTCTAAGCATTTGTTACTAAGAGGTTTTGATGATGAGTATTATGTTCCACATAGCAGATTTGCATATTTAAATAGTCAAGATATTTTAAAGAACGATTTTTTGAGCATATTATCTGAAAGTGAGGATTCCGGTGTTTACATAGTAGGCAGTAATATTCATAATGAATTTTTTGTGACGGGACATAGTGAGTATTCAGATATGACACTTGATTATGAGTATCATCGAGATTTAAAAAAGGGAAAGAATCCACATATTCCGGTTAATTATTATCCTAATGATTCTGTCTCTAAACGCCCTGTGGTTAAATGGCGTTCGCATGCTAATTTATTGATTAATAATTGGATGAATAATTTTTGTAAATAATTGACACACAATGATAAATGTAATAAAAAAATATTTTAGAAATTTAACAGAGTCGCAATATGCTCAGTATGAACGTATAATGGATTTATATCCTGAATGGAATGATAAAATAAATGTAATTTCAAGAAAAGATATTGAAAATTTGGAGATCAATCATATTTTACACTCATTATCAATAGCAAAATTTATAAATTTTCAATCATCAACGAAAGTGCTTGACTTTGGTACGGGTGGGGGATTACCGGGAATTCCATTAGCAATCTATTTTCCTAATGTCAAATTTCATTTAATAGATCGTGTTGGTAAAAAATTGAAAGTTGCCTCTTCAATTGCGGAAGAAATAGGATTGACAAATGTGACATTTCAACATGGTGATATTGGGGAATGTCATTCAAAATTTGATTTCGTAGTTAGTCGGGCAGTGATGCCATTACCTGATTTGATTAAACTTTGTAGAAAAAATATCTCAAAAGATAATATAAATTCTTTACCAAACGGAGTAATTACCCTTAAGGGAGGTGAGCTTGATTCAGAAATAGCTCAATTTGTAAAACAGAGTATAGTGGAAGATATTTCTACATATTTTGATGAATCTTTTTTTGAAACTAAGAAATTAACTTACACACATTTATTATAAATGGTAATATTATTTTGTTAATAAGATATGGAAATAGCACAATTCAGTTTTAATATGTTTGGGGTAAATACATATTTGATATGGGATTCCATTTCAAAAGAATGTGCGGTAATTGACCCGGGAATGATTTATGATAGAGAATATGGTGTCATAAACAATTTTATTTCAAAAAATTCTCTCATTGTAAAGATGATCATTAATACGCATCTTCATATAGACCATGTATTCGGAAATCAATTTATTAAAGATGAATATGGAGTTGAAGTATATGCAAATGAGGAAGATGTTTTCTTAGGACAAAGAATTAAAAATCAAGCAGAAATGTTTGGTCTCAATATTAAAATTTCAAATGTAGATACAATCAAATGTATTAAACATGGCGATGTGTTGACATTAGGGAATGAAGAAATACTCATACTTCAAGTTCCGGGACATTCACCGGGTAGCGTGGCGTTGTATTGCAAGAATGGAGGATTTGTTATTACAGGTGATGCATTATTTCAGAGTAGTATTGGGAGAACTGATTTGCCTGGAGGTAATTATCAGACACTTATTAAAAGTATAAATGAGGTTTTATTGACACTCCCTGATGATACTATAGTCTATCCCGGTCATGGCTCTTCTACGAATATAAAAACGGAAAAAATGTATAATCCGTTTGTTCATTAAGCCATTATTTAATTAAATTGTCCTCAAAGTCGGCGACAACTTTGAGGACATCAATTTTAGTGAATCATTATTTCACATTATGTGTAGCTGATAGAAGTACTTCGCTAACAGTGGGATGTCCGAAAATAATTTCTTTCATCTCTGTTAATGTAGTATTGCGTGCCATAAGGTCTCCGGCTTGTTGTGCAAGATCTGCAGCTTGAACTCCCATGATATGTGCACCTATTAATTTGTCGGTTGCAGCATCGAAAATAAGTTTGCAAAGGCCTTCGGATTCTCCTAAAGCTAAGGCTTTACCATTTGCACGGAAGAAGCTTTGTCCAACTTTAATAGCAATCTCTTTAGCTTTGCATTGTTCTTCTGTTATGCCAACCATTCCACATTCCGGCTGAGTGAATACAGCAGATGGAACAATAGAGAAATCAATAGTATCTTTTCTTCCGTCGATAGCATTTAATGCTCTAATGCCTTGGAATGTAGCAACGTGAGCTAACATTAATTTTGCATTTACATCTCCGATTGCATAAATATGGTCGATATTTGTACGCATATTATCATCTACCGGAATACCTCTGTTTGAGAATTCTACTCCTGCATTTTCAAGATTAAGCCCGTCAACTCTTGGTGCACGACCAACCGCCATAAGAATATCAGAACTTATAATTTCTGAAACTTTTCCTTTTGATTCATAGGTTGTTACAATATCGCCAACTTCATTTTTTTCAATTTTTTGCACGGCTGCAGATGTCAATATATTAATGCCTCTTTTTGATAGACTTTGTTTTAAGCGTTTAGCTATGTCACTATCAAATGGAGGTAGAATTTGTTTCATAAATTCTACCACTGTAACTTTTGTTCCCATTGCATTGAATATAGAAGCAAATTCCATTCCTATTACACCTCCCCCAACAATGGTGAGACTCTCAGGAATTCTGTTGATATTCAATAAGTCGGTAGAATTCATTACACATTCTAAATTTGCACCTTCAATTGGTAATGAGCGAGAGATGCTTCCTGTTGCAATGATTATATTATCAGCAGTGTATTCTTGACCATCAGCCACAATAGTCTTGCTATCTTTAAATGAAGCAAAAGCATTGACTACATTTACTTTTGCACTTTTCATCAATGATGCAATTCCGTCTCTGAGAGTCGAAATGACTTCGTTTTTGCGAGCCATAACTTTATTTAAGTCAAAACTGAATTGGAAATCATCGATTCCAAATTTATCCGCTTCTTTAAATTGTGTTAGAACTTCAGCATTTTTGCATAGACACTTTGTGGGGATACATCCTTCATTAAGGCAGGTGCCACCTAAATTCGCACCTTCAAACAATGTTACTGATTTTCCACGTTTGGCAGCATCTAACGCTGTTTCATAACCACCGGGACCGGCTCCTATAATTATTAAATCGCTATGCATATTGTATTTATTTAGAAATGCCGACGGCAATGAATATTGACCGTCGGCACATTATAAGTACTTATAATTCAGGTTCTGAAATTAAAGTTTTGTAATTTAAAATCGGATGCTTAGCTGCTGTGGTCTCATCTAATTTACGAACAAGAGTAGTTAACGGAGCATTCTTAACATCATCCGGAGTTTCACGAGCTTCTTTAGCAACTGTATGCATTACTTCGATGAATTCATCTAATGTTTCTAAAGATTCTGTTTCAGTAGGTTCTATCATCATTGACTCATGGAACAATAACGGGAAATAGATTGTTGGAGCATGGAATCCGTAATCAAGTAGGCGTTTTGCAACATTAAGTGTTGTGACGCCTGTGCTTTTATCTTTAAGACCGTCAAAGACGAATTCATGCTTGCATACACCTTCTATTGGAAGAAGATAGTCATCTTTAAGAGATTCTTTAATGTAGTTTGCGTTTAATGTTGCCATAGGACCTACATTTTTTAAGTTCTCTTTTCCTAAAGTGAGGATGTAAGCATACGCTTTAATCATTACTCCGAAATTACCTAAGAAAGTAGAAACCGAGCCGAGACTATCTTTGCCAAAATCAACATAGAATTTACCTTCTTCATTTTTCTTAACGTGAGGATTAGGTAGATAATCAACAAGTGCTTTAGCTACACCGACAGGACCGGAACCGGGACCACCACCACCATGAGGAGTAGAGAATGTTTTGTGAATGTTGATGTGCATAATGTCGAATCCCATATCGCCGGGGCGAACTTTACCAAGGAGAGGATTGAGGTTAGCACCATCATAGTATAAAAGACCACCTGCTTCGTGAACTAATTTTGCTATTTCCATAATTTCGATTTCGAACATTCCAAGTGTATTCGGGTTCGTCATCATAATTCCTGCAATAGTATTATCAAGAAGAGGTTTTAGATCTTCAACATCAATTGAACCGTTAGGTTTAGATTTCACTTCGACAACTTCTAATCCGGCAACCATGGCAGACGCAGGATTTGTACCATGAGCACTATTAGGAATAATGACTTTTGTACGTTGGTGTTCGCCTCTTGCTTCATGATAGCGACGCATAACCATTAATCCTGTTAATTCACCATGTGCACCTGCATAAGGATTTAAAGTGAATTCTTCAAATCCGGCAATATTTGAAAGCATATCTTGAAGGTTATAATATAATTCAAGAGCTCCTTGAACAGATTCTTCACTTTGTAAAGGGTGAATATTGTTGAATGCAGGCATTGCCGCTACCTCTTCATTAATTTTAGGATTGTATTTCATTGTACAAGATCCTAATGGGTAAAATCCTGTGTCAACACCAAAATTCTTTGAAGAGAGGTTTGTATAATGGCGTACAACATCAAGTTCACTTACTTCCGGAAGGTCTAATGACGCTTGGCGACGCAATTCTGCCGGAATAGGACATTCTTTAGAGTCAAATTCGTTTTTAGGTAATTCGTATCCTTTACGTCCGGGACGAGACAATTCGAATATTAATTTATCGTAGTATTTCATGGCGTTACTCTGTCATTAATTTTACTAATGTGTCAATTTCTTCTTTTGTACGCTTTTCAGTAACAGCAAAAGCAACTTTGCCATTGCCTAAGTCAAGACCACCCATTATGCCATTTTCTTCCAACTTTTTGTTGATTGCATTAATATCGAGTGAAGTTTTGACTACAAATTCTTTTAGGAATGGTTTGTTTGGATATGCAGCTTCAAATTTGCCTGTTTCAATGAGTTTGTTGAATAGGTAGTGAGCTCCGTCTGCCGATAGTACATTCACTTCTTTCAAACCTTCTTTACCCATTAATGACAAATATATTGTTGCATACAATGCCATTAATGATTGGTTAGAACAGATATTACTTGTTGCTTTTTCTCTACGAATATGTTGTTCGCGTGCTTGCAATGTTAAGACAAATGCACGTTTGCCATCTGCATCTTTTGTCGCTCCAACCACACGTCCCGGCATTTTTCTTAATGTGCCTTGGGAACAAGATAAGTAGCCTAAGTATGGACCACCGAAACACAATGGCATACCTAATGATTGACCATCACCGCAAGCGATGTCAGCTCCCCATTCTTTAGGAGTGCGAAGCACTGCTAATGTAGATGGGTCAGCATTTATGGTCAACATCCCTTTTGCTGCGTGGATGGCATCTGCAAGACCTGTGTAATCTTCGACAATACCATATTTGTTTGGAGTAGATACGATTACACCTGCTACATCTCCTTTTTCTAATTCTGCCTTAATTGCTTCAAGATCGCTTACGCCATCTTTTTCTTCAATTACAGTTACTTCAATTCCTTTGAATTTTGCGTAAGTATTAACGACTTTGATAATTCTTTCTGTCAATGTATCTGAAAGAACCACACGATTTTTCTTTTTCGCTGATGCAACCATCATAAACATTGCTTCTGCAGTCGCTGTCGCACCATCATACATTGATGCATTGGTACACTCCATCCCGTTTAATTCGCTAATCATACTTTGATATTCGAATATATATTGAAGTGTGCCTTGTGATATTTCAGGTTGATATGGGGTGTAAGCTGTGTAAAACTCACTTCTTGCAAGCAAGTGTGCTATGACTGATGGTGAGTAGTGGTCGTAAACTCCACCACCTGCGAAAATTGTAAGTTGTTTGTTTTTGTTGCCAAGTTCAGTGAAGTGTTTACGAATTTCAATTTCTGACATTGCAGAAGGGATGTTGTAATCACCTTTAAGTTTTACTTCTTCAGGAACTTCAGCATAGAGGTCGTCAATGCTTTTAATGCCAATTTTGTCGAGCATAAAGCGAATATCTTCCTCTGTATGTGGAATAAATTTGTTGCTCATGGTTTGGTGTATTAATAATTGATTAGGGTCTTATAGGGCTTATGCCTATAAGACCCTTAAATGTAAGTCATTATTTATTATTCTTCGCAGATTTTTGCGTATGCTTCTGCATCCAAAAGGTTGTCAAATTCAGCCGGGTCGCTTACTTTTACTTTCATAATCCAGTTTTCGTAAGCATCTTCATTAACAAGTTCCGGAGAGTCTTCTAATGCTTCGTTGATTTCTACAACTTCACCACTAATAGGAGAAATTAAGTCGCTTGCTGCTTTTACTGATTCTACAGCACCAAATTCTTCTCCTTGAGTTACTTCGTCGCCAACTTCAGGCATGTCAACATATACGATATTACCAAGTGCGTGTTGTGCGTAATCTGAAATACCTACATATGCGAATTCGCCATCAAGTTTTGCCCATTCGTGTGATTCTGCGTAACGAACGTCATTTAATACTTTGCTCATAGTTGTGTTATTTAAATGTTATAATTTTTTATTTTTTGTAATTTTTTTCGTAAAAGCGTTTTTTTACAACAACGCCGGGGAATGTTTTTTTACGTATTCTGATTTCCACCGGTGTGCCTAATTTTGTGTAGGCTTTATCTAACATTGCCATTGCTACACTTTTTCCTGTTGAGATTGAATTGTAACCTGTTGTTACTTCTCCAATTACTTTTCCTTCAACTTCTACAGGGTAACCTTGACGTGGCACTGCTTTGCCTTCAAGTTCGATACCTACGATTCTGCGTGTTACACCTTCTTCTTTTTGTTTTGCAAGTGCTTCGCGTCCGATAAATTCCGGTTTTTCAAAACGAGCAAACATACTCAAACTTGCTTCGATCGGAGTGATGTCGGCTGTCAATTCATGTCCGTAAAGAGGAAGACCCACTTCAAAGCGAAGTGTATCACGACATCCTAATCCGCATGGTGTTACGCCATCTTTCATGAGCATATCCCACATTTTGCGTGTGAAATCGTGGCTTCCGTAAATTTCGAAACCATCTTCGCCTGTGTAGCCTGTACGGCTGATTATTACATCTTCTCCATCGATATTGAATGTTTTGAATGTGTAAAATTCGATTTCTTGTAGTGGTAATCCTAATAATTTAATTAGTGTAGCTTCCGCGTTTGGTCCTTGAACAGCCACTTCTCCGTAGTAGTCGCTTTGATTTTCAAGTTTTACATCGTAGCTATCTGCATTTTTCTCAATCCATGCATAGTCTTTAGCGATATTTGATGCATTAATCACCAAGAAATATTCTTCCTCATTTACTTTGTAAACCAATAGGTCATCTACGACACCACCATTTTCGTAACACATCATTCCGTAGAAAATTTTTCCATCCGGAGCACCTGTTACATCGTTACAAAATATATGGCTGACATATTTATAAGCATCTTTACCTGAGATTCTTACTTCGCCCATGTGACTTACGTCAAAGACTCCAACGTTGTTTCTAACAGCATTGTGTTCATCGATAATTGTTGAATACTGTATCGGCATATCAAATCCACCGAAAGGCGACATTAAAGCTCCTTGTGCTACATGGCGGTCATGAAGACACGTTTTTACAAGATTTTCTTCCATTTTTTAATTATTAAAGTTGTTATTTTTCAAAACAAATGGCAATCTTATTATCCAGTTTTATTAGATTAAAGGTGTTAAGTAAAGTTGCCAATAAAATTTGCGTAAAGTTAGTAAAATAGTTCGATTTACAAAAATAAAATTAAAAAAACAAGTCACAAAATTTTAGAAAAGTTTTGTGACTTGTTTTAAATCGTTGATTATAACTGACTTATGGCTGTTTTAATCCTAATAGCTCTATGATTTTTTCTTCAGCTGCGGCAAGTCCGTCAGTTAGTTTTCCTCCTGCTTGGGCAAAGAATGGTTGTCCACCTCCACCGCCTTGGATTAGTTTAGCCGCTTCTCTTACAATTTGACCGGCATTAAGTCCGGTTGCGACTAAATCATCAGTAATCATTAATGTTAAAAGTGGTTTTGTGCCTTCGTATGTAGTTGCGATAAACACGGTATTATTCGGCATAGAATTTTTAATGCTGAATGCAACATTTTTGACTACTTCAGGTATGCGAGGTCCGGTTAATTTAGTAATGTTTATTCCATTGACAACTTTAGCATTTTCCATAACTCGTTTGATTAAAGCAGCCGTACGTTCTTTCATGAAATCTTCAACTTGATGTTTTAAGTTAGAGTTTTCTTTGATAGCTTTAATTACGGAAGCTTTTACATCGGAAGAGTTGCCAAATAATGTCGCAAGGTCAACCATAGTATCAGTCAATTCGTCGATGCTGTTTTCAACAGTAGTTGCTGTAATGGCTTCAATACGTCTGATTCCGGCAGCAATACTGCTTTCACTAACAATTCTTAACATACCAATGTTGCCTGTATTTGGAACGTGTGTACCACCACATAATTCCACTGATGATCCATATTTTATTACGCGAACATGGTCGCCATATTTTTCTCCAAATAATGCCATTGCACCCATTTCGCGAGCTTTGTTGATTGGTATATTACGATGTTCTTCAAGAGCTGTGGCTTTACGAATACGTCGGTTGACAAGGTGTTCGACTTTTCTGATTTCTTCCGGTGTGACTTTTTGGAAATGAGAGAAGTCGAAACGTAGAATTTCAGGGTTTACATACGAACCTTTTTGTTCGACATGATTACCGAGAACTTCTCGCAAAGCTTCATGAAGCAGGTGTGTAGCTGTATGGTTACAAGATGTAGCCATTCGGGCTTCTTCATCTATGATGGCCTCAAATGTAGATGTCGGATCATTTGGGAGTTTTGAAGTAATATGAATTCCGATATTGTTCTCTTTTTTTGTGTCAGAGATTTGGATTGTTTCGTTTTCTGATTTCAAATATCCTTTGTCGCCGACTTGACCTCCCATTTCTGCATAGAAAGGAGTTTTGTTAAGAATCAATTGGTAAAATTCTTTATTTTTTTGTTTTACTTTACGATAGCGTAGAATTTGTGTTTCACATTTATTGCAATCGTATCCTACAAATTCTTCTTCACCTTCACGTATGACAACCCAATCGTCAGTTTCTACAGATGCGGCATTTCTTGCTCTTTCTTTTTGTTTTTGCATCTCTGAGTTGAAGCCGTCTATATCAACGTTCATTCCATTTTCACGAAGTATCAGTTCAGTCAAATCGAGAGGGAATCCGTAAGTATCATAAAGTGTAAACACTTCATTTCCTTTGATTTCTTTGTTACCTGAAGTTTGTGCAATTTGAATAAGTGAATCTAAAAGACCGATGCCTTTGTCTAATGTTCGTAAGAAAGCCTCTTCTTCCTCTTTGATAACTTTTGTTATTAAGGATTGAGATGCTGCCAATTCAGGATATGAATCACCCATTTGTTGAATCAATACCGGAACTAATTTATATAGGAAAGCTTCTTTTTGGTCAAGGAATGTATATGCATATCTGACAGCACGACGAAGAATACGTCTGATTACATATCCTGCTTTAGCATTTGAAGGAAGTTGGTTGTCTGCAATTGAGAATGATATTGTGCGAATATGGTCGGCAATTACACGCATTGCAACATCTACTTTAGAGTCAACGCCATATTCTTTATTCGATAATTCACCGATTATTTTGATAATAGGTTGGAATACGTCAGTGTCGTAGTTTGATTTTTTGCCTTGTAGAGCCATACATAGGCGTTCAAAACCCATACCGGTGTCAATAACTTTAGCAGGAAGACTTTCTAATGAAGAGTCTGCTTTGCGGTTGTATTGCATGAATACAAGGTTCCAAATTTCAATTACTTGAGGATTATCTTTATTGACTAAGGATGCACCATCGATAGCTTCTCTCTCTTCGTCAGAGCGTAAGTCAATATGAATTTCCGAGCAAGGACCGCAAGGACCTGTGTCACCCATCTCCCAAAAATTGTCTTTTCGATTGCCATTGATGATGTGAGATGAAGGAAGATGACTTTCCCAGTAGCTTGCAGCTTCATTGTCACGTTCCAAGCCTTCAGGTGCATAGCCCTCAAATACAGTCGCATATAAACGTTTAGGATCGAGTTTTAGTACATCTACTAAATATTCCCAAGCCCAATCAATAGCTTCTTTTTTAAAATAATCTCCGAATGACCAGTTGCCTAACATTTCAAACATTGTGTGGTGGTATGTGTCATGTCCAACTTCCTCCAAGTCGTTGTGTTTACCACTTACACGAAGACACTTTTGTGAGTCTGCCACTCTTTTGTGTTTTGCCGCTCTATTACCAAGGATAATATCTTTAAATTGATTCATACCTGCATTGGTGAACATCAATGTGGGATCATCTTTAATAACCATAGGAGCGGATGGCACTATTTGGTGCCCTTTGTTTCGAAAAAATTCCTTGAATGATTCTCGAATTTCGTTTGCAGTCAACATATTTTATATACCAATTTTGTAATTTGAGTGCAAAATTAGGAATTTTTCGCTATTTTTGCAAAAAATATTATTTTGTGTACTTGATTTGTCATGAGCAAAAAAATTTTTTATAGATATAATCCTTCGACAGATAATTATGAACGTGTCTATCCGACATTGAAGCAAAGAGTTTTGTCAATAGTTAAACATCTTGTTTTCGGGGTAGTTTTCTGTTCAATATTATTCGTGTCTTTCTATTATCTTTTCGACTCACCGGGCATGGAGTCATTGCGTCAAGAAAACAATGAGTTGAGGTTTCAGTACGAATTATTACAAAGACGATTAAATTATTCGCTTAATATTATGGAAGATATAAAGAAGCGAGATGATAATTTTTATCGTGTGATGATGCAAATGGAGCCAATGGAAGATGCACAAAGGTATGCAGGTTTAGATAATGAACAACGATACAAGGAATTGCAAAAATTGTCAGATTCTGAATTAGTGTCGCAGGTCACTCGAGGAATTGATCTTTTAGATCGTCAATTGTATGTGCAGTCGTTATCATTCGATCAGTTAAAAAATATGGCTCAAAAGCAAAAAGATAAGATATTACATATTCCGTCAATATTGCCTATTAGTTTAGACGATTATACAATGTCTTCCGGCTATGGTTATCGTAGAGATCCGGTTTATGGTTCGACGCGTTTTCATGAAGGACTTGATTTTGCTGCACCTACAGGAACACCGGTTTATGCCACAGCTGACGGAAGAGTGTCGGAAGCAGGTTGGGCGAGTGGTTATGGCAATGTTGTTAATATTGAGCATGGATATAATTATTTGACAAGATATGCTCACTTAAGTAAGATAACAGTCACTTCAGGTCAAGAAGTAAAGAGAGGCGATAAGATTGGTGAAGTAGGTAGTACAGGAAAATCGACCGGACCTCATCTTCATTATGAAGTAAGATTTAAAAATGAACCGCAAAATCCCGTTAATTATTATTTTATGGATTTAACGGAAGAGGAATATAATGATATGATACAAGAAGCTGAGAATGCCGGTCATGTAATGGATTGAAAATAATAAATTGTGAAGACATGGAAGAATGTAGCAAGATGTACTATAAGATTCAAGAGGTGTCTGAAATATTAGACATACCGCAATCTACATTAAGATTTTGGGAAAAGGAGTTTCCTCAAATAAAGCCAATGAGGAATAATGGCAATGTACGTTATTATCGTCCGCAAGACATAGAAACGCTTCGAATAATTAAATATTTAGTTAAAGAACGTGGTCTTAAAATAGAGTCCGCAAAAGAACAAATGCGTTCAAACAGGCAAAACGTTTCGCGGCGAATGGAAGTTATCGACCGATTACATGAGGTTAGAGATGAGTTGGCAGGTCTGTTGGTAGCTTTAGGAGGTAGAAAAATTTAATAAAAAGAAATAATTAAAAAAGAAATATTATGACAAAAAAATCTTTAATGGATTTTAGAGTTGTCGATATTGAACGATACAATAATGGATACACTCTATTGAAATTGACACCGACAAAAGGCAAATTACCCGATATAAATGGAGGACAATTTGTAAATATAAAGGTAGATAAGTCTAAAAACACATTTCTCAGACGTCCTATTTCGGTAAATTTTGTAGATGAAGAAAATCAGTTGTTGTGGTTGTTGGTAAAAGATGCCGGCGAGGGTACGCATGCTATATGTAACTCTCAACGAAATGAAATAATTAATATCTTATTGCCATTAGGGAACGGATTTTCATTGCCGAAATCAAATAGTAAAAAAGTATTGTTAGTAGGAGGAGGAGTTGGTACGGCTCCTATGCTTTATTGGGGTAAAATGTTGAAAGATAATGGATTTGCTCCATACTTTTTATTAGGAGGACGTAAGGATACTGATCTACTTCAATTAGAAGAATTTGAAAAATATGGCGAATTACATCTTTCAACAGAGGATGGGTCGAAAGGAGAAAAAGGCTTTGTGACTGTGAATACAATCTTAAATGCAGAATTTGAGAAAATTTATTGTTGCGGACCGCTACCGATGATGAAAGCCATCGCAAAAATAGCAAAAGAAAAAGGCTGTGAATGTGAGGTAAGTCTTGAGAATAAAATGGCTTGTGGATTAGGAGCATGTTTGTGTTGTGTAGAAGATTCTAAAGAAGGTCATGTGTGTGTATGCACATCAGGACCTGTATTTAATATAAATGATTTGAAATGGGAAATTTAAAAGTAAATATAGGTGGATTGTTGTTGGACAATCCTATTATGACAGCATCCGGCACATTTGGTTATGGTGAAGAATTTTCTGATATAATTGATTTGAATCGCTTAGGTGCAATTATAGTAAAAGGGACAACATTAAATCACCGAGAAGGTAATCCATATCCTCGAATGGCAGAGACGCCTAGCGGGATGTTAAATGCTGTCGGACTTCAAAATAAAGGAGTTGATTATTTTATAGAGCAGATATATCCACGTATCAAGGATTATAATTGTAAAATAATAGTTAATGTAAGTGGTGCATCAATAGATGATTATACTGCAGTTTGTAAAAAATTGATGCCGTTAGAAAGAGTAGATGGTATAGAAGTTAATATATCATGTCCCAATGTTAAGCAAGGAGGAATGGCATTTGGTACTACATGTGAAGGAGCCGCATCAGTAACAAAGGCAGTCAGGAAAGTCTATACTAAACCAATGATAGTGAAATTATCTCCAAATGTGACAGACATAGCATCAATAGCTAAAGTTGTAGAAGCAGAAGGTGCTGACTCTGTATCGTTAACTAATACATTTCTCGGGATGGCAATTGATGTCGAAAAGCAAAAACCGTTATTGAGTACAATTACCGGTGGATTATCCGGTCCGTGTATTCGTCCGATTGCAGTCAGAATGGTATGGCAAGTTTCAAAGGCTGTAAATATTCCTGTAATAGGATTGGGTGGTATTATGAATGGTAGAGATGCAATAGAATTTATACTTGCAGGAGCTACGGCAGTAGAAATTGGAACTGCAAATTTTATTGAGCCTGACGTCACTATAAAGGCACTTGAATATATCGAAGAATATTGCATTAGACATGGAGTGGAAGATATAAATTCTTTAATTGGGTTAATTTAGTTCAGTTATGACAGAATTAGTTAAAGTTATTTCATCCGAGCAAAACATTGATGAGTGGATTATTGCTAACATATTAAAAATGTTGGATGAAGGAGCAACTATTCCATTCATTTCAAGATATAGAAAGGAAAAGACCAATTCTATGAATGAAGTCAAATTGACTGAAATATCAGAACGCTATGAGAACCTGAAAACTTTAACTAAACGAAAAGATTATGTAATTGAAACCATTTCCGAACAAGGTAAATTGACTCCGGAATTAAAATATCGGATAGATAATATTTGGGATTCTGTTAAGTTAGAGGATATATATTTACCATATAAACCTAAAAGAAAAACGAAAGCGGAAATTGCTCGTCAAAATGGTTTAGAACCATTAGCAAAAATAATAATGTCGCAAAAAGCCGCCTTACCACCGTTGAAAAGATTTTATAATCAAAATATAAGTTCGGATATTGTCGCAATAAAAGGAGCACAAGATATAATTGCAGAATGGGTTAGTGAAGATGTGAGAAGTAGGAATAGACTGCGTCAAATATTCAAACGTACATCTGTAATAAAATCAAAAGTAATTAAAGGTAAAGAAGATGAAGGTCAAAAATATAGAGACTATTTTGATTTTTCTCAGCCTTTAAATTATTGTTCATCTCACAGGTATCTCGCTATACGACGTGGTGCAGAAGAAGGAATATTGAAATATTCAATAGCTCCGTCGGATGATGCTGAAGATAAGATAGCAGAGTTATTTACCAAAGGTAACGGAGAATTACAGGATTTAGTTAGAGATGCAGTCCATGACAGTTATGTTAGATTATTGCGTCCATCAATAGAGAATGAAGTTCTAAGCCAAAAGAAAGAGCAATCGGATATAGAAGCAGTAAATGTGTTTTCAGAAAATTTACGCAAACTTCTGTTGTCTCCGCCATTGGGACGTAAAAAAATATTAGCAATTGATCCGGGTTATCGCACAGGTTGCAAAATCGTATGTTTAAATTCTGAAGGTAAATTATTGTATAATGACACAATTTATCCTCATGCTCCACAAAGAGATAGAGCTAACGCAATAAGAAAAATAACAACTTTGATAGAGCAATACAAAATAGAGGCAATTGCAATAGGTAATGGTACAGCAGGTAGAGAAACCGAAGATTTAGTCAAAAGTATAAAATTTAATAGAGATCTCAACGTATTTGTTGTAAATGAAGATGGAGCATCAGTTTATTCCGCTTCAAAGGTAGCTCGAGAAGAATTTCCTGATTACGATGTAACAGTAAGAGGAGCAGTTTCAATTGGAAGAAGATTGATGGATCCGTTGTCGGAATTGGTAAAAATTGATCCTAAATCAATTGGAGTAGGACAATATCAGCACGATGTGGATCAATCATTGTTGAAAAAGAAGCTTGACAGTACTGTTGAAAGTTGTGTAAATTTGGTTGGTGTAGATTTAAATACAGCGAGTAAAGAATTATTATCCTATGTTTCCGGATTAGGACCTCAATTGGCACAAAATATTATAGACTATAGAAATGAAAATGGAGCTTTTTGCGACAGAAAATCGCTATTAAACGTTCCAAGATTAGGTAAAAAAGCATATGAACAATGTGCTGCCTTTTTGAAAATATCGAATCCGAAAAATCCATTAGATAATACATCGATACATCCTGAAAGATATGTTTTGGTTGAGCAAATGGCCAAAGATTGTGGATGTGACATAAAACATTTTATTTTATCAAGTGAAATTCGTAATAATCTTAATTTGAGAAATTACATTTCACAAGATGTTGGAATTGAAACACTTCAGGATATCATGGCAGAATTAGATAAGCCTGGAAGAGATCCTCGTAGTGTAGTCAAAATATTTGAGTTTAATAGAGATATTTCAGAAATAGATGATTTAAAATCCGGAATGATTTTACCCGGAATTGTGTCAAATGTTACTGCATTTGGCTGTTTTGTGGATATTGGTTTAAAAGTAAAAGGCTTAGTTCATATTTCAGAATTATCAAATGAATTTGTTACAGATATAAATAGTGTTGTATCTGTTAATCAACAAGTGAAAGTGAAAGTCATTGATGTAGATAACGAACGTAAAAGGATTTCATTGTCTCTAAAAAATTTAAATTGATTTTATAGATATCGCTATAAGTTAGAATTATAGTAGGTAGGGTTGTTAGTTACATTTTCACCGATGAAAGAAGGTAATGGATAATCATAATGAGATTCGTTAAGTTCGATTTCTGCCACGACAAGAGGAGCAAGCTCATCTAAGAATTCATCTATTTCCCATTTGTAACCTTTATATTCTATGATATAACGATTTTTATGAATAATCCTACCTTCACATAAATCTAATAATTGATTGAAATCAGATGTTGGGATTTCGTATTCAAATTCTGAGCGAGTGTCACCATCATTACGTCCTTTAATAGTTAAGAATGATTTGTCTTCGGCCTTTCTTATTCGAATAGTTTTGTTTATATCCCTTGATAGATAGCCTTGTACAATGTTTATACATTTACCGGACATTTTTTTGTAGCTATCGTCCTTGACAAGGTATTTATGTTCTATTTCCTTATTCATATAACTAAATAGTATTAATTTTTGTTATAATTTTGAGAGATATTATTATTTGATTTAAATTAGTAAGCAAATTTTGATTAAATTTAGTAATTTTGTTGTTTAATTTTGATGCAAAATTACTAAAAACAATAGATAGGAAAAAGTGAGTGGCAAATTAATTTTGAAAATAATATTTATATGTTTTTTAATTTTGTGCTTTGATATTAAAGCACAAAACGCTACTACTATTTATGGTACAATAGTAGATTCAATATCAAATGAACCATTATCATTTGTAAACGTCTTTCTCAAAGGAACGAATAAAGGTACTATTTCAGATGAGAATGGAAAATTTCAACTATCTACAAAATCAAAGTTTAACTCTCTGCAAGTGAACTGCCTCGGATATGAGACAAAATATATTGATATTGTTAAAGGGAAGGTCAACTATTTGAATATCAAATTAGTACCGTCATCAATATCGTTGAAAGAAGTTGTCGTAAAACCGAGCAAAAGCAAATATTCAAAAAAAAATAATCCTGCAGTGGCCTTTGTTGAAAAAATAAGAGATAAATATAAACAATATGATCCAAAAAATCACCATTATTTTAATTATGAAAAGTATGAGAAATTGAATTTAGCACTCAATAATTTTTCTAAACATGGTGATGATAGTTGGCTTACAAATAAATTTGGATTTATTTATGATTTTATAGACACCAGCGAAGTATCGGGGAAGCCGATATTGACACTTTCCATAAAAGAGAAGGTTGCTAAATCGATATATCGTAGAAATCCACATTCTGAAAAAGAAATAGTAGAAGGCATAAAACGAAGTGGACTTGATGATTCCTTTGATGAAGAAAGCATACAAAAATTCTTGGAAGATATTTTTAGAGAGATTGATATATTCCAAAATGATGTTACTATAATGCAAAATAGATTTGTCAGCCCATTGTCGAACATTGCAACAAATTATTATAAATTTTATCTTAATGATACAATACCTATTGATGGAGAAAGATGTGTAGAACTTAGCTTTGCACCTCACAATCCGGAATCGTTTGGTTTTAATGGAAGAATTTACGTGCCTCTTAGAGACACAACAATGTTTATAAAAAAATTGGTAATGAATGTCCCTAAGGCAATAAATTTAAATTATGTCAAGGATATTTATATAGTGCAAAATTTTGCAAAGTCAGATGATGGAACTCGACTGAAAACAAGCGATGATATGACAGTAGAGTTTGAAATAATTCCGGGTTCTCAAGGGTTGTATGCAAGACGACAAACATCATATAGCAATTTTAGTTTTGATGAATTAGATGGTGAATATAAGAAGTTTTATAACAAGGAAGGCAAAGAATTTGTTTCAGATTATGCGATGATGATGCCGGATGAATTTTGGGAAGATCATCGTCGAATCCCGATTAAAAATGCAGAGAAATCGATGGATTTAATGTTGGAGAAATTACGTGATGTTCCAATTTTCTATTGGACAGAAAAATTATTGACAATATTAGTATCGGGTTATATTAAAACCGGGGAAGATAGTAAGTTTGATATAGGTCCGATGAATACACTTGTTAGTGCCAACACTGCAGAAGGTGCGAGATTTAGAGTTGGAGGAATGACAACAGCTAATTTAAGTAAGAACTTCTTTGCAAGAGGATATTTGGCTTATGGTACAAAGGATCGGAAGTTTAAATATTGGGCAGAACTTGAATATTCATTTAATGATAAGAAATACCATTCACGTGAATTCCCAATCCATTCTATTAAGGTAGAGCATAAATATGACTTAGACCAATTGGGGCAACATTATTTATTTACTAATATGGATAATGTTTTCCTCTCTTTAAAAAGAAAGCCCAATAATAAGATTACTTATCGAAGGTTGTCTAAGTTAAATTATAAAATGGAACGACCCGGAGGGTTCTCGTTTGATTTAGGTTTTAAACATGAAATTCAAGAGGCAACTAAATGGCTTCCGTTTGAAAATGCTTATGGTGACGTAGATAAACGGTATAGCCAAGCATCATTTTTTCTCACGCTCAGATATGCTCCGGGAGAGAAATTTTATCAGACAAAGAGTGAACGATTGCCAATTAATATGGATGCTCCAATATTCATACTAACACATGAATATGGACCTAAAGGTTTTTTAGGTAGCAAGTTTACTTTAAACAAGACAGAGTTCTCAGTACAGAAGCGTTTTTGGTTTTCTGCGTTTGGATATGCAGATATAATATTAAAAGCAGGAAAAATATGGAGTCAAGTGCAATATCCGGCATTGATGTGGCCAAATGCAAATTTGTCATATACTATTCAGCCTGAGAGCTATTCATTGATGAATGCAATGGAATTTGCCAATGACCAATATGTGTCGTGGGATATTACATATTGGGCTAATGGAGCATTATTTAATAGAATACCTTTATTGAAGGAGCTTAAATTGAGAGAAGTCGTGTCATTTAGAGGATTATATGGTTCATTAAGTGATAAAAATAATCCACATTTCAATCCTGAACTATATAGATTTCCGTTTGACTCATTTGCCGCTCCAATGGGGAAATTGCCTTATATGGAAATTGGAGTAGGTATAGATAATATTTTGACATTTTTAAGAGTCGATTATGTTTGGCGACTTACATATAGAGATACTCCTAATACAGACAAAAGTGGAGTCAGAATCCAACTCCACTTTACATTCTAAATTCTACTTATAGTATTATTATAACTCTATTGGATTACGTACTTTCTCGTTGAGTAGAGCATAGTCTAAAACGTCTTTAATTGTATCTACATAATGGAATTTCAATCCTTTCAGATACTTGTCGTTTATTTCTTCAATATCTTTACGGTTTTGGTTACAAAGGATGATTTCTTTAATTCCGGCACGTTTAGCTGCAAGAATTTTTTCTTTGATACCACCGACAGGCAACACTTTACCTCGCAGTGTAATTTCGCCTGTCATGGCAAGATTGGCACGCACTTTTCTTTGTGTAAAAGCAGAAGCTAAAGATGTTGCCATTGTTACACCGGCAGATGGTCCGTCTTTAGGTATAGCACCCTCCGGTACGTGAATGTGAACATCGTATTTAGTGAAAGTATCCGAATCTATTCCGAATTGTTCTGCATGAGCTTTTAGATATTGTAGAGCTAATACTGCAGATTCTTTCATTACGTCACCAAGGTTTCCGGTAAGAGTAAGTTTTTCACCTTTACCTTTTGATAATGAAGTTTCTATAAATAATATTTCTCCACCAACTTGTGTCCAAGCCAAACCGGTAACAACACCGGCAAAGTCATTGTTTTCATAATTATCCGGAGTTACTTCTTCTGCACCGAGGTATTCTGTAAGCATTTCAGGCTTTATGACTGTTGGGTATTCTTTTTCACTAGCTTTTAGTAGTGCAATTTTACGAAGAACTTTAGCTATTTTCTTTTCGAGAAGTCTAACGCCTGATTCCCGAGTATAATTATTAATGATTTTATTTAATGTGGCTTTTGGGAAATCGATTTCTTTTTCTTCGAAACCATTTTCTTCAAGAGCTTTTGGTACAAGATGACGTCGAGCAATTTCGATTTTTTCTTCTGTAATGTAACCACTTATTTCAATCAATTCCATTCTGTCGAGTAGTGGTTTGGAAATTGTACTTAGACTATTGGCAGTGGCAATGAACATCACTTTAGAAAGGTCGTAATCGATATCTAAGTAGTTATCGTGAAATTTGTTGTTTTGTTCAGGGTCAAGCACTTCTAATAGGGCAGTAGAAGGGTCTCCCTTAAAATCTTTTCCAATTTTATCAATTTCATCGAGAACAAACACCGGATTGGATGTTTCTCCTTTAGTCATAGCAGAAATAATCCTACCCGGCATTGCACCGATATAGGTTTTACGATGACCTCTTATTTCAGCTTCGTCGTGAAGACCTCCAAAAGAAACTCTTGCATATTCTCTACCAATAGCTTTAGCAATAGATTTGCCGAGAGAAGTTTTACCTACACCCGGAGGACCATAAAGACAAAGAATTGGGGCTTTCATGTCTTTTCTGAGCTTTAAAACAGCCATGTGTTCAAGTATGCGTTCTTTGACCTTTTCAAGTCCATAGTGGTCTTTGTTGAGAGTCCGTTCCACTTTCGCGAGAGTATACTCTTCTTCTGAGTAAGTGTTCCATGGCAGTTCTAAGAGAGTCTCTATATAAGTGAATTGCAGAGCATATTCAGGACTTTGAGGATTGAAACGTTCTAATTTTCTAATCTCTTTGTCAAAATGTTTTTGTGCATATTCAGGCCAAATTTTTGTTTCTGCTTTATCCTTTAGTTCATCGATTTCTTGTTCTTCAACCGAACCTCCAAGTTCATCCTGAATAGCACGTATTTGTTGATGGAGGAAGTGTTCGCGTTGTTGCTGAGTCAAATCTTCTCTTGTGCGTGATTGAATATCAGCTTTAATTTCCATCAGTTTACAAGCTGTATTCAAATGGTGAGTTAGATTTAGAGCACGTTCTTTGAGGTCAGTAATTTCAAGTAGTGATTGTTTTACACTTGAATCTAAAGGTGAATTAACAGCAAGGAAGTTAATTAGAAATAATGGATTGTCAATATTCTTGATTGCAAATCTTACTTCTTGTGTTTCGTTTTCACCGATAGTATTTAGGATTTTTGCATAAGTTTCTCTCATAGAGACAATTATTGCAGCCATTTCTTCATCGCTGTTTTGAGGTACTGTCTCCGAAATAGTGGTTATTTGACCTCTTAAAAAAGGTTTAAATGATGAAATGTTTTCAAGTTTGACAATTTGTTTCGCTTGAATTATAGCACTTGTGGTTCCATCAGGGAGTTCAAGTACTTTTAAAACGCTTGCAGTAACACCAATTCCATATAAATCTTTTAGTGTCGGATGTTCTGTGTCTGCTGAACGTTGGGTTATCAAAACGATTGTTTCCTTGCTTTTGTAGGTATGATTTATTAATGCAAGAGAAGATTCTCTACCGATAGAAATGGGGATAGTTACTCCGGGGAAAACTACTACATCACGAAGAGGAAGTACAGGCATATTATTATAGTCCGGTACCACTTTTTCATCATCGTTTGGTTCATGTATCTCTGTAATAATTGGCCCTATCGTAACTTTACACTCGTTGTTTAAATAATTTTCGTTTAATATATTGTCCATAGCTCTATTTTTCTCTACAAAATTTGTGCAAAATTAGTGAATTTTGTGTGATAATTAAAATTAAGATGTTAAAAGTTTCTTAAATGTTTATATCTTTGCAAAAAATTACTTTTTAAATGAGAGAGCGTCTATTCAGATTTAAACAGTTTTCTGTTTTACATGAAAAATCTGCAATGAAAGTAGGTATTGATGCAGTGTTACTTGGCAGTTGGGTTGATCTGCAAAATTGTCGTAATGTATTAGATGTCGGATGTGGATGTGGGATAATTTCCTTAATGATGGCACAACGCTCAGAGACTACTTACATTACTGCCATTGATATCGATCCTGCATCTGTAGATGAATGTGAATTCAATTTTTGTAATTCCTTGTGGAATAGTCGTTTAGAAGCATTTAAATTTAATTATTCTGATTTTTGTGATAAATGCAGGCGTGAGAATATTTTATATGACCATATAGTTTCAAATCCGCCATACTATGATTCCGGGGTAAACGTAGATTTTACAGATTCGAGAGTTGTAGCTCGTCATAAATCAGAACTCTCACCGATTTCCTTATTGAGCTTGAGTGTGGATTTATTGACAGAAAATGGAAAAATCTCTGTGATTTGTCCGTCATTTTGGTATGATAAATTGATTGAAGAAGGAGAAAAAATAGGTTTATATTTAAGTCGGTGCCTAAAGGTAAGAGGCAATTATAATGCTCAGTTTAAAAGAATACTATTAGAATTTTCAAAATCAAGATTGTCGGTTGATAATAGAGAACTGACAATGGAGATCGATAGGGGGATGCCTACTGATGAATATAAAATATTAGTAGGAGAATTCTATCTAAAAATGTAGAATAAGCTATAAAAAGTCTTAAAATAATGTAATTGTGATGTTGTATATGATACTTAATCAAAAAAATATTGTTACTTTTACATCATTAAACTAAACGACTTAATTCAACTCTAATATATAAAATAGTAGAAGTATGAAAAAGAATAGATTGTTTTTAATTGTTTTTTCAATATTCAGTTTTACGATGAATGCAGATGATTATTATGATGATGACATTTATTATAATCCTGAAAAAAAAGAAAAGACAGAAATTGTAAATATAGCAGAATCATCTGAAATGGTGAATGGTTGGGATGTTGATGCTTATAATCGGTTTGGCGGGTATTACGAAACATCTATAGATACAATAGGTAATGGTGTTGCTCATACAGATGATTTTGTATATACACAGCAAATACAGAAGTTCTATAATCCTACAATAGTTGTCGACAATTCAGATGTTTTAGCAGACGTGTTGAACAATTCATATGGAAACGTAGAGATTGTAATTAATAATGGGTATCCTACATTCAGTGGTCTATATACACCATTTAAAGTGTATTGTACTTTTGGATATCCTTATGCGACATGGAATTATTGGTACAATTGGGGTTGGAATTCAATATGGTATGACCCATGGTATGCATGGGGTCCATCGTGGAGTTGGTATGATCCGTTCCGGGGACCATCATGGTATCCACACCATCTTCCTTATGGTCCAGGTTATAATCCTCCACATCATCATCATTATCATTATGCAGATTATAGACCACAAGGGAACAGGACTCATAGAGTTGATTACGGATGGTCAGGCTCTTCTCGTCCGAATAGTGTAGGTAATCATAGATACAATTCAAATTCAAATTCTGCAGGACACTATAATGGCAGTCATAGAAGTAATGGTAGTAAACCGGGTTACAGAGTTGATAATAATGGTTTCAGACAGCAAGGAACAACAAATAATAATAGCGGAGCATTAAATCAAAACTCAAACAGCTATAATAATCATCGCCGGAATTCTGTGGTATCAAATAAAAGCAATAATAAGAACAGTAGTTATAAGTCCGGAATTACCAAAAGCAATAATAATTCTACTAAGATAAATAGTAACGGCTCAAATAATTCACATCGCAATAATGGCTCGATAAATCAAAATAGGAGCGGTAATCACAGAAGTAGCGGTAATTTCGGTGGCAGCAATCGAGGTGGAAATCGAGGAGGAGGAAGTCGAGGTGGTGGTCGACATCGTTAAAAAACATAAAAATAATGAATCTCACACTATTATAGGTGTGTGATTCATTTTTGTTGAATTAATAAAATAAGATAATATATGAAAAAGAAATTATTACTTGTCTCAATGCTTGCATTGCCTATGTTGTTGAATGCACAAAGTGCGATTGACGCATTTCAATTTTCTCAACCTGATATGAAAGGTACTGCACGTTTTATGTCTATGGGAGGAGCTTTTGGTGCACTTGGTGGAGATATGACTACATTATCATATAATCCTGCCGGTATTGGTGTGTATAGAAGTTCAGAAATAGGTGCAACTGTTAATTTTGATATTCAACATTCGTCAACAGAATCAAACGGATATAAAGTGAAAGGCGATGAGTTTAAATTTCTTCTCAATAATGCAGGATATATAGGTTCTTTGAAATTAAATAATAATGTGATGCCGTTTTTTAATTTCGGGTTTACTTACAATAAGTCATCATCATTAAATAGAGTATATGGTGGTCACATCGGAAATATAAGTAGTTCGATGAGTAACTATATTGCCGGCGTTGCTAATAGCAACAATCTCACTGTCGGTGACTTAACAACAGAGAATGGTTATGACCCCTATAACCCGGGACCGAATGATTATAATTCTCCATGGTTGGCAATTCTCGGTTATGATACATATTTGATTAATCCATCAAATAAAGATGGCAAAACAGAATGGAGTGGAATATATGGTAATGGAACGACAGGTGATGCTGAATTTCTTAATATAGAGGAAGGTTGTGTTGATGAATATAATATCAGTTTTGGAGGTAATTTTGCAAATATTGTCTATTGGGGTATGGATTTTGGTATAACTAATTTAAGATACCATCTGACTTCACTTTATTCTGAGCAATTAAATAATGCTTATGTAGAGAATGGAAATCAGATATCACCAAATGCATCTGCCGATTGGTCTCTTGCCAATAACTATTATGTAAAAGGTTCAGGTTTTAATTATAAATTAGGAATAATAGTTCGTCCAATCAATGAATTCAGATTTGGTATAGCTTTCCATACACCGACATGGTACAATATGAATGAATATTTCTATGGAGCAACTACCTATAAATATGGGGGTGTAGACATTCGTCCCGGAGGTGCAATAACTAATAATGGATATGATGGATACAACGATTATCGTTTTCAGACTCCTTGGAGATTGATATTCAGTGCAGCTACTGTGTTGTCTAATAGATTAATCGTCAGTGCCGATTACGAATGGACAGGCTATCAAGGAATGAATTTCAGTTCACACTATGAAAATGGATATGGCTATGGAAATGATATGTTTATGGATACATATTATTATGAAAATAAGGATATAGATGATTACTATCAATCGACAAATACATTCAGAATTGGTGCAGAATATCGTGTTACTCCGCAATTTAGTGTTAGAGCAGGATATTCGAATGTATCTTCTCCTGTAAAAAACAATGTAAAAGACGGTCAAAATATAGTTTATACCGCAGGGACACGCCCTTCATTCACTTTAGATAATAGTACAAACTATGTAACATTCGGACTTGGCTACAAATATAAAAAATTCTATATTGATGGTGCTTATGTTTATAAACATAGAAGTAGTGAATGGAGTGCGTTTACTACTGACCCGTCACAAGGTGTAAATCATGCTCCGACAGCAGAAGTGTCATCATTTGATCATCAAATTGTATTGTCAATGGGTTTCAAATTTTAATTTGGCAGATTTACAGTGGATATTAATACTTTCAAATTTATTGTTAGAAATAATGATAATGAATTCGAATTCAAATCAAAAAAAACGTTTATTTTTCGATATGGATGGCGTTATAGTAGATTTTGATTCCGCTTTAGTGTTGCAGGATAAGCAAACTCTAATGGAATACGAAGGTCGCTATGATGAAATTCCAGGCTTGTTTGGATTGATGCAACCAATGAAAGGAGCAATTGATGCAGTGCATCGCCTGAACAATTATTATGATTGTTATATACTTTCAACTGCACCATGGAACAATCCTTCTGCATGGAGCGATAAAGTGAAATGGGTTACTAAATATCTTGATGAGATATTTCACAAAAGAATGATAATTACTCATTGCAAAAATTTATGCAAAGGAGACATATTGATAGACGACAGAGGGAAGAATGGAACAAGTGAGTTTGAAGGAGAATGGATACATTTTGGCTCTCAAGATTTTCCTGATTGGGATGCTGTATTGAATTATTTGCTTCCTGCAGAATAATGATGATTTTGTGATTTGGAAAAATCTTTGATTATTGTATAAATGAAGGCTGTATTGTAATTTTATTAATTGCATTGCAGCCTCTTCTTTTTAATTCTATTATCAATTTAAAGTATTTCTTTATTTATGTAATAGCTATAATTTTACATAAGCATTTTATGTAAAACAATTTTTTGATCGGAGTTTTATTTTTTGAATTGTAATTGAAGATAAATTCTAGTTCGTAATTAAGTATATATAACTACACCAATTAAATCAATCATATTTATTAAGGCAAGTTCTATCAATTGACCGCTACAAGGTTGTTTTTATTTCAGTTTCTTTTGTTTTGGCAGGCTTTTGGTCGCTTTTGATTTTTAATCGGCAGTTTTCTTCGATTTCGTCGGTCGCATAGCTCGCTATAATTTCTCCTCAATCTCGAAACCTTCTCAATTAAATTCTCAAAATCTTCCCCAACCAATTTATAGAATGTGCCTTAAAGTATTTTAAGTGCGATTTCAGCACAAGCTTCTGCATCAGCTAGTGCGTGGTGATGGTTTTCTAAATTGTATCCACAATGTAATGCTACAGTATGAAGTTGGTGATTTGCCAACAGTCTTCCAAAAATTTTTCTGGAAGCTCGGCATGTGCAGTGGAATTCATAGTTAGGATATTCCATATTGTAGTGTTGAAAAGCCGCTTTCAGACAACTCTCATCGAATTGACAGTTATGAGCTACTAATGGTAGATTTTCAATAAAAGGTTCAATTTCCGCCCAAACTTGTGGAAATTTTTCAGCAGAATCAGTATCTGTTTTTGTAAGATTATGAATTTCAGTGTTAATACGGTTATAGTAGTTAGGGTAAGGTTGAATGAGTCGGTAAATTTTGTCTTTAATTACACCGTTTTTTACAATAACGACGCCTATACTACAAACACTTGAACGTTGAGCGTTGGCAGTTTCAAAGTCAATTGCAGCGAAATTTTTCATATCATTATAAAATTGAGGGTAAGGCATTTAAGCACGTACCCTCAATGTATGGAATACAATCAATTATTAAGGCAGGTTCTATAAATTGAACGCTGCGATGTTGTTTCTATTTCAGCTTGTTTTGTTTTGGCAGGCTTTTGGTCGCTTTTGAGTTTTAATCGGTAGTTTTCTTCGATTTCGTCGGTCGTATAGCCCGCTATACTCTCTCCTCAATCTCGAAATCTTCACGCTTAAAATCTCAAAATCTCTCCAAATCAATTTATAGAACCTGCCTTAATTCTAATTATTTAAAAAGATATTGAGATGAAATAGATTGATTGTTATGAATGCGACGGATTGTGTCAGCAAAAAGACTTGCCACCGGAAGGATAGTGGCTTTTTCACTACCACAGTAAGGTATAGAGTTAGTGAAAATTATTTCAGTAAGAGAAGAACTGTCGACACGTTGAGTAGCAGGGTCTGACATTACCGGGTGAGAGCAAAGAGCTCTAACTGATTTCGCACCTCGAGCAGTCAATAAATCGGCAGCCTTGGTTATAGTACCTGCTGTATCGACGATGTCATCAACAATAATTACATTTTTGCCTTCTACTTCGCCAATTACAGTCATATTTTCGACAACGTTAGCTTTAGCTCTTTGTTTGTGGCAAAGCACCAAAGGCACGTCGAAATATTTAGCATAAGAATTAGCACGTTTAGCACCACCAACATCAGGAGAAGCTATTACCATTTCTTCTAATTTGAGCGATTGAATGTAAGGGATGAAAATAGAAGAAGCGTAAAGGTGATCAACAGGCACATTGAAGAAGCCTTGAATTTGGTCGGCATGAAGGTCCATAGTAATAAGTCGATCAATACCGGCTACGCTTAGCAGGTCCGCAACGAGTTTAGCTGCTATTGACACACGAGGCTTATCCTTACGGTCTTGACGAGCCCAACCGAAGTAAGGAAGAACTGCAACAATAGTAGCAGCAGATGCTCTTTTTGCAGCGTCAATCAGAAGAAGAAGTTCCATTAAATTGTCGCTGTTAGGGAATGTTGATTGAACTAAATAAACTTCAGCTCCACGAATAGATTCTTCGAAGCAGACTTCAAATTCGCCGTCAGCAAAGCGTTGAATGTTCATTTTACCTAATTCAATGCCTAATTCTTTGCAGATTGATTCGCCTAAGTAAAGAGAATTAGTGCCTGCAAACACTTTAATGGGGGGTAATGTATTGTTCATGATGATTATTTTATTTTGTGTGATGCAAATTTAGTTATTATTTCGGACTAATTTGTAATTTTTACTTACTTTTTTCCGCTTTGGAGAAATTATTGTGCCTAATCCTCCATATTACGGCATTATGTGCGTTTATGTATGTTGGGAATTGGACATCGGGATATAATTTTTTCTTCATTCGGGTGTTAGAAAGAAGCTCTGTACACATTCCTTCTCCTAAAGGGAGATTGAGGAGTTTGAATGCATCATCAGGAATATTGATTTTAATTTCAGTGTCTTCATTGCCGAAATTGACGGCAATCAATAGTGTTTCGTCTTCAAAGTTGCGTAAGAATACAAATTGTCTATGAGGATTTAATGATGAGTTTTGTAGATTTACATACATTAAGTCGAAGAAACTACCTTTTGAAATTGCTTTAGATGAATTGCAAAGATTAAGAATTTTAGAATATGTGTCGCGTAACCACTTTTCTTGCTGTGTCAAATCTTTGCCGTCACAAATTCCATTGTTGTACCAACGTCTGACAGTGTCTAAACTCCAATAATCAAAAATAGTGGTTCTGTTATTGAAACCGGCAAATCCTTCATTTTCGGTAGCCCTTTCACCTAATTCTTGTCCGTAGTATATCATCATGGGACCTGTATTAATCATTGAGCTAATCACTAAAGAGGGGATGACTAAGGATGGGTCGTTGGCATATTCTTTAGAACCAAATCTGACTTCGTCATGATTTTCCAAAAAGTTTAACATTCTGTTTGCAATTCCATCAACAGTCTGCCAACATCCTGTTAGTTGAGCAGCAGAATAATTTTGTGTTTGAATACCTACTAATGTGTCATATAGATTGACTTTGTCGTATAGGTAATCGAAATTACCATAAGACAGAAAAGGACGATAAGATGCTACATCATAAATTTCGCCAATAAAAATTATGTCAGGATAATCTTTTTTTACGTTAGGAATAGCCCAATTCCAAAATTCAATAGGGACCATAAATACCATGTCACATCTAAAACCATCAACCCCTTTAGAAGCCCAGAATCTTAAAATATTAAGCATTTTAAGCCATGTGTCAGGTGCCGGGTCGAAGTCAGTCATACCATTGCCATAGTCTTTGCCGTAATTAAGTTTGACCGTTTCATACCAATCATATTCGCCACAAAAAGCATTGAAACAATCGTTGCCTGTAGCTTTAGCCGGAAACTCTACATATGCCTCAGCACCATCACCAATGTTGAAATTGGGCGAAAATTGCTGCATTGTCATATAATAATAGTTGTTGTTTTTATCGTAAAATTTAGTAGTATCATCATCTTGGCCAAAATCTTTAACTCCGATAGGTTTATTGTCTGAGTAATACTGACGAGCAGTGTGATTAGGTACAAAGTCGATTAAAACTTTTAGTCCGGCTTTATGAGTGCGTTTAACAAGAGATTCAAACTCTTGTATTCTGTCATTAACATTTTCAGCTAAATCAGGAGAAACGTCATAGTAGTCTTTGATGGCATAAGGTGAGCCTGCATTACCTTTTACTACGAAAGGATTGTCTTTTCTAATTCCATATTTTGAGTAATCGGTTTTTGTTGCATGTTCAATTATGCCTGTGTACCATATATAGTTGACGCCTAAATCTTTAATTGATTTAAGTAGAGTGGGGGTGAAGTGATTTATTTTTCCTACGCCATTTTGATCTATAGTGCCATTGTAAATGCAAGTGGAATTTGTATTAGTAAAAATACGAGGGAATACTTGATAAATTATGATTTTTTCGTTATTATTTTTCATAATTATTTAAAGTGTCGTTATCTGTTTTAATTATTACTTTATTTGTGTCAGAAGATAGTGATTTAGTAGTATCATTATCTGTATTAATTTTATTTTTCTTTTTCCGACGTAGAAATCCAAACCATTTATCGAAATCGTGTTTAAAAACAATACCTACACCTTGAGTAGTCAGAGCGGATTTGAGATAATAGTTCTGATCGTTAAAATGGTTGTAAGCTTTTAAACGTATTGTGCCTTTTGAGTTAAGTAGGTATTCGATGTCGAAATCGCCAACAAAAGTAGTGTTCGATGTAGAGCGGTCTCGATACCCGAAGTTGCCGTTTAAAAGTAGACGATTGTTAAGAAGAGTACTTGATAATGCTAAATCGACTTCCATATCAGAGAAATCGCCTTTGTCTGTTCTAAAATAAGGTGATACACTCCAATTATCGGATAATTGGCTGAACATAGAAGAGAGTTGCGATGAAATAGTACTTGACGCCACAGAAGCCAATTCATTATTATGTTTGGATGAACCCATATATTCCGGGGTGTAAAACCTATTAAGAGCAAGTAGATAAATAATTTGTCTGTTCATCATGTCTTCCGTTGAAATGATGCTTTTTACTTTTCTTAGCACATCTTGAGTGAGAGTTGGCAATTCAATATCGAATGAGATATTAGGTTGAGTCATAATCCCATCTACTTTAAGAACAGCTTCAACAGGAACATTAGTTCTATTTAAGTCTTTGTCGGAAGCAAAGGATTCGTCGAGATCAGATAGGTTGGTATTAACTTTGTAAATAGCATCGATATCAAGTGAAGCTTTATAGGGATTGCCTGTGAAGGAAATATTACTGCCTTCTCGAATTTTAAAATCTCTAATAATTATGTCTTGTAGAGTGAAATTATAATTACCTTTTTCTAAAGTGTAATTACCTGTCATTTTGAATTCGTCTGACGGAATATTGTATTGAATTTGAATATTACCATTACCGTAAGCTTTAATTTTATCGCCTGCGACAGGGTCCATAATCAAAGTCATGAGAGCATCATTTGTGGCTCCAATTCGAAGATTCATATTCATTGCAGTACTCCATTTTTCCTCTTGATTTTTCTTTTTGAATTGTTCGATAAAATCAGGTTCTTTATTAGGTTCGATTTTTTCTTGTTCTCTCTTTTCCTTTTCTTTGTCAGAGAATGTCAAGAATTCGTAATCATAGGCTTCTTCTGTATTGTTAAGAGCAAAAGTAAAATTAGAGTTGGGAGCAGTGACTACATCTACCCAAATATTTACAACACCCGGATACCCATCGACAGAAGCTTCACCGTCACAATAAATGGTGCCATACCAATTATTACCCATCTTTTCATTTGTATCGTAACATAAGAAATTCTTTGCATCGGTCAATTTGAAGTCAAAACTTGGTTGTTTAAAGAATATATGCTTCACATTACCATTGAGTTTAGCAGTGTTTTTATTTCTGTCGTATAAAGTGAAATTCCGAATATCAATTAATCCGGGAGAAATATATACAGAGTCAGAGCCGGAATAATATGTGTTGGTAAAGTCTAATTTAAGAGAAATTGTATCGGCAAAAACATCTCCTTTTAAATCAATTTCTTTGAATGTTCCATACAATTTGACTTTGCCTGTAGCTTGACCTTTGACATCTCCGCAAAATGCAGACATAAATGGCTGAAGAAATGCGATATTTACTTTATTTGCATCAAAATCGAAGCAGAGAGAATCGCGTGTAGGCCATATTTGTCCATTAATTTTAGCACCTGTATTATTTTTTGTTTTTACGTCAGCAAGAATGTCAACACTTTTTGCCTCATTATTCCACCTTGAAGTAATTTTTGCATTGCCAAGTAATGCTTTATTATATGTCATAGCATTTACATCAAGAATAGGTACATATAGTTTAGGACTTTTAGATAGTAGATTAGTTGCAATAACTTCTCCTGAAGCTATTCCGCCGAAATTGACATGATTGATGTTGAGACTTTCGAATATATAGTCTAAACTGATATCTTTTAAATTGATTTTAATACTATCATTTGTGGAAGCAGAAGCACGACCGTTGACTGTTACAAATTGCTTATCTTGCCATACTTTGATGTTATTGACATTTATAATATTATCTGAATAGTTTATAGAAGCAGGTTCAATGTGCCAAACGGTATCATTGACTTCGAAAGTTGTCGGATTTATATTTACATTCACATCAAATTTGTCTGAAGTAATGTTTTTATTGATTTTAGTAGAAAAAGATACTAAGCCTTTAAAAGCACGTTTTCTATCGAATTCCCAAGAAATATCAGTGTTAAGTTGCTGATTGTCTGTGTCAGCATTTAGAGCTACAGTGATGTCTCCATTTTTCCCGGGTAGTATAGTTGAGATATTCAAATTACATAATTTGCTGAACGAATTTATGTCGAAATGAATATTTGAATTTCTGATAAGCTTATCTTTACCTTGTTGAAGGTATGGAGCATTCAGGTTAAATGTAACTTCTTCAGTATTACAATCTAATTTCCCGTCAATATTAATGTCGTAAATAAGTTTAATTGGGAGATTAAAGAATTCTATTAATTCGTTGTTGTCTTTAATCTTAAAATTATAAGACAAAAATTGAGAATCTTGTGGTGATGTCAAAGGATTATTTGTCGAGTTGTCATCAAAACATTCATTGTTTGTAATTAGAGTTTTCTCTATAATAGTTTTAAAAATTGTCGGAATTTTGTTTAATTCGAAATTTCCTTCGATATCGCCGTCGATAAATTCGCTTTCTAATTTGATGTTTTGATAATTGTCGAAATTGTATGCAAAGATATTAATATCTCCGATTCTTAGCGATTTGTCTTTGCTCCTGAAAATAAAGTCATCGATTTTGACATCTCCGGATGGATTGAAAGTCTTATTGAAATTAATGTCGGTAGATAAATTTCCTGAAAATTCATAACCGGGATATTTATTGGTCAGATTTAAAATGTAAGGATTAAAATTTTGTATATTAATATCTGAGATTAAATGTTTACTTTCATTGTTAAAGGAGCATAATATATCGGCAAAAAACTGTATATTAGGATCTTCAGAAACGACATTTACACTAATGTTATTATCTTTTGTCAATTCTGCATAAGTATCTATGTTATGATATGTGTATTGTTTAAATTCAAATTCTTCTATTTGAGCTTCTATTATACCAAAATATTTTTTTTCACTTTTTGTCAGATTTATGTTAGCTGATGTCGTTATCGTACCAAAATTATTGTTTTGGCTAAGAGTGGATAGGTCTATATTTGAGGCATTTAACTCGCACAATAAGTTATCGGTATGTTTATATTTATTATAATTTCCAATTATGTCGATTAAACCTAAAGCCGAAGTAATAGATGTATGAGATTTGAAATCATAGATGTTTCCTGCGAGATTACTTGTAATATTTATATCACCGATATTATTAATGAGATTTTTGATATTGTTATTTAAATTGGGCAGTAGAGCTGACATCTCATTAATTATGGCAGATTTTAAGGAAAGATTAATTTTAGTTTCATCGATTGAAATGTCATTGATGGAGTTGTTATAATTAGCAATATGTGCCGCTAAATCTAAATGAATGTCATTGGTAGGTGTTTGTAAAACTAATGAATTGAGAGATATGTTTTCGTTGCTGATATCTGCTTTCAAATTCATTGTAATAGGCTGAACGAATGATTTTAAATTTGGAATAAAGGCACTAAAATCAGAAGGAGTAATTTTGTTGTTGTTGAGATTGATTGTAACTATTTGATTTTCAAGAGCATTCTTGATTTTGTTTAAACCCTTTATTTTCAACTTAATATCGTCCGGAGCAATATGTGAATCAGGCATATTGATTTCAAAATTTTCAAAAGATAATTCATCGTTTGAAATATTGAAAAGACCTTTTAATTTAGTAATTTTAAATCCTGAAATTTCATTAAGAGAAAGATTTCGGAGGTCGATAATAAAATCGTCATTTTTTAGTTTGGGTAATGAAATATCAGCACGAAGGTTTTGTATTTTGATATGATTAGGGTCAAATTTATCCTTATCTGAAGATGAATCGATCCAATTTTTATCAAAAGATAGATTAATTTTTCGAAGCACCACACTATTAATTTGTAAATCAAATTTTGTAGGAGGTTTGTTTTTATCTTTAGGTTTAAGAGCGTCGATTAGAAATTGGATATTTAAGTCACTATTTTCATTTTCTTGGAATACATTAGCCTCAAGCCCGATAATTTCAGCATGAGTTACCACAATACGACCATTAGTGATTAATTTCCATAAATTAACCCCCGCACCTAATTTGTCAATTTTAGCCACTAAATTGCCATTATTGTCATGAAGAGACACATTTTCTGCAAATAGCTGATTAAAAGGATAAATATTGAGATTGTCTATTTTAATTTGTCCTCCCAATAAGGTTGACAATTCTTCTTGAGCAATATTTTTGATATATTTGTGAACGGAAGGAATCGAAAGTGTAATGTATAGAGCAATAAATAACCCGATAACAGTAAGTGTAATCGAGAAAATCAGATTTCTGAATATTTTGTAAATGGTCCTTAATTTCACAGTTACCAAATAGTTTCTTTAATATTATAACGAGGTCGAGCTTTCACTTCAACGAAAATTTTACCAATGTATTCACCGACTATACCTAAAGACATTAATATTAGGCTGCCTAAGAACCAAATAGAAAGCATGGTAGAACTCCAACCTTCAATAGCTTTGCCCCCGAAATAGGCTATTAAAACGTAAATAGCAACTATTATGTCGATAAGAAGTAGAGCAAGTCCGATATAAAAAATTAATCTCATCGGTTTCGCTGAAAAAGAGGTGATGCCATCAATCGATAGGGAAAGCATTTTTTTTAGAGGGTATTTTGATTTTCCGGCAACTCTTTCATTTCGATTGTATTTGACGATTGTCGAAGATAAACCGATTTGAGGAATAATCCCTCTCAAAAAGAGGTTTGATTCGTGATATTCGCTAAGTATCTCTAATGCTTTGCGACTCATTAGTCGGAAGTCTGCATGGTCATAGATGGTGTTAAGTCCCATTTTCTTTTGGAAATTATAAAAGGCATGGGCAGAATTTCGTTTAAACCAAGAATCGGAATTTCGCGATTCTCTAACCCCATAAACTATGTCGTAACCTTCTAAAAATTTATCAATCATGGAAAAAATAGTTTCGGGGTCATCTTGAAGATCAGCATCTATGGAAATAGCAGCATCACATTTATTTTTGACTGTCATCAACCCTGATAATAGAGCATATTGATGTCCTCTGTTATTTGTCAATGAGATTCCTTTGACAGTATTATTGCTGTTATGAAACGTAAGAATTTTATTCCAAGTGTCATCTGTACTTCCGTCGTCGACACAAAGAATAAAACTATCGGTTGATATTTTATTATTTAGCTTTAGTGTGTCTAAAATGCGGAGAAGAGTAGGTAACGATATAGATATTGCTTCTTCTTCATTGTAACAAGGCACTACTATTGCAATAGTTTTTGACATATTTAATCAAATTTAGATATGCAAAGTTAGATATATTTCCTCAAAAATCATTAATTTCGCAAATAAAAATCGTAATTTATGAAAACATTATCGTCAGAAGAAGCAAAACGCTACGTAAGAAACATAAATTTACCTTGCATCGGACTTGGCGGGCAACAAAAATTAAAAGATTCATCTGTATTAATTGTAGGTACAGGTGCATTAGGTTCAATTGTGTCAATGTATCTTGCAGGAGCAGGAGTAGGTCGTATTGGGATATCAGATTTCGATAAAATTGATATAACCAATCTTCAGCGGCAATTGTCGTTTGCAGAAAGCGAGATTGGGATGTCTAAGGTTTTAGTAGTGGCTCAAAAGATTCGGTCGATTAATTCTAATTTGAAAATTGACCTTTATGAAAAGAAAATAGATATTTCTGATGCTAATGAGATATTTAGCAAATATGATGTTATTGTAGATGGTTCAGATAATCCGGAAACAATGTTCATGATAAATGATGTATGTGAACTTATGCAGAAACCATATTGTATGGGAGGCGTTTCAGAAACAAACGGACAGGTAATGTCATGGATGCCCGGATATAAAAATTATCGTGATTTATTTTTCAATTGGGACCATAAAAAAATGCCAAACAAAGAGAATGGCATTTTTGGACCGTTACCCGGAATAGTGGGTTCAATACAAGCTTCGGAAGTAATAAAAATCATAGTGGGATGCGGTAAACCACTTTTTGGAAAGATGTTGTTGATAGATGCATTGACTATGAATTTTACCACGTTGGAATTGTAAGACACTTTATTCTGTGGTATGTAATTTATCTAAGACGATCGTAACTTTTAAGTTTATTTTCATCGTTTTTGATTAACTTTACAACGACAATTAAAAGTATTATTTGCGAGATTGGAGCAAATGCAATAGGAGAAGCTTCAAAAGCAAATTCCGAAAAATAGATTTTTGCAAGAGTAATAATACTTATACATGTTAAAAACAAAACGTTAATCCAACAAATCATTTTTTGCAAGGATAGGTTTTTATACATAAAAATATTGATTGCAGGAAGGATTGTAGTAAGTAATGATAAGATAAATAAGTAGATGGTTTGCTCCGATTGCATTCCCATTGCAGTCAATTGAATAGCATTATCTGTTGTTAAATTTGCTAAAGGGGCAAATGAAAATATACCCATTACTACAGCCGATAATAGAAGAATAAGTGATTGAAATCGTTGAATTACCATATATTGAAAATTTAAAAGTTTAAAATCAGAATGCAAAATTACGAATATTATTTAAATGAGGACAAAATTTATGAATAAAAAAGTATTGGTGATTTTGAAATGATGTTTTGGCGTGATATTTGTTGCAAATAATACTAAAATTTAGAATATGAACACAAAAGAAATTATATCGGAATCAAATAAAATAAGAAATAATATATTAGAGAGCAGAATAAGAGAGGTGTTTCTGATGATGCGAAATCTTGCTCTACAATTAAAAAATTGGCAAATAAATGATGAATTAGATCGTATTGAAAATACGTATAAGTTTATGATTCATTATATGATTGAAGGGGTGGAAGATCCGGAAAGAGAACAGCAGTTTCAGACATTGACAGAAAATCTTTACAGACTCAATGATCGTATAGAGATGGAATTGCTTAAAAAGTCGGATTTTGGTGTTTATTTCAGTTCACTTCGTACATTTGAAGTAAAAAAGGATACATTTGCGGAATTGTTATCAAAATATGATAATTGTCATTCAAAATGTGATTTGTTAGTTGAATCCAATAGCTGCGATGTTACCTTATTTAAAGAAAGAGAAGATAGCTTAAAGGATATATTTAATTATATATGGCTTACTCAGCATTTGACTTCATCGGATTATGATTTGGTTAATTCAATGATTTTAAAAGAGGAAAAAGATTATATTCTCAAGTGCCAGATTGTTTCGGCATTGTTTTTAGGGCTATTGCAATACTATGATTATCGTAAATTTTCTATAATATTATCGATGTGTATTAATCCGAATGATTATAGAGTTGTTGCGAGAGCAATGGTCAGTCTGTTACTAATTTTGTCTGTTCATAAAGATAGAATTAAAAGAGATGAAACGATATTAGCACAACTTCAGTCATTGTCAGATTCTGAAGCGTTAATGAAAGAATTGAAGAATGTGGTTTTTGATTTGATACGTACGCGTGACACAGACAGAATCAGCAAGAAGATGAAAGAGGAGATACTTCCTGAATTAATGAACTTGCAGCCGAAGATAATCAATAGATTTAAAGGTTTGAACAGTGAAGCTGATTTGATGAGCATAGAAGAAAATCCTGAATGGGAAGAACTATTAAATAAGAGCAATTTAAAAAATAAGATTGAAGAATTGACAGAGATGCAAATGGATGGTGGAGATGTAATGATGGTGGCATTTTCCAATCTTAAAAACTTTGCATTTTTTAATAGTGTAAGTAATTGGTTTTTGCCATTTACATCTAAACATAGTGAACTGAATTTTGCTGACAATCAAGAGTTTTCTGATAAATTAAGTTTTATAACAGAGAATTCTGTGATGTGTAATTCTGATAGATTTTCATTTATGCTTGCGGTAAGTAAAATGCCTCAAGCCCAACGAGAAATGATAATAGGTCAGATTGATTCACATCTATCACAAATGGATGAAGAACACAGGACATATATACAATCTATAAAAACATCAAACATATCGACAGAAGTGTCTAAGTATGTGAAGGATATATATAGATTCTTCAAGTTATACATTAATAAAAACAGTTTTTATGATCCGTTTAAATTGCCGATAAATTTCATACATATTCCATGTTTGAGCGATTATTTATCGTCAGAGGAAAATCTTAGTGTTTTAGGCGAGTTTTACTTCAATAAAGGATATTATAGAGATGCCTGTGAGCTATTTACACGAATGTCGGAGCAGTATGGTGCAAACGATGTCTTATATCAAAAAATAGGGTATTGTTATCAGTCGGAAAAAGAATACGACAGGGCATTAGAGTATTACTTGAGGTCAGAGTTGTTAAGCTCAGATAGTAAGTGGCTTACAAAAAAGATAGCATACTGCTATAAATCAATTCGCAATTACAATAAATCAGTAGAATATTATCGTAAAGCAATAGAGAATGAACCGGAAAATTTGTCGCTTGAATTAAATTTAGGTCATTGCCTGTTAGAATGTGGACAAATAGAGGCGGCATTAAAGAGCTATTATAAAGTCGAATATTTGGATGAAAAAGGGAAAAAGGCTTTACGACCGATTGCGTGGTGTGAATTTATATCAGGCAACTATGAAAAGAGTGAAAAGTACTATAACAAAATTCTACAAGAATCAGAGTCATCTCAAGATTATGTCAATGCAGCCCATCTCTATTTTGCAAAACGAGATACACGCAAAGCTTTAGAGTTGTATAAAGAAAGCATGAACTATGGAAATAAAGATTTAGATGAATTGATAGATTCGATAAATTCAGATAGAAAATATTTAATCGAACAAGGATTAAATGGACGAGAAATTTCAATAATGATAGATAAAATACTTTACGATATGAAATTGTCCTGATAAGAATGTTCTTAATTTCCTATTTTTATATAAAAAAGGTCTTTTTAGCCGATATAGTTTAAAGATGTGCGATATTTTTTGTAAATTTGCACAATCAATAAGAACGATATGACTTTCATTCGACATTTTTATAAGTACGTTATAACCCTAATAGTAATATTCCTACTTACTATATTCTCGGTAAATGCCGAGAATTTTGTTGTGGTTATAGATGCAGGACACGGAGGGAAAGATGTCGGAGCTGTTGATAATAATGTAAGAGAGAAAGACATAAATCTGAGTGTGGCATTAGAATTAGGCAGCCTTATAAAAAAGAAAATGAAAAATGTAGAAGTGGTCTATACTCGTGATAAAGATCAGTATCTTACATTGCAACAACGAGCAGATAAGGCTAATAAATCAAAAGGGAATTTGTTTATATCAATTCACACGAATTCAGTATCAAAAAAAAATAAGAATCGTAAAACAGTTAGTGGAGCATCAACCTACACATTAGGTCTTCATAAAGAAGACGATAATATGGAAGTGGCACGACGCGAAAACTCGGTAATAGAATTAGAATCTGATTTTGAACAAAATTATCGAGGATTTGATCCTAATTCAGATGAATCATATATAATATTTGAGATAGCTCAAAGTGAAAATATGAGTCAGAGCATACGATTTGCCAATGAAATCCAAAAAGAGATGGGGACTACAGCGGGGCGTAAAGATAGAGGCGTTCATCAAGCCGGTTTTTGGGTGTTGTGGGCAACATCAATGCCTTCGGTTTTAGTGGAATTGGATTTCATCTGTAATCCAATTTCGGCAAAATATTTAGCGTCATCGACAGGACAAAAGAATATGGCAAAAGCAATATTTAATGCTTTTTCTACATACTATAAGTGGTATATTAATGATAAGACTTCAGCTAATGTCAAAGGGGATAAGACAAAAATAACTGAAATAGAGCCTGCTAAAGGTGTGTCTAAAAAAACTAAGAAAAACAGTTCTAAGACAGAAAAAATAAAATCAACATCCACAAATGATTCTTCTCGACGAAGAAGATCTTCAGCTTCAAAAGAAATTTCTGCAAATCAACAATATGCAGAAGCAAATATACCTGAGACAGAAAATAAGGAAGAATCAATAGTTCAAATTGATGAATCACAAGCTAAAAAACAAGATAATTCAAAAACAAAAGTAAAAGAACAAAAGTCAACAAAAAAATCAAAAAAAGATGATAATGTAGCAAGGCTGGATAAAAAGAAAACAATCTATAAGATTCAGGTATTGGCATCAAAAGAACAATTAAAAGAGAGTGATTCAAGATTCTGCGGATTTTCTCCCATATCGTGTATAGAAGAGAATGGTTTATATAAATACACTTACGGCGAAACTGAAAAGCGAAAAGAAGCAGAAGAATTATTAAAAAAAGTGAAACAAAAAATTCCTGATGCGTTTATAATACAACTACGCAAAGGGGTAAAAACAATAATAAAGTAAAAAAGATGAAAAAGATTTTCTCTAAAGAATTTGTAATCGGACTATGTGTGATATTAGCATTAGTCATACTATTTTTCGGGATTGATTATTTAAAAGGAATAAATTTGTTCCAACCGGCTAATTATTATTATGCGACATATAATAATGTGGCGGGATTGGAAGTAGCATCACCTGTCAATATCGATGGATTTAAAGTAGGTCAGGTGAGGGAGATAAATTTCAACTATGAAAAACCGGGAGAAATAAAAGTTTTGTTGGCACTCGACCAAGAATTGCGAGTACCTGAAGATTCTAAAGCCGTAATAGAAGCAGGATTGCTTGGAGGTGCATCAATAAATTTAGAACTTGGTTCAAGTGACAAAATGATTTCAGTAGGAGAAAATATTCCAACCGGGGCATCAGGCGATTTGATGTCGGCAGTGACAAATAATATCATGCCACAAGTGAACAGCATATTACCAAAAGTAGATAGTTTGATGTATCATTTAAATGTACTTGTTGCCAACCCGGCTTTATCAACCTCAATAACAAGATTGGATGAGATAACAGGTAATATAGCTTCAGTCACAAATGGATTGAATAAAACCGTAAATTCGCAAGTGCCGTTAATAATGAATAATGCCGGTAAAATAACGACCAATTTGGATACAATTACAGCTAACCTAAGCGAATTGTCGGCTCAATTGAAATCGCTGCCGCTAACCGGAACAATGGATAATGTGAATAGTACGGTAGCTAACTTAAAAGAATTTTCCGCTCAATTGAATAATAGCACATCGACATTAGGAAAATTAATGAATGATCCGGAATTGTATAACCAACTAAATAGAGTTGCCGCAGATATAGATTCATTGATTGTGGATATAAAGAAAAACCCAAAACGTTACATCTCAATTAAGTTGCTTTAAATACTGAAAAATAGATAAAGTGGTAGTCTTATTTAGAATAATTCTAAATAAGACTATTTTCTTAAATACCCATGAATAGTAGCGTTTTAATGTTGATGCTAAAAATGAATAGACGATAAATTATTGTCTAAATGATTGACAATCAAAGCGATGATTCTATTGTTGTGTCAATCAAAAGAAGATGACGAATAATGAATTGCAAACAACTGATAATCAGGTATATTATACTACAATTTGATTTTCCAAATTATTTTATACTTTTTTGAATAAAAAAAAAGTTGGAAATTTGTAATCCGTTTCAGAAAAATAAATTCAACCAATGACAGAGAATCACAAAATATTGTGGGGTAAATGTCTTGAAATAATAAAAGACAATATACCTGAAGGAGCTTTTGAGGCTTGGTTCAAACCTGCTGAGTCTCGAGAGTATGTCGATGGTATGGTAACGTTAGCGATACCATCCGACTTCTTTCGTGAGCAATATGAAGGACGATTCTATAAGATATTGCATTGGGCGATGCAACGAGTTTACGGACCATCAGTGAAATTACAGTATACTCTGCTTGTAGTAAAAGATGATCCACAGTCGGAAGTTAAAATAAAAGAAGGGGATAAATCAATATTGCCGACGACCGGGAAGCCTGTGGCAAAAGCAAATCCGTTTTCAGGAGTGCAATATGAAGAGATTGATTCTCAACTTAATCCAACCTATAATTTTGAGAATTATTGTCAAGGAGACAGCAATAAATTGGCATATACGATAGCTGAATCAATAGCCAATAGTCCGAAGAACAATAGTTTCAATCCGTTTTTTCTTTATGGAAGCACCGGTGTTGGTAAAACACATTTGATTCAAGCGATAGGTGTAAGAGTAAAAGAACGAATGCCGGAAGCTCGAGTACTATATATTACATCAAGAATTTTTGAAAATCAATATGGTACAGCTGTAAGAGAGAAACGAGTAAACGACTTTATCAACTTCTATCAAAGCATAGATGTGTTATTGATAGATGACATTCAGGAATTGTCGTCAAAATTAGGAACCCAAAATGCCTTTTATCCGATTTTCAACGATTTACATCAGAAGGGCAAAACATTGATAATGACAAGCGACCGCCCACCGGTAGAGCTTGACGGCATCATGGATAGGTTAATCAATAGATTTAAATGGGGTGTAACAGCAATCTTACCCAATCCGGATTTAAATCTACGCAAACAAATACTAAGACAAAAATCAGCTAAAAACGGATTGTCGTTGCCGGAAGAAGTAATCGATTTGATTGCTGAAAATGTTACTGACTCTGTAAGAGAATTAGAAGGAGTGGTGTTATCACTCATCACTCGGGCAACAATATTAAATCAGCCGATTACAACTGATTTAGCAAAGATTGTGATTCAATATGCAGTCAAAGTTTCTAAAAAGAAGATAAATTTTGATATGATTGTTGAAGCAACATCAGCATATTATAATATTGATCCGGATGTGATATTCACAAAAAATCGTGTTCGTGACATAGCCGATGCACGCCAAATAATAATGTATCTCACAAATAAGCATACAGATTTGTCGTCAACATCGATTGGCTATAAGTTGGCACGTACGCATGCCACAGTGTTGCATGGTATAAAGACGGTAGAGAATCGTCTTGAAATCGAAAAGGGATTATCAGAGGCTATTGACACAATAGAGCAATCTCTAAAAAAATAATCATGTTTAGTCGGAAGATTATCTTGCGTTTTTAACACAAACGAATTTGCGAAATTTCATTTTAACTCACTATCGCCGATGCAATAAACGCATCGGTCATTTTTTTTTGCTTTATGGCGAGCTCTATAACAAAAAAGATGTGTGGTTATCTTTAGGCAGGTTCTATAAATTGAACGCTGCGAGATTGTTTTATTCCAATTTCTTTTGTTTTAACAGGCTTTTGGTCGCTTTTGATTTTTAATCGGCAGTTTTCTTCGATTTCGTCAGTCGTTTAGCTCGCTATACTCCTTCCTCAATCTTGAAACCTCCTCGATTAAATTCTCAAAATCTTCCCAAATCAATTTATAGAACCTGCCTTTGTTTAGGGTAGCCTTTTGGCTACTTTGGGTTTATAAAACATATATAATTGACAAAAAATCTGAAAAAAGTGTTGAAATAGTTATGAATTTTACTAATTTTGCAAATAATTAGCAAAGTTCAACTAATTTAACCTATCGAAATCAATAATAATAGGACCAATGGCTTACGATATATTTATAAGTTACAAACGTAAAAGTAGTGCAATGGCAAGCAACCTTTATTATAGGTTGACTGTACGAGGTTATTCCGTATTCTTCGATCGTGAAGAAATGGGTAGAGATAATTTTAATACACAGCTGCTGACTTATATAGAAAAAGCAAACGATGTGTTTGTGATTCTTGAAGAAGGTTCGCTTGATGCTTGTAAATCAGCTGATTGGCAAAAAGATTGGTTTTGTCGGGAAGTCGCTCATGCATTAAGAGCAGGCAAAAACATTATTCCAATTTTATTGAATGGATATGAGATGCCACGTCCGGAAGAATTGCCCGAAGGGTTGAGAGAATTGTCAATGAAACATTCGCCGACGTTTGATTTCTCATATTTTAATGAATATATAGATAAGCTCGTTGAGAAAAAATTTATAATATCTCAACCTCAGGCGTCGTCGCAATCAACATCTACGTTTAAATTCTATTCAAATCAAGATTGTGAAGTGTATCAGGATAGGAAGTTGGTATGTTCACTTGAAGGTGAATCCGACAACTTGTTTTATTTACCGATAGCAAAGAAAGGTCAGTATCTATTTAAGTGTGTTAATTCTGAAACAAAAGAAAAAAAAATAATAGAGGCGGAAATAGGTACGGAAGAGGAGAAGATAATAAAAATAGAATGGCCCAAATTAAAGAAAAACAGAAGTCAAAACAAAGAAGAAAATAATAGTAAGAATAAATTACTGCAAATTCTAAAAACTAATGTAGCCTCAATTATTGCAATTTGTTTTGTAGTCGTATCGGTAGTGTTAGTATTTACAATATTATCTCCTAACCATTCGTCAGATTATGGATCAAAAGCCCCTGCGGTAGAAGCAGTCTCTACTGAAATAGCAAACAGGACATTTTCCGTCAACGGAGTATCCTTTGATATGATAGGCGTAGAGGGCGGATCGTTTAAGATGG
>CAZGEX010000004.1:0-87315 GCA_964524385.1 uncultured Sangeribacter sp.
TTTGTAATTACTAATCTGCAGGAACTGCTCTGACAGGAATAATTCCTCCAATATAATAAGAATTGAAATATGTTCCAAATGGCCATATTTCGTCAACTATATCATCTTCATCTTTTTCTATCAAACCATCATCTGTAAATGCATTTGAAACGTCATCACTATTATATAGATAATAGTATCCATTATTTTTTCCGCCCCATCCCCATACACAATGGTAAAGATAATCTTCGTAAACATATTGTACATGTGTTCCTGTGGTATATTGATTTATATAAAGTAACCATCCATCAATTACCCATCCATGTCCACCATCTACATGATTACTGCTAATTAAAACAGGAGAAGCAGGACATTCAGAACTATATGTTCCAGAAAGCATTTGTTGTATATTTTCCTCTGAAAATATTGTTAAATTATTGCAGATATATCCCATATTAGCAAATGTAGGATTATATCTACTTACAAATGCACTGCTTCCGTTTCCATTTGCTTCTCCATAATTTCCATATCGCATATTTAAATTTTCCGGATTACCAAGAGAGCGTAGGAAATGTGCTACCATATCGTCATCTTGTCCGTTTTTCATAGCATCCCATTCATAATAGTATCCGTCATAGTCTAATGGCCATTCATGGTATGCCATAATTTGACCTACTGCAACTGCTGTACATCCAACAATTGCTTGTCTTCCATCTGTCATAAAACAGTATCGATTGTAAGGTGCGTCTTGACTCCAATTTCTCACGTATGAGTTAAGGAGCGGTCCGACCTTTCTTTGAATTCTCAACGTATCAGTCGGTGGTACAATAGGATCTACAGGCGGTAAAATTGGATTTAACGGAAGTGATGCGATTTCGGCTTCTACGCCACGAGCAAACATCGCAAGCCCTTTGTTGTAAACGGTGTCTTCCATATTCAACGAGCCTTCATCGGAAATTGCATACACCGGACGGAGTCGGCTGTCGGCTGAGAGCAAGGCAAATCCGCCGTCGTTTTCGTAGTTGACAAGATAGAGCATCGTGTCGGAATCAGCCGAGCGAGTCGAGGGCGTGGTAAAATATTTCACGCTTGCCACTCTGCGACCTGAACGGGTTTCGGCTTCGCTGATTTGTGAGAGCAGTGTTTCGGCATTGTCTAAGGCATCGTCAAGGCTCACACGATAAGGATTCGCAACTTGCGGAATGTTTTCCTCTTCAGGGAGCAGATTCGGTTCATCCGAACTGCACGCTGCAAACAGCATCGCTATTGCAGCTAAAGGTAGTAATTTCCTTTTCATATCAAGTTGTTTTTAGGGTTAATATTTTTTAATTTTGCAAATATACGAATTAAATTTCGTAAATACAAGATAAAATGATATACCGTATCTATTTTTTGATTTCAATCAAAAAACGTGGAATACAGCCTATCGTTTCAAAAGGACAAGCGAGTCGAGGGCGTGGTAAAATATTTTACGTTTGCCACTCTGCGACCTGAACGGGTTTCAGGCTCAATGATTCGTAAAATAAGTGTTTCGGCATTGTCCAAAGAAAGTCATTTCAAAGTTGTATAAATTTCCAGATAGTGTTGCGACATCCGTTCCATCGAAAAGCGACTGCTATTACAAAGCCCGCTTGCCTCTATCTCTTCCCTTATTCGACAATCGGACAGCAATCTCATCTTGTCGCGAAATTCACTTACACTCAATTCGTTAAGCAACATGGGAGTATCCCCTATAACCTCTGTTACCGATGAACCTCGAAGTCCTATCACCGGACATCCGGCCTTCTGTGCCTCTATGATCGGAAGTCCAAAACCTTCATTTGATGACGGATACGCCAAACAATACGCATTATTATAAATTCTATTTAATTCCTCCTCGTCCGGACTAATCTTAACAATTACTTGACCTTCCCGCAGCTTATGTCTTATCATCCGACGTTCGTTTTCCGTCAACGCACTTCCTACTATCAACAATTTATAATTTGTACCGCTCAACGCATCTACGACAAAATCAAAGTTCTTATATCCACCCCTTGCCCCGACATATAGCACATATTCACTTACATCCCTTTGGGACATCTTATAATAACTATTACTTACTCCATTATACACAACTTCTACTCGACTACTGCCTACCGTCGGATAATATCTCAACAAATCTTCATACGTGTTTCGACTCACACAAACTATCTTATCCGCTTTTCGCAACGAATGCATCTTCTGCCGATGATGCACTTGGCGTGCCAACGAATACTTACCATAGACATTTTCATAAGTAAAATCGTGTAATGTCACTACATTTTTTATATCTCTATCCGACACCACTCGATAATATGATGAATGAAATATATCTACATCTGTCGGCTCATATCGCGGCGAAACATAACGCTCTATCTGCAACGGAAATGCTTTTGATTTCAGCTTCTTTGACGATTCCAAACGCAATAAACGGCGAAATAGATTCTCCTCACTCCCGGCATACTCTAAATATAAAGATTCCACAACGCCTTTGCATGCCATTGATGAAAGCAGTCCGCTCCATACCATAGATATGCCACCGGATCGCTGCAACGAAAATATTATATTATCATACAATACTCTTTTCATCCCAACGTAGTGCGTCGTATCTCTTCCACTCCCGGTATCTCATCCAAATGTGCTATTATGGTCTGCAACTCTTTAATCGAATGTATGGACAACACTATATCGCATGTTACTATCTCATCCTCAGTATATGTATTGAAACTCAACATCGACAATCGCAATTCATTGGTAATAGTGTCTATCAAATCACTCAATAAATGATATCGATCCACTGCCTTAACACTTAATTTCACCGGATACAACTCACTCTCTTTCTCTTCCAACACTGCTGAAACTATCGAATCGCCAAACTGAGAAACCAACGATATGGCTTCCTTGCAATCACGCTTATGGATGGTAATCGTATGATTCTTTTCCTCAAAACCAATTACCTCATCACCCGGCAACGGATAACATATCTTACATCTGTTATATCTCGAATTGTTGCGATTATAATGATAATTCTTCAAATATCGCTTCGCCTTATACGTCAACACACAGTCACTCCAATCCGGCTTCGGATTTATCGATTCATGTGTCCCTATTTCTACACAATCACCCCTATGCAATATTGTCTTTACCGAACATAATTTCCCATTGATACGAGCATACTGAGCATGGGCTCCTATCTGAGAATGAATCTCAAAAGCAAAATCCAATGCAGATGCACCTTTGGGTAATATGACACTCTCGCCCTTAGGTGTATAAACCATTATATCATCATTATAAAACGACGACACTACACTCTCTATAAATCCGCCCTTACGACTATTAAACGCTATATCTTTTAATACGGCTTTGAATTTTTCTATCCAATTCAGCAAATTATCTCCCTGCTGATTTGCAACACATCCCATATGTGAGTTACACACCATACGCTCCGAACTGATATGTATCTCCTCCCACTGTCCTATATCTGTCAGCAATTTCACATGAAAACTCTGATAACCATTCTCTTTCGGAGTATCTATATAGTTGTTGATGCTACCCGGCTTCTCCTTGAAATTATCTGTCAGTATTGAATAAATCTTCAATGCCATATCTTTCTCTGTATATGAATTGCTATCCTGAAAAACAATTCTTACAAATTGACGATGCTCGACATGACGATAATCATTCCCCGTCGATTCCATCTTACGCCAAATGCTATAGGGCATTCGCCATTGTGTCTCTATTCTGACACTTATTCCATGCTCGGTCAAAATCGATTTTATCTTATCCTTAAAAGACTCGATCCAACAATTGTTCTCTGCCTTATCTTGCTCTAAATTAGCTACCATCATAGCATATTCCTGCGGACATCGATATTGCATACTCAAATTCTCAAGCTCACTCTTCACTACATAAAGACCCAAGCGGTTGGCCAACGGTGCATAAAAATAATCCGTCTCTCCCGCTATCTTCATCTGCTTATCGGCTCGCATACTATCCAATGTTCGCATATTATGCAATCGGTCTGCCAATTTTATCAATATCGCTCGTATATCATAATGCACCGAATCTAACATCTGCTTGAAATTGTCCAACTGCTTGGTCATCTCATAATGCTCTTTCTTCTTCTTTGTGACAGCACCAACTAAAAATGCCACATCAGTACCAAATCGTAACTCTATATCTTCTATCGTGTAGGGCGTATCTTCTACCACATCATGCAAAAATGCGGCTATTATCATATTCGCATCCAAACCAAATTCTTCCCCTATGATTGTCGCCACTTCTATCGGATGAATTATATACGGAGCACCACTTTTTCGCTTCTGTGGTCTATGAGCCTCTTCCGCAATATTATATGCATCCCTGATTCTGCTCATATCTTCCGCTGTCATGCGTGACTCTACTACGGAAAAAAGATGTGACACTTTTTCCGATATTATTTTATCATAGTTGACCGCTAATTCAGTTGTTCCCATATATTTAAGTTTACTCGATTATATTTACTATGATTCAGTCATCCTCGATTTAACTATATGTTTATAGTCGATATTTTAAAAAGCAAATTTAGAAAAACATCTACATTCCAACAAATTTTTATTTCTAAATTTAGACTTCAAAAAAAATTATGCAAAAAATTTTGCAGTTTAAAATGTTATTCGTAACTTTGCACTCGCAATTAGGAAATCATCCATTTGCTTTTAATTTTGGTCTCATGTCCGAGTGGTTAGGTACCGGTCTGCAAAACCGTTGACACCAGTTCGAATCTGGTTGAGACCTCAAAGCGTGCTAACAAGCACGCTTTTTTATTTTATACTATCTTTTTAAGCCCAAATTTGCATTTTTCATAATTTAATACCTAACTTTGCAAAACATAAACGATTGTGATAATGATTTTAAATCAGCCAAAATAACTTCAGACAATTCTAACTAACTAATTACATTCATAATGAAAGAAGCTGTATTATTACTCAGAGACAAAGCTTGGGCTCGTTGGACCGCGCTCCTGCTTTTGGCATTTGCCATGTTCTTCAGTTATGTCTTTATGGACATACTTTCTCCTATTAAAGACCTTATGCAATCCGAACTCGGTTGGGACTCTACCGCTTTCGGCACGATGCAAGGTTCGGAAACTTTCCTAAATGTTTTCGTATTCTTCCTAATCTTCGCAGGTATAATCCTCGACAAAATGGGCGTGAGATTCACTGCCGTCCTTTCAGGGGCAGTGATGCTCGTCGGTGCTGCTATAAATTGGTATGCTGTTACCGACTATTTTGCCGGAAGCTCGCTCGAAACTTGGTTTAACAACAATCTTAATTATATCCCGGGATTCGACGAACTCGGTATCTCTCCTTTCTATGAAGGAATGCCCGCTTCTGCCAAACTTGCCGCAATCGGATTTATGATTTTCGGTTGCGGGGTGGAAATGGCAGGTATCACTGTAAGCCGCGGTATCGTAAAATGGTTCAAAGGTAGAGAAATGGCTCTCGCTATGGGTTCCGAAATGGCTCTCGCTCGTCTCGGCGTAGCTACTTGCATGATTTTCTCTCCGGTTTTCGCTCGCCTCGGTGGAGATGTCGATGTGTCTCGATCTGTAGCTTTCGGAGTAATACTTCTTATGATTGCTTTGATATGCTTCATCGTTTACTTCTTCATGGATAAAAAATTAGATTCTCAAACCAACGAGTCTGAAGAAAAAGACGAACCTTTCAAACTCAGCGACCTCGGCAAAATCCTTTCAAGCAGCGGTTTCTGGTTGGTAGCTCTACTTTGCGTACTCTACTATTCTGCTATTTTCCCATTCCAAAAATATGCGGTTAACATGCTACAATGCAACCTCACTTTCAATGAGGTAGATCCTAACTCTTTCTGGGCAACTAACACTCCGACAGTGATACAATATGTAATTATGCTCATTGTCGCTATTGCTTCTTTTGCCAGCAATTTCTCAAAAAAGAAAGCAATGAAAATTTCAATGCTCCTCCTCGCCGTAGTGGGATTAGTAATTTTCTGCTGGATGGGATATATGCGTCAAAGTGCGGAAACCGTATTTGCAGTATTCCCTCTGCTTGCTGTCGGAATCACTCCTATTCTCGGCAACTACGTTGACCACAAAGGTAAAGCCGCTACAATGTTGATTTTCGGCTCTTTATTACTGATTGCTTGCCACCTTACTTTCGCTTTCATTCTTCCCGAGCTTAAAGGAAATGCTATCGGCGGTATAATTGTAGCTTACCTGACTATCCTTGTACTCGGCTCAAGTTTTTCTCTCGTTCCGGCTTCTCTTTGGCCAAGCGTACCAAAACTTGTCGATTCCAAAATCATCGGTAGTGCTTATGCAATCATATTCTGGATTCAAAACATCGGTCTTTGGCTATTTCCTATGCTCATCGGCAAAGTCCTCGACAGCACAAATCCTGAATTAGTTGCAGACCTTAAAGCCGGAGTGATAACTCCGGAAGAAGCTTCCATATCTTACAACTACACCGCTCCGCTCGTAATGCTTGCGGCTCTTGGTGTGGCTGCTCTTTTGATAGGTCTTATTCTTAAAGCTGTCGATAAGAAAAAACAACTCGGATTGGAAGAACCCAACATCAAAAACTAACATCCGACTATATTTGTCATAATAACAATAAAGGTGGGCTAAATTATTATTTGGCTCACCTTTTTTGTAAAACAACTTATTTTTTATAATTTTGCTATCTGAAATTCGTTATTTAAGTAATGACTATATCTAAAAAAGTATTTATCACCCTCATTATATGTATCATTTCAGCTGTATCTACACCGCTGAAAGCCGAATACGTCAGCCAAAAACAAGCTAAAAAAATTGCCGAGCAATTTTTCAATGCAGTTCGCGGAGAAAAACTCGCTCCGCCTAAGTACGTCTATAATGGTCGCAGACTTACAACAAACCATCTATTCTCCCCTTTCTATGTTTTCAATCATCCTTTAAGCGGGTTTGTTATTATATCGGCAGAAAACAAAACTTTCCCTATTTTAGGTTTCAATCTCACCGAAAATTTCAACCCTGAGAACATCAGCGAGCAAACTAAAATGCTTCTAACATTATATGCTCGTCACATCGAACATATTCGTTACGACAGCCAAATACCTTATCAAGCCATCGAACTTTGGCAAAATCTACCACTTCACATCGCTCAAATCATCAATTCCGACTATTCCGTCGTAAATCAAAATATTTCATTAGACCAAGCTCACGCTAAAATATCGGCTTTAATCGAAAACAACGATTTTGCAAATTCTGCTTCTGCAACCTACTTCCCCGGACAATGGAGCGAAATCATCGACTACGAACTATTTGCTACAGGAAATGTCGCCTTATCAATTATCGATGATAATGCCAATATCACGCCTCTTGTAATTTATGGTAAAAAAGGTGATTTCTACCGTTTTTCATTAGATCAAAACAATCACTCTTGGATGAGACTCCTGCCTTCCGAAATTATCAGTAAGGGTATGATTGCATCATTAGGCAACCCACCTATGATTGAAAATAAAATCATCGAAGAGCAACCGTTCAGCTTCTACGACGATTTTATCGCCGAAAACAAAAAAATTCAAGAAGCTCAACAAGCCGCTATCGAAGAAGCAACAATCGTAACAAAGCCGATAATCAGACGTCAAGGTGGCGGACACTACACAATTACCATTCCGGAAGAAATTCAAATGGTGAGAGTTTTTTCTTTAAGCGGGGCTTCTGTCATTTCAAATTATTACCGCAACACCAACTCAGCATCTTTCAATATCGAAGCAGCTCCTAACGGTTTTTATTTTGCTGTCGTTTATGCTAAATCCGGGAAAAATTACGGCCTCAAGATCTTCAGATAATTAAAACTAATTCTTACCCCTGACAATATGGCAAAACTATTCAAATCTAAACAATTCATCTTATTATGTCTTATCATCGTAGTCGTTTTTATCATCATAACATTTAAAAACAGAACTCATTGGTGGACATTCTTTGATGCGTTCTTTATGTTTATGGCTGTTTTCGCTCAACTTATGGCTATTACGCTTGAAAAAATGAACAAATTCGCTGCTAAAAAACTCGAAATTATAGCTCTTGTCATGTTGGTGTTAATGATTATAGCACTCGTTGCCGAAGCCATAGCATTAGGTTTCATCTAATACAACTTCCCAAAACAGATTATTAAGAGCTACATTCAAGCTCTATATCTCAACACTATTTCCGGGAATTATAAGCGAATGATATTCTCCACCCTCATTATTCTTATATTCATCAAATGCTATGGCATCCGCTATGCGTTTGCTCTCACTCTCGGCATCTTCATCCAAACCAAAATGCATCGGCACGAAATTATGCACTTCAAATTCGCGTAAAAATATTGATGCTCCTTCCCAATAATCTCGTCCGATACGACTATCTACAGGAAACATCGCCAAATCTATTGTTTCAGTAACACTTCTTATCGGAGCTATCTTTCCTCGAAATTCAGACAACGCCGCCTCAATCTCCGATTCTGTCGATTCATCTTTCCACACCCACGCATTCAAATCTCCCGCATGGAAAATATAGCGACCGGAATGAGCTATTAAATAACTATTACCAATGTCAGTCGAGCCAAAAGCATAAATTTTAACCCTCTCATCCTCATAAAATTCACCTTCTTGCAGCACCTCTACCAACGACGAATCCACACGATTGGCTCCGCGATAAATTGTCCCCGCTTTAAGCATATAGCGAACCATCCGGGCAGTATCTTTGCTGATTATATACTTTATCCCGACAAAGCCCGAATCTATTTCATGACTCCACTTGAAAATATCTCTATTGAAATGGTCCTTATGATGATGACTTACAAATACATACACCATCTTTGCCGCCCAATTCCGAATATCCAAAATCTTTGACGGATCCTTCCAATAATCAAACAAAAACACTTCTTCCTCTGTCTCTATGACAAAACTATCGTGCCATATATACGTTATCTTCATATTTCAGTCCAAAATTATCAAGCAAAATTAACTAAAATATTCCCCTTTCACAATTTTTTATTAACTTTGTACTTTAAAATACTAACAACGATAGGGAATGGTTACATTTTTCAAAAAAGGTACATCGCTCGTAATAGCTGTACAAAGCGAAAACAAATTAAGTGAACAAACTTTAGAAAGGTTGACATGGCTCTTTGACGATGCCAAACCGCTCAAAGCCTCTCGTCTCAAAGGAAAATATATCGGCCCCCGCCGTGAAATGATTACTCCTTGGAGTACAAATGCCGTTGAAATCACTCAAAATATGGGGATTGAAGGAATTCAACGTATCGAAGAATATGCATTAACTACCGATGAAGTCCCAACTATGGACAAAATGTTGCAACGTCTCTATGATGGACTCTCTGCCGACATATTCAATATCACTCGTCAACCTGAAAAAATTATATATATCGACGACCTCGAAGCCTACAACATTCAAGAAGGTCTCGCTCTTTCTAACGACGAAATCGATTATCTTCGTCAACTTTCTCAAAGAATCGGTCGAAAACTAACCGACTCTGAAGTTTTCGGTTTCTCTCAAGTCAATTCCGAACACTGCCGACACAAAATCTTCAATGGCAATTTCATTATCGACGGAAAAGAAATGCCTTCGTCGCTCTTCAAACTTATAAAAAAGACTTCTCAAGAAAATCCGAACAGTCTCGTTTCTGCCTACAAAGACAATGTTGCGTTCCTTAAAGGTCCTAAAGTGAAACAATTCGCTCCGATCAACCCGGAAAAAGCAGATTTCTTTGAAGAAAAAGATATTAAAACAGTGATTTCGCTTAAAGCCGAAACCCACAACTTCCCTACAACAGTAGAACCTTTCAATGGTGCGGCTACAGGCACAGGTGGCGAAATCCGCGACCGTCTCGGCGGTGGTAAAGCAAGCTTGCCGATTGCCGGCACTGCTGTATATATGACTTCATATCCTCGCCAAAACGACGCAAAAGCGTGGGAACAAAATGCTCCTGCTCCACGTCCTTGGCTATATCAGACACCTGAAGAAATCTTAATCAAAGCTTCTAATGGAGCTTCTGATTTCGGTAATAAATTCGGACAACCTTTGATTTGTGGTTCTCTGCTTACTTTCGAACACGAAGAACATAACCGCAAACTTGCATACGACAAAGTGATTATGCTCGCCGGAGGCGTTGGGTTCGGCACTCAAAAAGATGCTCTTAAAGGCGAACCAAAACCGGGTATGAAAGTAGTAGTTATGGGTGGCGACAACTATCGAATCGGCATGGGTGGAGGTGCTGTTTCTTCTGTCGAAACAGGTCAATACGACAACGCTATCGAACTTAACGCTGTGCAACGTGCCAATCCGGAAATGCAAAAACGTGTTAGCAACGTCGTTCGTGCCCTCGCCGAAATGGAACAAAATCCTTGCGTCAGCATCCACGACCATGGTGCAGGCGGACACCTTAACGCTCTCTCCGAACTCGTCGAATCCACAGGCGGTAAAATCGATATGCAAAACCTACCTATCGGTGACCAAACTCTTTCTGCCAAAGAAATTATTGGCAATGAAAGCCAAGAACGTATGGGGCTGGTAATGAACGAAAAGCATATCGAAAATGTCAGAAAAATTGCAGAACGCGAACGTGCTCCTTTCTACGTCGTTGGCGAAACTACCGACGACAACCGTTTCGTTTTCGAACAAAAAGATGGCGTTCGACCTATCGACCTCGCTATGTCTGACATGTTCGGTAACTCTCCTAAAACCATCCTTACCGACAACACAATCAATCGCTCTTATGCCGATGTCGATTACAAACAAGAAGAACTCGACAAATATATCGAAAATGTTCTCCAACTTGAAGCCGTCGCTTGTAAAGATTGGTTGACAAACAAAGTAGACCGCTCCGTAACGGGTAAAATCGCTCGTCAACAATGCCAAGGAGAACTACAACTACCTCTTAGCGACTGCGGAGTAGTCGCTCTCGACTATCGTGGCAAAGCCGGAATAGCTACTTCTATCGGCCACGCTCCTCAAGCAGCTCTTATCGACTCGGCTAAAGGCTCTGTCCTTTCTATTGCCGAAGCTCTGACCAACATCGCCGGAGCCCAATTGAAAGATGGTCTTAAATCCGTATCTCTCTCTGCCAATTGGATGTGGCCTTGCAAAAACGAAGGTGAAGACGCTGCTCTTTATAAAGCTGTAAACGCTTGTTCAGAATTTGCTTGCAATTTAGGCATTAATATCCCGACAGGCAAAGACTCTCTGTCGATGACTCAAAAATACGGCAATGACAAAGTTTTTGCTCCCGGCACTGTAATTATTTCAGCAGCCGGCGAAGTTAAAAACATTAGAAAAGTAACATCTCCCGTAGCTCAACTCAAAAATTCTTCGTTACTTTACATCGATATGAGTAGCGACGAACTCAAACTCGGCGGTTCGGCTTTTGCTCAATCGCTCAACAAAATCGGGTTTGATGCTCCTACTGTCAATGACGCCAAATACTTTGCTAATGCTTTCAACACTATTCAAAATCTTGTAGGCAGAAACTTAATCTTAGCTCAACACGACGTTTCTGCCGGTGGTCTTTTCACGACTCTCCTTGAAATGAATTTTGCAAACACAAAAGGTGGTATGAATATCACTTTAGACGAATTCAATAATTCCGATACTGTTAAAATTCTTTTCGCAGAGAACCCCGCTATCGTACTACAAATTGCCGATGCTAAATTGGAATCTGTCAAAGAAACTCTCAACAAAGCCGGTGTCAACTTCAAAGTAATCGGCTCGATGCAAGACGAAAGAATTATATCTATCGCTAACGGCGATTCTGAAAAAATATTCTTCATCGACCACCTACGCGACCTTTGGTTCAACTCTTCTTACCTCCTTGACAAAGTTCAAAGTGGAAATAAATGTGCTGAAGACCGCTTCAAAAACTATCGCAAACAACCGGTAAAATTCACATTCCCTAAAGGCTTCAGCGGCAAGCTCGCTGACAATGGCATCTGCTTTGACCGCCCTGCTAAAACAGGCATTAAAGCCGCTATTATTCGCGAAAAAGGTGTCAACGGCGACCGCGAAATGGCTTACAGCCTTCACCTTGCAGGTTTCGACGTAAAAGACGTACACATGACTGACTTAACCACCGGTCGTGAAACTCTCGAAGACGTCAACATGATTGTATTCTGCGGTGGATTCTCCAACTCCGATGTGCTTGGATCTGCTAAAGGCTGGGCAGGTGGATTCCTTTACAACGAAAAAGCTAAAAAAGCTCTCGACAACTTCTACAAACGTCAAGACACACTTTCACTCGGTATTTGCAATGGTTGTCAATTGATGCAAGAACTCAATTTGATTTGCCCGGAACATCCTCGCCGCCCGAAAATGCTTCACAACAACTCTCATAAATTTGAATCAAACTTCATCTCTGTCGTTATTCCTAAAAACAACAGCGTAATGTTCGGACCGCTTTCCGGTGCTAAATTAGGTATATGGGTGGCTCACGGCGAAGGTAAATTCCAACTTCCGGAAAAACTCTCTTCTTACAACATCGTAGCTAAATATGCGTATGCTCAATACCCCGGTAATCCGAATGGCTCACAAGCTTCCGTTGCCGGCATTGCAAGTGCAGATGGTCGACACCTCGCTATGATGCCTCACTTGGAACGTGCCATTTTCCCATGGCAATGCGGTTTCTATCCGAATTCTAAACGCAATGATGAAGTAACTCCATGGATAACTGCTTTCATTAACGCAAGAAAATGGATAGAACAACACATCTGAAAAAGTTTATAAATCTTTTATTCCCTATAATAAAGACTATTGTACCGATTCTTTTTTTCGGTACAATAGTCTCTTCTTCTTTGTCTTCTTGCTTCACAGGAATCGAAAGCACAAAAAAAATCGAAGTACCTAAAGAAGAACAATCAATTAAACTTTCTTCGGAAGACACTATTCTGAATCACATCTCAGGAATTCCTCTTCAAAATTGGAAAATCGGCAAAGAATTTTTTATTACCGACCAACGAATATGTGACCTTTTCGGTTCCTTTTCAAATTCAAATCTTTTGCCCGGCAAAAAGCTGTATTTCAGCGATATTTCTATAAAAAAAGCTCCAAACGGTGAAGATATTTTACACATCATCTTCTCTGACGAAAACAACAATCAATATTCGTTCAACTCTCGAAAATCGATCGACAACACCATCCTTAGCGACCAAATCCCAATGCTTATCGACCTTGACATGATTAAGCAAGCCGAACTGCTTCTTAAAGGAAAACAACTTTGGACTCTTTCTAATCTTTGGTACGACACTTCGGGTAATGCTATCGACGGAAAAAAATTCGTCCCGGTTACGATCACTCAAGTTCTTCCCGGTAATAAAGTATTTCCTTGCATGATTGTCTTTGACGACCAAAACGGCAATTCTGCAAGCCAACTGATTAATTTAGGAAAATCCGGCATAGAAAGCAGAAAATTTGCCGACCTTTTCTCTCTTTCTGACCCGCGACTTAAATACCCGAACATCTACGACGATATTTGGACTCTTATTCAAAATGCAAAAGTTAAAATCGGCATGTCCAAAGAAGAATGTCGACTTTCTTTAGGAAGCCCGGAATACATCAATTCCGGACATGACTATAGCAAAACAATCGACCTATGGCAATATTCTCATGGTGCATACCTACGTTTTGAAGACGGTATTTTAGTGGAATTCAGACTCTGATTTAATACACTTTTTTTCAAGCTATCCGACTATGATTCAAACTGATAAAGACCTTCGTTCTCTCACCACTTTCGGCATTCCTGCCAAAGCTAAATTTTTTGCGGAATACTCTTCTGTAAAAGAACTTCGACAAATCATTCGTTCCGACGAATTTCAACAAAACGAAATTTTCCACATAGGCGGTGGAAGTAATCTCCTTTTCGTCTCAGACTTCGATGGTCTGATTCTTCATTCTGCCATCAAAGGCATAACAAAATATATCAAAAACGAAGATGATGTTTTCGTCATTGCCGGTGCAGGTGAATGTTGGGACGATTTGGTCGAATGGTGTGTTGAAAACAATCTTGCCGGACTTGAAAACTTATCTCACATTCCCGGAGAAGTAGGTGCTTCCGCTATTCAAAATGTCGGTGCCTACGGTGTCGAAGCTAAAGACGTAATTTTCAAAGTGGAATGTTACGATTTTGCCACCAACAACATTGTAACTTTCAACAACGACGAATGTCAATTTGCATATCGAGACAGCATTTTCAAAAACTCTGCTAAAGGAAGATACGCCGTTCTCAGAGTCTGCTTCAAATTAAGACCTACAAACTTAGCGTCAAATTTAGATTATGGTCCTTTACAACAACTTAAAAATGAATTAGGCGACCAAATCACTATACAACAGATACGACAAGAAATAATCAAAATACGTCAACAAAAACTGCCTGAACCTAATGAAATCGGAAGTGCCGGCAGTTTCTTCAAAAACCCGGTTATCAGTCGTAAAATGTTTGAACAGCACGTCATTCACCATGATTATCAAATCCCACACTACGACCTCGGCAACGATTATGTCAAGATTCCTGCAGGGTGGCTCATCGAAAATGCCGGACTGAAAGGTTTTGCTATCGGAGATGCACAAGTCTATCCTAAACAATGCCTTGTCATTGCAAACAACGGCAATGCATCAGCCGACGATGTTGTCAATCTATGTAATCACATCCGTAAAACCGTACTGCAAAAATTCAACATTCTCCTACATCCGGAAGTCAATTTCATTGACACTTCCGTTAAAATCACAATTCTCGGAAGCGGTACATCAACAGGCGTACCTCTAATCGGCTGCCGTTGCAATACATGCACATCATCCGATTCTAAAGACAAACGTTTGAGAACAAGTGCATTGATTAAAACTCATGGGCTGAATATTCTTATCGACCCATCACCGGATTTCCGGCAACAAGCTCTCAAAAATAACATTCTCGACATCGATGCCATTCTTATCACACATAGCCACTATGATCACGTCGGTGGCATCGATGACCTCCGCCCATTCTGCATCGACCGCAATATCCCTATATATATCCGACAAGATGCTGCCGACGACATCCGTCGCAGAATCGACTATTGCTTCCGTCAACCACCATATCCCGGCGTTCCTACTTTCGAACTGAATATTATAAATCCCGAAAACGATTTCAAAATAGGAAGCCTCAAAATCACCCCTATTAAAGTGAACCACGCTTCTCTGCCTATTCTCGGATTCAGAATCGGTAAATTCGTCTATATCACCGATGCAAAAACTATCGACGATGATGAGTTCCTAAAACTGAAAAACGTTGACACTCTTATAATTAACGCATTGCGTCATAAGCAACATTTCTCTCACTTCTCACTTAAAGAAGCTCTCGAGACTATCAAAAAAATCAACCCGAAACAAGCCTTTTTGACACATATAAGCCACGACTTCGGACTTCATAACGATATCGAAAAAACTCTACCGGATAATGTCCGGCTCGCTTACGACTCTCTATCTATTGAAATCAACTAAAAATTAAAATTTCCGCAACATTCTAAATCGGTTCTATAAATTGATTTGGAATGACTTTCAGATTGTAACTCAAGAAATTTTCAATAGCAATACAAACAACGGATGAATCTCAATGAGAACCATCCGTTACCTTTTGTAGCGAGTCCGGGACTCGAACCCGAGTCTCCACCGTGAGAGGGTGGCGTGCTAACCACTACACTAATTCGCCTTTTAAAATAAGTCGGAATCAATTTTGACCCCGACTTGTATTTTCGCAAAAACTTTCTATTCGAAACCCTTAAATTATTCTGCCGGAGTTTCTGTTGCTTCTGCAGCATTTTCCGCTTCCAACTCAGCTTTAGCCGCTGCTTCCGCTGCTGCAAGAAGCTCTGCTTTCTTTTGTGCTACTGCTTCTGCTTTTGCTTTGTTTTTAGCTACTTCAGCTTCAAGACGTGCTTTTGCATCTTCTGCCGCTTTTTGTGCTTTTTGTGCTTTACCCGCTTCTACAGCTTTGTCATGTTGTGCTTTCCATGCATCGAAACGACGTTGTGCTTCTTCTGCTGTGAATGCTCCTTTTTTAACGCCACCACGAAGGTGTTTCATCAACATTACTCCTTCACGTGATAGAATTGAACGAACTGTGTCTGTCGGTTGTGCACCTGTTTCAACCCAATACAAAGCACGATCGAAGTCTAAACTTATTGTAGCAGGATTAGTGTTCGGATTATAAGAACCTATCCTTTCAATAAATCTACCATCACGTGGTGCCCTGCTATCGGCTACGACGATTGGATAAAACGCATAGCCCTTGTGGCCACGGCGTTGCAATCTGATCTTTACTGCCATAAACTTTTTTCTTTTGTTTGTATTAGTTATTTGTTTTTATTTTGCTTTATCTCAATACGTTAGACAATTTAATCGCTCGCATCGGATTTTGCGACTGCAAAGTTACTACTTTTTTTCCATTCCGCAAATTTATACTACAACATTTTTTGCTCTCACTCATTTTTTTCGTAATAATTTTATCCGATGTTTATTTTTTTGTAACTTTGTTAGTATATTCAATTTATAAGACAAGTTCTATAAAATTGATTTGGAGAGATTTTGAGATTTTAAGCGTGGAGGTTTCAAGATTGAGGAAGGAGTATAGCGAGCTATACGACCGACGAAATCGATGAAAACTGCCGATTAAAAATCAAAAGCGACCAAAAGCCTGCCAAAACTTTTCTCTTGTCGATACTCTGATGTCCAACGTTTTTATAAAATAGATTCTGCGACAGGACAAGAAGTTATCGAAGTACCGGCCGATCGTACTTTTATACTAAAAAACGAATACCCTCAACTCGGTTACAGAGGTTTCGCGGATGTAGGCTACTCCTTGGGCATTGGTGATTACGGTCTGAATCGTTTTGAAGTAACCACAATCCATGGATGCCAAATCCTTCCGGCTCTTTACATCGGAGGCGGTGTAGAATTCTCTCTGTTCGAAGAAAATTACCTCAAGGGAGAATGGAAATATTCTTACGCGTCTATCGAACAAGGTCAAATGTGCTCAATCCCTGTATTTATCGATATTCGTACCGACTTCCTCAAAAGTTGGATTTCTCCTTTTGTTGACATCAGAATAGGCTATGCTTTCTTAGAAATGGACGGATTCTACTTTTCTTCTATGATAGGCGGTCGCACTGCTTTATCCTTTGGCAACAACACCATCGGCATAAATCTCGGCATTGGCTACACCACAACACTCAAAAACGATGTTTATAAAGGTAAAGATGCTTCTTGGGGAACTGTTTCGTGCGGAGCAATAGCTCTAAAATTAGGTGTCGACTTCTGAATATAACAGAATTTAAGTAATCGAACAAATACATTCGATTTCAAAACCACCGACGAGATGAATCAAAATGTAAAAATTTTGGTTCATCTCCTTTTAATTTGCATAAATCACACTCCGCCTATTACAAATAAACAATCATTCACTCGCATACAATTTACATACATATCCAAAATCATACTACCACATCTGAAAATCCATAAATCGAAAATTTCAATCTTCCATATTTGCAGAATTATAAAAACACTTTGCTTTTCAAGCATTTTCTTTAAATTCTGTAAAACTATTTAATATTATACCCAAACAACAATCTTAACATTTTTTAATACTAAAAATTAAGTCAACACAAATTATCTTATTAATTTTGTAAAATAAAATAACTTGAAATAACAACCTCGCAGCGTTCAATTTATAGAACCTGCTTTAACCCAAATTAATATGAAAAAAATTTTACATATAATCAGCATTATCTTGGGTATATTCGCCCAATCTTGCGTAAATGAGACAGAATCACAATTAAATCAAGAAATTCAATCGCAAGATGACATTAAATATTTAAACATTACCTACAAAGGAATTTGTTATAAAAACATTCCTACTAAATATGACAGCAAAGGAGAATTCATTTTCCTTGATGACATATTTTCAAAAATTTATAATAACGAATTAAAAGATTTATCAACTTTATCAACACTACTGATTGATGAATCAAATATTGCTTTTTATCATAGCCTGGATGATTTAATGCAAAATCAAAAATTACATAGAATATCAATTTCTAACACACGAGCTACTTATGCAATAGCAGGAGAATTTAATGGTGGGGTAGAATTATGGGATGATAAAAGCTATAAAGACACTCGCAAAGAAATTGTATTGAGAAACACAATATCAAAATATGTTCCTAACCTAAAAGACTCTTCATTTAATGACAAATGTTCATCTTTAAAGCTAACAAACAACATACCTAATGACCCAATTAAAACTATTACAATCGGTAGCTACACTTACAAATGCACAGATGTACATTTAGTATTCGTCGGATATGATGATACCGATTATAGCGACAGGACATACACTTGCATAGCATCCGCATCTGATGTAAATGTACACCCTGAATTGAAAAATTTTAATGACAAACTTAGTTCATTACAATTATTTTTTGCACAAAAGGGTTCTTACGAATGTAACGATAGTACTTCACATAATTAATATTTTATGATTGAAAATATAATTTTTACGTGTTTGCTGAGTCTGTCGGCAAACACTTTTTCTGCCAACAACGACTCTACCAAGATAAATCAATTGCCGGAATTCGTTGTTACTGAAAGTGCTGCCGAAAAAAATGTCAACAGCACTCAGATGGGCAGTTACACTATCAGCGACAAACAGATTCTAAGCATGCCCGTAATGTTTGGTGAACCCGATATTGTGAAAACGCTACAAGCTCTACCGGGTGTATCACAAGGTGTCGAAGGTTTTACCGGAATGTATGTCAGAGGAGGAGATAACGACCAAAACCTCTTTCTATTTCAAGGCTTACCCCTTTATCATGTCAGCCATTTAGGGGGCATATTTTCATCATTCAATGTCGCTACTATCGATAAAATAGATTTCTTTAAAGCCGCTTTTCCGGCTCAATATGGAGGTCGAATCTCAAGTATCACCGACATAACAATGAAGCAACCGAATTTTGAGAAATTCACAGGACGCTTTTCTTTGGGTTTATTAAGCGGAAACGCTCACATCTCAGGTCCGATTTGGAAAGACAAGACAGCTTTTTCCGCTTCATTACGTCGCTCTTGGATTGATATTTTTTCTATCCCGGCATTAGCCGTTTTTAATGCCACTCAAAAAAAGAAAGGGAAGAAAACCATTTTCCATTATGCTTTCACAGACTTCAATGCTCGCATCGACCATAAATTCAATGACCGTGCTTCTGCTTACATTCTTGGCTACTATGGTCACGACAATCTGAAAATGGGCGAACGACGGTTTCTTCCCAAAAAACAATCCTACAAAAAAGAGGACGATTACTTTAATGAGGATAGCAACAAACTTTCGTGGGGAAATTGGGGGATTCTCGGCGATTTCAATTATTGCTTTGACAATGCCATACTAAGTGCATCGCTATATTACACCGACTATTCTTCCCACTACGAGCAAGAGTACGAATACCAACGCAATATGCAAGAACCGGAAAGTTATGGTTACAATCGCACCACCACTAAAAACAGCATTGGCGACTTGGGTTTAACTACCGATTATTCCGGCAAATTCGGCTCGATTTATTCATTAGATGCCGGCATTGGGTTCATTCATCATAATTACTTGCCGGAAGGTATCGAACACACCTCTCTTGAAGACGCTGAAGAAAGCTATCAATACAACGGAAGCCCTCACATTTCAGGCAACGAACTTTTTGCATATATCGACAACACTTTCAATTTTGCAGATTGGATAGCAATCAACGCCGGACTGCGTGCCGTCACCTACCGAATTCAATCTCACAGCCATAATTCACTTGAGCCAAGAGCCGCTGTCAGATTTAAATTTCTTACCAATTTCAGTTTTAAAGCCGCGTATTCGCGTATGAGCCAATTTGCACAGCAGGTTTCTCGCAACTATATAAATCTGCCGACCGACCTTTGGCAACCGATTTCAGCACAATTCAAGCCGTTGATAAGCGACCAATACTCGATCGGCTTTTATGGCAATCTGCCCTGCAACATTTATTTTTCTATCGAAGGGTGGTACAAGGATATGAAAAATGTGTTGGAATACAAAGAAGGGATTTCAACTATTGATCCTTCTACTTCGTGGGAAGACAAACTGACCTCCGGAAAAGGTTGGTCCTATGGCCTTGATTTTAATATATCTCGCTCTGAAGGAAAACTCACAGGAAGTATTGGTTATGGTTTGATGTGGAATTGGCGTAAATTTGAGCAACTTAATAAAGGTGAAAAATTCCCTGCTAAATTTGACAATCGACACAAATTTAACATCAACCTCAACTATAAACTCAATGATAAAATCGAATTCAATGCCGGATGGACATACATGACCGGAAATCGTATGACACTCTCCCTATACGAATACGACGGATTAAATTCATATCCTGATGCTCCAAACTCATCTTTCGACAATTATAAGCAATATTTCTCGAACCGCAACAATATCAGAATGCCGGCATATCATCGCTTAGACCTCAGCGTCAATATATATAATCGCATGAACAACGGGCGTATGGGTATCTGGAGTTTTGGTCTCTACAATGCTTATTGTAATATGAATGCAATGACTATCGTAAAAAACAATGAAGTGATTTGGGACGATAATGGCAACAATATGATTGAAAACTACAAATGCTTCAAAACTTTCAAAATGATTCCGATTGTACCTTCAGTATCTTATACATATATTTTCTAAAACACAAAACAGAATGAAACATATATTATTTATAGCATCATTATTGCTGCTCACCTCTTGCTATCAAGAAATCGACCTCGACAAATACAGAAACGATGAAGGCGAAAACATTTTGACCATAAACGCCATTCAAAATCCGGATTCGCTTGTGTCTGCTTTTGCCACTCGAACATTTTTCTATACCGACGACCACTTCGAGCCGGAATTTGTCGATTCGTTAGACATCGAGCTATGGATGAACGGCAAATTTGTGCAAGTGATGAACTATAACGCTTCGAAAAACAAATATGAAGCAGACGTCTATCCAAAAAAGTATGATAAAATCGAACTCCGCACTCAATTCAAACAAACCGAAATCGCAGCCAACAGCTATATGCCTGAAAAAGTGGAAATTGAGTTGGTGAAATCCTACATCGAAGGTCCGACTTTCATTTTTCAACAGGACGACTATCTTTTCAATCACGAAATCACATTCACCGACAATCCTGATGAAGAAAACTTCTATTTCCTTCATATCACATCGGCATATGGTATAGAAACCGGAATTGCCAACCAGGATTACGACGGAGAAACAGTGTTTCAAGAACTGAAACAGCAACTCAACGACTTGATGCCGGGAGCATCTCTGAATCCTTATAACGGATTGCCGTTTACCGACAAAACCATCAACGGAACCACTCATACTCTGAAAGTTAAAGAAGTGATGCAACGACACCGCAATTGGAGTGAAACAGAAGTGTTCTACCCTAAAATTACAAGAATATTCCGTCTATACGCCATTTCAAAAGAATACTACAATTATCTTTTCGATATGCTCCGACAAGAGCAAGACTCAGGTATTGGCGGCGGACTTATCGACATTGGTGTCGTAGAGCCTGCTAAAATCTACTCCAATATCGAAGGTGGCACAGGAATACTCGGATGCTACGCCGTCGATTGCAAAGAATATTTCGCAAACGACCTGCTGAAAAAATAAATTATTAAACCTACAGATTATTTAGAGGGTGTATCCACAGGAGACATCCTCTTAATTGTATCAGCTCCGCTCACTCACCTTAATTTGCGAAATAAGCATAAAATAACTAACTTTGCAAACAGAAATAATAAATCTATGGCAACAACTCCACTATTAGAACGATTAGACGGAATCGACGGCAGATTTGAAGAAGTCGGCACGCTTATTACTGACCCAAATGTAATTGCCGACCAAAAACGTTATGTCAAATTAACAAAAGAATATCACGACCTCGAACTTATTGTCAATGCTACTCAACGCTATCGTAATCTGCTATCGTCAATCGACGAAGCTCACGAAGTGCTCGACACTGAAAACGATGAAGATATGCGTCTGCTTGCTCGCGAAGAACTCGACAATGCCACTGCAGAACTTCCTAAAATCGAAGAAGAAATTAAACTTCTGTTAGTGCCTGCCGACCCTGACGATGCTAAAAATGCCATTGTGGAAATTCGAGGTGGCACCGGTGGCGACGAAGCGGCTCTATTTGCCGGCGACCTTTTCCGTATGTACCAAAAATATGCTGAAAAGAAAGGGTGGCAACTTGCCGTTACAAGCTTCTCTGAAGGGGCTGCCGGCGGTTTTAAAGAAATAATTTTCGCACTCTCCGGTAGCGATGTGTATGGAACAATGAAATACGAAAGTGGAGTGCATCGTGTGCAACGCGTTCCTGCAACTGAAACACAAGGACGTGTCCACACTTCCGCATCCACTGTTGCCGTTCTACCGGAAGCTGAAGAATTCGATGTCGAAATCCACGAAGGAGAAATCAAATGGGACACTTTCCGTAGTGGAGGTGCCGGAGGTCAAAACGTTAACAAAGTCGAATCCGGCGTAAGACTTCGCTACAATTGGAAAAATCCTAATACAGGTGTCGTAGAAGAAATCTTGATTGAATGTACCGAAACTCGCGACCAACCCAAAAATAAAGAACGAGCTTTATCGCGACTCCGTACGTTTATATACGACAAAGAACATCAAAAATACCTCGACGACATCGCTTCCCGCAGAAAAACAATGGTATCGACAGGAGACCGCTCTGCAAAAATCAGAACCTACAACTATCCGCAAGGACGTATCACTGACCACCGAATTAATTACACTATATACAATCTAAATGCATTTATGGATGGTGAAATTCAAGATTGCATTGATCACCTCATCGTTGCTGAAAATGCTGAAAAACTCAAAGAATCAGAATTATAATAATCAAATAGCATATCCCAATGACTAAACAAGAACTAATCAACATCATCAAAAAACGTCGCTCTTTCCTTTGCGTCGGACTTGACACCGATTTAAAGAAAATTCCAAAGCACCTTCTTAACGAAGAAAATCCATATTTCGCATTCAACAAAGCCATCATCGATGCGACAGCTCCATACTGTGTGGCTTACAAGCCTAACACCGCATTCTATGAATGTCAAGGTCTTAAAGGATGGGAAGCGTTGGAAATGACTGTCAATTACATTCGCAACAACTACCCCGACCATTTCATCATCGCCGATGCAAAACGTGGCGACATTGGCAATACAAGCAAAATGTATGCTGCTACTTTCTTTGAAGAAATGGACGTTCATGCCGTTACGGTTGCTCCATACATGGGTGAAGATAGCGTTACTCCATTCCTCGCATACGAAGGCAAATGGGTAATCTTGCTCGACCTTACTTCCAACAAAGGTTCTCACGACTTCCAATTCCTTAAAGACGAAAACGGCACTCCTCTCTACGAACATGTGCTTCGCACTTCTGCCAAATGGGCTGACGACAACCAAATGATGTATGTCGTAGGGGCCACTCAAGGCTCAATGTTTGCTGAAATTCGCAAAACAGCTCCTAAAAGCTTCTTGCTCGTACCGGGAGTCGGTGCTCAAGGAGGAAGCTTAGAAGAAGTTTGCAAATACGGCATCACTTCAGAATGTGGATTGCTCGTCAATTCTTCAAGAGGTATTATCTATGCTTCTTCCGACACTGATTTTGCTGAAGTTGCTGCTAAAGAAGCCCAAAAACTACAATTGCAAATGGACCAAGAACTGGAAAAAGCAGGAATTTAAAAAATACCCGATTTTAACATAGATAATTTACATTTATCTACAAATTTAACCGAACCCGTAAAAACGAAAATGCAGGTTCGGTTGTTGTATTTACATAACCAATATCTTATTTATAATATGAAAACTTTGTCAAACATCAGCTATGTCTTAGGAGCTATTTTACTCATCATTTCTTGCTTCGTTACAACTATTGCCACTACATGGTGGCTCGGAGGAATTGCCATTATCCTACTCATTGTGGGTGCAGTCTTTCAATACAATTACAAGAAAAAGGAGATGGACGAAACCATTAAACACGAAAGGAATTTGCGTTAATGTTGCTATAACCTCAAAGCGTTCAATTTATAGAGCCTGACAGGCAGGTGAGACAAATTGATTTGGAATGATTTTGAGATTATAAACGAGAGGATTCTTCGATTAAAAATCAAAAGCGACCAAAAGCCTGCCTAAAGATTAATTACAAACTCATCTGCCCGCGACAATGTCTCGGGCTTTCCTATATCCAACAATTGCAATTTTTTATCATGACATCCCTTCACTCCATGCTCTTCTGTCATTCGAATATAAAAATCCATTATTGAAAACCCTCCTTCGAATCCTAAACGACTCATTTTCTCAAAAACAGTCGGACTCAACACATGAATCCCGCTAAATGCATAATCCTCACATTCCCTCTCGATAGATTTGAATGTATCAGGTCGGTAAATATCCTTCTTTAAATCATGCCATGCCACCATATTCATATCGCGATCAAACACAAGTTTTCGCGACGACGCTCTATCACTGACAAGCAATGTCGCATCCGCATCGGAATGATGAATATTCATCAAATCCTTAAGATTTGCATCACTCAATACATCGACATTATGCACTAAAAACGGTCGATTGTCCTCACATAACATTCTTGAGGCTTTCAAAATGCCTCCGCCTGTGTCCAATAATTCACCTCTTTCGTCACTAATTCTAATACGAACACCAAAATCTCGCTGACTTAAAAAATCTATAATTTGCTCTCCAAAATGATGTATATTGACCACTACATCATCAAATCCTTGCTGTTTAAGATTTAATATTACCCTTTCCAACATTGGCACTCCTCCTACCGGAACCAACGCTTTAGGATGTTCTAATGTCCATGGACGCAAACGTGTTCCAAGACCTGCCGCCAATATCATTGCTTTCATTTCGCTTCCCCCTCTATTATCTCAGTTATACCCTGTTCCCTATGAATCAATTTAACCCCTACACCGCTATATCTTGTCGCAATATGATGAGCTGTCTGCTCTGCACAATACACCGACCGATGCTGTCCTCCCGTACACCCGAATCCTATCTGCAAACTTCTAAATCCTCGTTGCACATATCTCGCTATAGCAGAGTCTGTCAGTACCCACACACTTGCTAAAAAATCTTTTACCTCTCCCCTGCTCTCTAAAAAATCTATAACAGATTTATCCCGACCTGTCAATTGTTTATATTCTTCATATCGTCCGGGATTGTGCATCGCTCTACAATCAAACATAAAACCACCTCCATTGCCTGTCAAATCCTCCGGATAACCTTTCTTATATGAAAAACTGAACACACTCACTGTCAATTTATCATTATTTTTATCCAATTCAAATTTTGGCAAATTCACCAAAGTCAATAAGGCTTTTTTCAATTCAGGATAAGCATCCGCCGCTCCCCTTGCCAACTCTTTTCTCAGACTTTTCAATGCATAAGGAATGCTTTCCACAAAATGTGCTTTATGCTCCACCAACCCTCTAAATCCGTATGCTCCAAGCACTTGTAACAATCTAAACAATACAAACGGATTTATCCACTTTCGTATTTCTTGAGCTGACGCACTATGTCGATGTAATGTATATTCATCAATATATTCCTCTATCATTTTACACCTGAAACATTCAGAAAAATCCGCCTTCGCCTGCCACAAAAAAGATACGATGTCATAGACTCCCGGACCGAATCTCCCTCCCTGATAATCTATCCAATAAGGCTCATCATCCTTTATCATGACATTTCGACTTTGACAATCTCGATACATAAAACCACCTAAAGACTGCGGATAAGAAAGCAATTTCGCAGCAAAATTTTCAAAATCATTTTCCAATTCAGCTTCAGCAAATTCCACTCCCGACGGCTTAAGAAAACAATATTTAAAATAATTCAAATCCCAAATCACACTCCGTTTATCGAATTTTGACACAGGATAGCTATACGAATAATCCACACCAGGCTCTTGCTGCAATCGAGCCAACGCTCTGACACACTTTGACGCCATCGGCTCTACATCGACTTTCCCTATCAAAGAGAAAAGCGACACATCTCCTAAATCCTCCTGAAGATAACAACACATATCCTCTGTATGTGTCATCACTCGTGGAACATTATGACCTCCCGAAGAAAACGTTCTTGAAAACTCAATAAACGCCTTATTTTCGCGAATATCTGTGCCGATAACACCTATCACCGACATACCAAAACCATTTATACGATAGTACTCACGATTTGAACCTGCTCCCGGAATACGACTAATTGATTCAGGCAAAGCTCCATAATAATTCTTATATAATTCTTCAAGACATGATAACTTCATTCTTCCGTAATTTTTTCTGCAAAATTACATTAAAAATGGATAAAGAAACAAATACACTTTGATTTTTCGAACAAATTTAGTAACTTCGCACCATAATTTCGTAAAAAACGAAAAACTCATAGTTTCAAAGAATAGTAAAACTTAGTACATTAAATTTATTAGAAATGGCTAATATTGAAAATTACAATTTTGCCGGCAAAAAGGCAATCGTACGCGTTGATTTCAACGTGCCATTAGATGAAAATGGAAAAATCACTGACGACACTCGCATCCGAGGTGCTCTACCAACCCTTAAAAAGATTCTAAACGACGGCGGCAGCCTAATAATAATGTCGCACATGGGCAAGCCTAAAGGCAAAGTAAATCCTAAATTCAGCCTTTCTCAAATCAAAGATGCTGTGGCTGAAGCTCTAAACACTGACGTGAAATTTGCTCCGGACTGTGCTAAAGCTGCCGAAGATGCAAAAAACTTAAAACCGGGTGAAGTACTTCTACTCGAAAACCTTCGCTTCTATCCTGAAGAAGAAGGCAAACCTGTCGGAATTGACAAAGAAGACCCTGAATACGACAACGCAAAAAAAGCAATGAAAGAAAGCCAAAAAGAATTTGCTAAAACTCTTGCAAGCTATGCAGATGTTTACGTAAACGACGCTTTCGGAACTGCTCACCGCAAACACGCTTCTACTGCAGTAATTGCCGACTACTTCGACACCGACAACAAAATGCTCGGATTCCTTATGAAAAAAGAAGTTAACGCAGTTGATGCGGTCCTTAGCGACATCAAACGCCCTTTCACTGCAATTATGGGTGGCTCTAAAGTTTCCACTAAAATTGGAATCATCGAAAACCTAATGGACAAAGTCGACAACCTAATCCTTTGCGGAGGTATGACTTACACTTTCGCTAAAGCTCAAGGCGGAAAAATCGGATGCTCTATCTGCGAAGACGACAAACTCGAACTTGCTCTTGACATCATCAAAAAAGCAAAAGAAAAAGGAGTGAACCTCGTACTCGGCACTGATTGCGTAGCAAGCGATGCTTTCAGCAACGATGCCAACACTCAAATAGTTCCATCTAACGACATCCCTGAAGGATGGGAAGGAATGGATGCCGGACCGGATACACGCGAACTCTTTGCCGCTGCCATCAAACCGGCTAAGACAATCCTTTGGAACGGTCCTGCAGGTGTATTTGAATTCGACAACTTCACTGCCGGCTCTCGAGCTATCGCAGAAGCTATCGTAGAAGCAACCGAAAACGGTGCATTCTCTCTTGTTGGTGGAGGCGACTCTGTGGCTTGCGTCAACAAATTCGGTCTCGCCGACAAAGTATCTTACGTTTCTACCGGTGGTGGTGCTCTTCTTGAAGCTATTGAAGGAAAAGTCCTTCCGGGAATTGCTGCTATTAAAGGTTGACAACCAATTATCTTAGGGATATATCTCATCACTTAATCCCACTGATAATTAACCACTTATATTAATTCGTTCAAAAATTATGTTTTCTAACACTTATTTTTTGAACGAATTAAATTTGAATATATCAAAATAAGTTGTAAATTTGCAAGGTTTTTAGTATTTTCAGCAAAAAGTGTAAATACCATGTAATCGGCAATAAAAGACTCTTAAGAATAACTTTAAACAGACAAAAACCAATAATCAAAAATAATTTTTATTAATTAACAAACTAACTAACTTAAAATTATGGAATCTCAAAATCCAAAACCGGCAGCTCCAAAGGCAGCAAAACCGGCAAAAAAAGAAGAAAAGATTAGCAACGTTCGCGGTATTCGCAGTGCATTCTTGGTAATCCTTGTGTGTGCAGTAATTGCTGTAACATTATTCATCACTTGGTTCGGTAACCCAATGCACTTTGAAGGTGGCGACCCTGCAACAGGACACCCAATCGACGGTAACATTTGGGGTACAATCTACAAAGGTGGTTTCATCGTACCTATCCTTCAAACTTTATTCCTCACTGTAATCGTTCTTTCTGTAGAACGTTGGATCGCTCTTTCATCAGCTAATGGTAAAGGCAGCACAACAAAATTCGTTGCTGAAATCAAAAAAGACCTCGCAGCTAACAAAATCGACGAAGCTATGGCACGTTGCAAAAAACAAAAAGGTTGCGTTGCTTCTGTAGTTTACGCTACATTAGTTAAATACAAAGAAATGGACGCTAACGACACATTGAGCAAAGAACAAAAACTTACTACTCTTCGCAATGAAGTAGAAGAAGCTACAGCTCTTGAAATGCCATCTCTTCAACAAAACCTTCCTATCCTTGCAACAATGACTACTCTCGGTACACTTGTCGGACTTCTCGGTACCGTTATGGGTATGATCAAATCATTCGCCGCTCTTGGTGCAGGTGGAACTCCTGACCCAACAGCACTTTCATTAGGTATCTCTGAAGCACTTATCAATACTGCATTCGGTATCGCAACAGGTGCATTCGCAGTTATCTCTTATAACTTCTATACAAACAAAATCGACAACTTGACCTACGCTATCGACGAAATCGGTTTCTCTATCGTAGCATCTTTCGCTGCAACTCACAAATAATAAATAGAGTTAAACAATAATTTATTTTAACCGATAAAAGTTAATAGCAATATGGGAAGAGTAAAAATGAAAAAGAAGAGCACATTCATCGACATGACAGCGATGAGTGACGTGACTGTGCTTTTGCTTACCTTCTTCATGTTGACTTCAACCTTCCTCGCACCGGAACCGGCAACAGTGTACACACCATCATCGGTTTCAGAAGAAAAGGTTCCTCAAACAAACTTCGTTCAAGTTCTTGTTTCTCCACAAGGTAAAATTTGGCTTACAATGACAAATGACACCGCTAAATCATGGTCAAACGATAGTATGAGAATGGATTTGTTGTCAAAAGTAGTCGACATTTATAACGAAGAAGCACCGGAAAAAAGTAAGGTAGATCTTTCTGTATTGAAACAGACTGCTCCTATCAACTACCCGGAACGCTTTGCTAAAGTAGGTGCATTCGGTGTGCCTTTGGCAAAGATGAAAGAATTCCTTGATATAGAAGACCCAAGCGAGCAAGAAAAATGGCTTAAAGGCGAATTCGAAGCTGACGAACTTGCTAAAGGTGTTGCAAAAGATAGACTTGAACGTCCTTCCGGTATTCCAATCTCAATGGAACAAGACCAAAACAACATCACAGAGTTCCAAATGTGGATGAAAGCTGCTCGTCAAACTGAAAATGATAGATTGAAAAATGCCATTAAAGATGGTACAGGTGTTGCTATCAAAGCAGACAAAAACACTCCGTTCGAAGTGGTACACATGGTAATGGATAATCTTCAGACTATCAAAATGAATAAGTTCACATTAATGACAACATTAAAAGAAGGAGCAAACTAACCATGGCACAGATAGAAGAAGGCGGTGGCAACGGTAAAGGTAAAAGCCACCAAAAGAAAATGACCGTCCGTGTCGACTTTACCCCGATGGTTGATATGAACATGTTGCTCATTACATTCTTTATGTTGTGTACAACAATGTTGAAATCTCAAACTTTGAGTATTGCATTGCCTTCAAATGAAAAGGTTGACAATGTAGAAAATATGTCACAAGCTTCATCTGAAGACGCTGTAACAATCATCCTTGATGCTAAGAAAGTAGTTCGCAATGGCAAATTAGCTGTTGATACACTACCTGATGGCACTATCATCAACGAAGTTTACTACTATTTTGGTAAACCCGGTGGTACTGCTCCGGGTGCATTCGATGGCAAAGAAGAACCTGAACTTTTAGGTCCTGATGGTTCTGTAGTTGCCAACGACCTTACAAAAACTACTTTTGCAGACAATGGTCAAAACGGAGGTGTTAATGGTATTCGCGAGATAATTCAAAAGCGTAATAAAGAAGTAATCGAAAAACTTATTCCGCTTAAGAAAAAATTCCAAGACGGCGAAATCGACCAAGTTGAATACGACAGCTTAGCGAAAATTGTTCGTCGCGACTCTACTCTCAAGAAACCAACGATAATCATCAAATCAACTCACGAAGCTTCTTACGGCTCGCTTGTCGAAATCCTTGACGAAATGCAAATCAATGCTGTTTCTAAATACCAAATCGACAACTTGACTCGTGCAGACTCGTTGATGTTGATGGATTATCAAAACAAACACATGAAATGATGTTAGATTTATTAACCTTTAAATAAAAGAAACATTATGGCAAAGAATATAGATCTAACCTCACAAGAATGGCGTAACTTGATATTCGCTGGCAAAAACACCGAATTCGGTGCTTACGAAATGCGTAAAAACAGCGACAAACGTCATAATAAGGCAGTCCTTTTCGTACTCATTTTCTTATGTCTCGTTGCTGCTGCTATTGGTTATTTAACTTGGAAAGCAGAACAAGACAAACAAGAAAAATTACGTATTGCTAAGGAACAACGCGACCAAATGATGGCTCAACAACTTGAAGCACTCGAAGAAGCCGAAACCGAAGAACCGGAAGAAGAACCGGAAATCGAATATCAAGAACCGGAAATCGAAGTGCCTGAAGAAGTGCTTGCTACTGTGCAAGTAACTCAAATCGCCATCGTTGACGAAGTTAAAGAAGAAAACGAAGTTAAAGACCAAACTGAATTGCGGGAAATCGACACCAGCTTCGGTGTAACTAACCAAGAAGGTCAAGAAGACCCTGACAAATTCAAAGCAGCTGTTGAAGAAGTGGTTATTAAACCTGTTGAAGAACCAAAACCGGAACCTGAACAAATCTTCAAAGCAGTAGAACAACAAGCAGAATTCCCCGGTGGACAGGAACAAATGATGAAATGGCTTGGCAATAACATTCGTTATCCTGAATTAGCACAACAAAACAACATCGAAGGTCGTGTAATCGTACAATTCGTCGTTGAAAAAGATGGTTCAATTTCTAACGCAACTGTAGTGAAAGGAGTGGATAAAGACCTCGACCGTGAAGCTCTTCGCGTAGTAAAAAAAATGCCAAAATGGCAACCGGGTAAAAACAATGGTGTAGCTGTACGAAGCTACTTCACTCTCCCTGTTACATTCAGACTTGCTAATTAATTCATTGACTTTAGTTAAATCTTCATAAAAGATACGGACAACTCAAATTGTCCGTATCTTTTTTATTCAAAAGTCAAAAAAAATTATTAACTTAGCACTCAATTTCGAAACATACACTATTCTTGAACCAACTATGACAAATATTGTTTTAAATTCAAGAGATTTCGAATTAAAACCATTAAAATATGAACAACGACAGACCTCGAATACCCAAAGGAGCAAAAATCTGCTTCGGTATTTTTATGATTCTCATATATTTAGGAATGGGATCACTCTTTTTACTAAATAAATTTGACCTCAACGGTCATACCACAACAAGCATTGCTATCGGATGCCTGCTTATCGTTTACGGCATCTGGAGAGGATTCAGATTATTTCGCTCAATTAAAAACGACGAATAACTATATAATATGATAAATATAAAACAAATAATCTCCGCGATAACATTAATTACAATATTATCGACAATCACATCATGTAATCTCAATAGTCCTAAACGATACAACGAAGGCAGTGCGGTCGTATATTGTGACGAAGGATTTAAAAATATTTTAGAAGAAGAAATTGAAGTATTTGAATATCGAAATCCAAAAGCTTCCATTTTGCCAATGTATGTCAGCGAAAACGAAGCTATCAACAAACTTCTTGAAGATAGTACAGACTCAGTTATTGTAACCCAAGAACTTTCACCTGAAAACATCGAATACATCAAATCTCAAAGACGCCCTTACAGAACCGAGCCGATAGCTGTGGATGCCGTTGCACTTATCGTGAACAACAACAACCCTATCAATGAACTATCTGTTGGCGAAATTCGCGACATCCTTATCGGAAAAACTTCCACATGGCGTCAATTGGCTTGGAACGACACTAATCACATAAAAATAGTATTCGATAATCCAGGATCTTCCACTGTCAACTACATGAAAAACAATATTCTCAAAAAAGGAGATGAATTTTCTAAATATACATTTGCACAAAAATCAAATGCAGATGTATTTAAAATTGTGGAACAAAATCCTTATGCTATTGGCATTATAAGTGTAAGCTGGCTCGGAGAATATCTCGAAACACTCAGTTCAACAGCCATAGAAGAGAAAAGTAAACGAATGGAAGACAATTCCGAAGTGATTGCTGTAGATTTTACCGACAACGTCAAAGTGTTACGTGTCAGATACGATGACCAATTAGATGGCGTCAAACCCTACCAAGTGTATATCAACACAGGAGAATACCCTTTATACAGAAAAGTATATATGATTTCTACTGCTGAATCAGCATCACTAAATCAACATTTCTATACATTCATCACAGGCTTTATCGGACAAAAAATAATATCCATGACCGGAATAATGCCTTATAGAGTGCACCAAAGAATTATAGAACTAAATTAATTAACGAAAACTCAATAAACCATACGACAAATCCGTTATCTAATAGATAAGAACACAATACTATTTGAAAATATTTAAAAACAACTTAATAGCAATGAAATTCAAATTATTAACATCAGCATTGCTCATTGGAGCAACAATCACAGCCTCAGCACAAGGCTACAAAGATGGTGTGGAATACTACAAAGCCAATCGCATCGACAACGCAAAAGAAATCCTTATGCGAAACATCAACAACGCCGATACCGACAAAGCTGAAGCATTCTACTATTTAGGTTGCATCGCATTGCAAGAAGGCAACAAAACAGAAGCGGCAAAATACTTTAATGACGGTATCTCTGCCAACCCTGAATTCGCATACAACTACATCGGATTAGGTCAACTCGATTTAATAAACAACCTTCCTAAAGCTGCCGAAAAACAATTTAAAATGGCAGAAAAGAAAGCAAAAAAAGATGCAGGCGTTCATGTAGATATTGCACGTGCATACTATAATGTTGACCCAGTAGCTTATCAAAAACAAATTGACAAAAAAATCACTAAAGCTCGCCAAGTAAATATGGAAGATGCTGATATCTACGTTTTTGAAGGAGACGTTTTTGCCGATAAACAAGAATGGGGAAGCTCTACAGGTCGCTACGAAATGGCTACAACTTACGAACCTAAAGCAGCTGAAGCCTATGTGAAAGGTGCTGATACATATTTCAAAATAAATCCGAAATATTCTATCAACCTCCTTCAAAACCTCTTAGTACAAAACCCAACTTCAGCTCTCGGTCAAAGAGAATTGGCAGAAGCTTATTACGAAAACAATATGTTTACTAAAGCTGCAGATGAATATGGTAAATATATTAATAATCCTAACCATTTCCGTCAAGATGAAGAACGCTATCTATTGCTTCTTTTCTATGGCAAAGAATATGCTAACGGTTACGACTTTGCTTCTAAACTTATAGCTGAAAACGAAAACAATTTTACTGCTCGTCGTTTCCAATTGATTTTCGCTACAAATCTTTCTGAATACAAAGACCAACATCTTGCTATGGCTGAAGGCATTTTAGCTCACAAATCTGCGGAAAATCGCCTCGCAATCGGCGACTACAAAATGATTTCTGATATCCTCGCACAAAATGGCAAAGCCGTAGAAGCTCTTAAAACAATTGAATTAGGAGTAACTGACTATCCTGAAGAAGAAAGCTTGGTAGAGACTCTTGCTGAAATGCAAGCTGAAAACGGTCAATATGCTCAAGCCGCTAAAACTCTTGAAGACTATATCAGCAAACTTGCTGAACCTAAAGGAACCAACTTATGGGAACTTTCAGGCTATCTAATGGAGGCAGGCAGAGTGGAAACTGACGCCACTAAAAAGGCAGAATATTTCAAAAAATCAATTGAAAAGGCTGAACTTTCAAAAGATAAACTTGCGGATGAATACCACTATATGGTTGCTAAACGCAAAGGAGACATCGCTATCCTAAACGCTACTAACGAAGACGATAAAGCTATAGTTGCTACTGCAGACTATAATTTAGCTGCTGAACTTTTGGAAGGTGCTGATGCTGTGATGAAACACGCTCGCGATGCTGTCGAACTTTACAAATATCTCGGCACAGCCTATACTAAACAAAAAGATTACGACAACGCTATTAAAAATTTTGAGAAAATTCTTAACTTCGACCCAACTAATCAAGGCTTGAAGAATATTATCGAACAACTCAGAAAAGCGAAATAACAATTAAAAAAAGTATATTTATATAGGCATTTGCTTGTGCAGATGCCTATTTTTTTGTATTTTTGTCAAAACATTCACACATTAGCGAAATTATTTACATACATAAAAGTGTGATTTTCACTATTATTTAACATAAACTACACGATATTTATGGGTGAAATAATACATATAAAAAAGGGATTGGACATTCAACTATTTGGCAAAGCATCAGATAAAATAAGCATCGACCAAAGCTCTGAATTATTTGGAATTTATCCTGACGACTATCCCGGATGTAAATGGAAACCGGAAATAAAACCCGGCGACAATGTAAAAACAGGGACACCTTTACTCTATGACAAACAAAATGAAAACATAAAAATTGTATCACCCGTAAATGGTGTGATTAGCGATATAATCCGTGGCGACAGACGAAAAATAGAATCTATAATAATAAAACGATCAGTCAACACATCGAACGAACAAATTAATTTCACAAAAGCCGGTTCTAAGGAAGATATAATAGAATTGCTATGCCAATCCGGACTCTGGGCAATGATACATCAACGTCCTTATGACATAATTCCTTCGCTGAATACCACTCCTCGTGACATTTTTATAACAGCCTTCGACTCTGCACCATTAGCAGGCGAAATGCTTGAGACCACAATGAAAACATATCTTGAAGAAGGAATAAAAGCATTATCTACTCTGACCTCAGGAAAAGTGTACTTGGGAGTGAGATTTGGCAGTGGAATTTCAAGTGCAACAGCAAAAACAATTGAATATCAAGGACCTCATCCATCAGGGAATGCAGGCACACAAATAGCCGCAATAAAACCGGTAAACAAAGGAGAAACAGTCTGGACACTTGATGCTCGCACAGCGGTCAGAATTGGTAAACTTATTGCAGATGGAATATTAGACACTTCTGCTGAAGTAACTATTTGCGGAGAATTGGCAAACGATCCGCATATAGTGAAAACCACTATCGGAGCATCTCTCCACACACTCCTAAAAAATTCAATCAAGACAGATACCGGCAAACCACGTGTAATATCAGGCAACGTACTGACCGGAATTAAGGTTGATTCAACAAAAGATTTTTTACACTTTCCATTCCGTCAAATCACTATAATTCCGGAAGGAGATAATGCCGATGAGTTTATGGGTTGGGCATCACTAAGTCCTAAAAAATACAGTGTAAAACATTCATTCCCTGCTTTTCTTCGCGGGCTTTCAAAACCATTTTGTTTTGATGCACGCATCAAAGGCGGCCGTAGAGCGATGATAATGAGTGGAGAATACGACAAAGTATTCCCTATGGATATTTTACCCGAATACCTCATAAAAGCCATCTTGGCATTTGATATTGACAAAATGGAACAACTCGGAATCTATGAAGTAGCTCCCGAAGATTTTGCCTTGCCCGAATTTGTTGACACTTCTAAATTAGAACTTCAAAAAATCGTAAAAGAAGGTCTTACACGCTTACACAATGAATTAAGTTAATTCTCAAAAAGATTTTCAGATGAAAGCCATTAAAAGAAAATTAGATAAAATCAAACCTCATTTCGATAAAGGAGGAAAATTTGAAAAACTCCATTCGGTATTTGATGGTTTCTATACATTTTTATACACACCTAACGAAACATCAAAAAGCGGTGTTCACATCCACGACTCCAACGATTCCAAACGCACTATGATTATAGTGGTATTGGCACTTATTCCATGCCTTCTTTTCGGAATGTTTAATATCGGGTGGCAACATGCATTGGCGACAGGAGAAAATATGACCTGCTTCAGCATGTTCATATTCGGTCTGTTAAAAGCATTGCCACAAATTATTGTTGCGTATGCTGTCGGACTTGGAATAGAATTCATTGTAGCACAAATCAGAGGGCACGAAATTCAAGAAGGATTCTTAGTCTCAGGGATGCTTATACCTATGATTTGTCCTATCGATACTCCATTATGGATGATTGCCGTAGCTGTCGCATTCTCTGTGATTTTTGCAAAAGAAGTATTTGGAGGAACAGGCTACAACATTTTCAATGTAGCCCTCGTCACTCGTGCTTTCCTATTCTTCGCCTATCCTTCTAAAATGTCAGGCGACAACGTATTCGTTGCCCTAAATGGAAATGCCCCAATCGATGGCTTCAGCGGTGCCACCCCTCTCGGTCAAATCGCTGCTTCTACAACAGAAAACATGCAACTCACAAACATCATTGGCGAACCACTATCATTTTGGGACACATTTTTAGGATTCATTCCCGGTTCTTGGGGTGAAACTTCAACACTATGCATACTTATCGGTGCTACAATTCTGCTACTGACAGGGATTGCCAATTGGAGAATCATTTTATCAGGTTTTGTCGGTGGATATCTTATGGCATTATTAGCTTATTCATTCCCGACAACCACTTACCCGGCATCAATGGTGGACCCTATTCAACAACTATGCTTAGGGGGTTTCGCTTTTGCTATCGTATTTATGGCTACTGACCCGGTAACAGCTTGCAGAACCAACACCGGAAAATATATTTACGGCTTCCTTATCGGTGCAATTGCAATACTTATCAGATGCTACAATACAGGATACCCGGAAGGTGCAATGTTGGCCATCCTTCTTATGAATTGCTTTGCTTCGCTCATCGACCATTGTGTAGTACAAACCAACATTCGCCGAAGACTACACCGAATAAAAAACAATGTTTAACTCTAAATTAAACCTAAAATGAACAAACAAAGCAATAGTTATACTCTTATATACTCTATCGGGTTGATTTTGGTTGTAGGCATTGTGCTGTCAGTAATCTATCAAGCACTAAAACCCCAACAAGACGAAAATATCGCAAACGACAAAAAGCGACAAATACTTGCCGCCGCTAATATTACCGTACAAAATGGCGAAAATATTTCTGACCTATTTAATTCCAAAATATCAGAATGTTATGTTATAAATCACAATGGAGAAGTAATCGAAAATAACTCCGAGAAAGCTTTTAACATTAATGTATCCGCTGAATTGAAAAAACCAATTGACCAAATGAACTTACCCGTATTCGTTTGCAATATTGACGATTCTAAAAAATACATTGTTCCTGTGTATGGCAGTGGTCTTTGGGGACCTATTTGGGGATACATTAGTTTCAATGCCGACGGTAATACTATTTTTGGGGCTTATTTTGCTCATCAAGGAGAAACGCCCGGTCTTGGTGCAGAAATTGAAACACCTGATTTTCAACGACAATTTATTGACAAAAATATATTTAACCCAAAAGGAGAATTCGAATCCATTGAAATTGTTAAGCCGGGCAGAGAACCATCCGATAAAATATATGTTTATGCTGTCAGCGGAGGAACAATAACAAGCCAAGGTGTCCAAAAAATGCTCAATGACTCTCTTGCTCCTTACGAAAAATTCTTCAAATCACTAAATTCAGATAAGAAATAACAATGGGAAATTCCAAAGCAAACAAACTCGCACTTTTCAACCCATTATCAAAAGACAATCCTGTCATTGTGCAGATTTTGGGTATTTGCTCCGCTCTTGCCGTTACAGCAAAACTTGAGCCGGCATTTGTTATGACAATATCTGTTGTAGCTGTATTGGCATTATCAAATGTAATTATATCTCTTATTAGAAAATCAATTCCTAATTCCATACGCATAATTGTTCAATTAGTTGTAGTGGCGGCATTAGTCGTAATCGTTGATCAAATTCTCAAAGCATACGCTTATGATGTCAGCAAACAATTATCTGTGTTTATCGGTCTGATTATCACAAACTGTATCTTAATGGGACGTCTTGAAGCATTTGCACTCAACAACCGCCCTTGGCCTTCATTCCTTGACGGATTAGGCAACGGATTGGGTTACGGAATTATTCTTATTATCGTTGCCTTCTTCCGCGAGCTACTCGGCTCAGGCACTTTATTTGGACATCAAATCATTCCTCAAAGTTGGTATGATGCCGGATACGCAAACAACGGAATGATGATTTTGCCTCCTATGGCTCTAATCACTGTCGCATGTATTATTTGGGTGCATCGCTCAAAAAATAAAGACTTACAAGAAAAGTAATCCATAACACGAACAACACTCACAGAATATGGAAGATCTAAATTTATTTATTCGCTCTATATTTATCGATAATATGATATTTGCATATTTCCTCGGAATGTGCTCATTTCTTGCGGTATCTAAAAACGTAAAGACAGCCTACGGATTAGGGATAGCCGTATCTGTCGTCTTAATCATCTCTCTTCCTATCACATGGGCTATTAATACTTATGTATTGCTTCCCGGGGCTTTAGCATGGTTAGGTGACGAATATCTTAATGTCGATTTGAGTTTTCTTGGATTGATTATGTTTATTGCGATTATTGCAGCACTTGTCCAAATCCTTGAAATGGTAATCGAAAAATATTCTCCATCATTATATAATTCTTTAGGAATATTCCTCCCTCTGATAGCCGTCAATTGTGCTATACTTGGTGCCGTACTATTTATGCAACAACGCGATTTCGATAATGCATGGACTGCTACCGTTTATGGTGCAGGCTCAGGCATTGGGTGGATGTTGGCCATAACTTGCCTTGCCGCTATACGCGAAAGGCTATCATATTCTAATATTCCTGCTCCTCTTCGCGGGATAGGTATAACGTTCATCATTACAGGATTGATGGGTATTGCTTTTATGAGTTTCTTAGGTATAAAACTTTAAAAATTAGCGTAATGAACATATTAAATACATTACATTGGGAATCCATACTGACCGGAGTGGGTATTTTTCTGGCAATTGTTCTCATTCTTGTTATAATTTTGCTGATTGCAAAACGTTTTCTTGTCTCCTCAGGAAAAGTTAAAATCGAAATAAATTCAAAAAACAATATAGAAGTTGATAGTGGCAACTCATTGCTTTCAACTTTATCCAATAACAACATTCATCTCTCCTCTGCTTGCGGAGGTAAGGGTAGTTGCGGACAATGCAAATTGCAAATTCCCGAAGGTGGAGGCGAAATGCTACCTACTGAAGCCGTACACTTCACCAGAAAACAGATAAAAGATAATTGGCGTCTCGGCTGTCAAGTTAAAGTCAAAAACGATATGCACATCGAAATCGACGAATCAGCATTAGATGTTAAAGAATGGGAATGTGAAGTCATATCTAATAAAAATGTCGCTACATTCATTAAAGAATTCATCGTCAAACTCCCCGACGGCGAACACATGAACTTCATTCCAGGTTCATACGCACAAATAAAAATCCCAAAATTCGACATCGATTACGATAAAGACATCGACAAGTCTCTTATCGGAGAAGAATATTTACCGGCATGGAAAAATTTCGGTCTGTTTGATTTGAAATGCAAAAATGACGACGAGACTATCAGAGCTTATTCAATGGCGAACTACCCTGCAGAGGGCGACCGCATTATGCTGACTGTCAGAATTGCGACTCCCCCAATGAAACCGAAACCTCAAACAGGTTTTCAAAATGTAAGTCCCGGCATCGCATCTTCATATATATTTACCCTCAAACCCGGCGACAAAGTCAAAATGAGCGGTCCTTACGGAGATTTCCATCCTATTTTAGACTCCAATGCAGAAATGATTTGGATCGGTGGTGGTGCCGGAATGGCTCCTCTCAGATCACAAATTATGCACCTTACAAAAACGCTCCATATCACCAACAGAAAAATGTCTTATTTCTATGGAGCCAGAGCATTAAACGAAGTATTCTATCTCGACGACTTTATTCAACTTGAAAAAGAATTCCCAAATTTCAAATTTCACCTTGCACTTGACCGCCCTGACCCGATTGCGGATGCTGCAAATGTGAAATATACTGCGGGATTCGTACACCAAGTGATGTACGAAACTTACCTCAAAAACCACGATGCTCCGGAAGACATTCAATACTATATGTGTGGTCCCGGACCTATGAGCAATGCCGTGAATCAAATGCTGTATTCATTGGGTGTCGAACCGGAAAGTATCCACTACGATAATTTCGGCGGATGATTGTAAACATCTAAGAAACTTTCGCTCCAAACACATAATAAAATATAGAAAGGCATGCCAAAGAATTTTTCTTTTGGCATACTTTTTTGTTTATTTTAACAATAATTACGAAAATTTGATTAACTTTGCAGAAATATATATCAATTAATTCCCTAATGTAATGAAACGATTTTATAAATTGCCTTTATCGTTAGCAATGTCTGCGATATTGGTGGGGTGCATCGATAACGAATACGACCTTTCGGACATCGATACCAACGCAGAATTGACAGTAAATGACTTAGTGTTACCAATCAACCTCGATAATATTACACTTCGTAACATTTTCGACATCGAAGAAAATGGTCATGTCAGAGTAATAGACGGCGAATATGCTTTAGTCGAAGACGGACGTTTCGAATCAGAAAAAATTTATATCTCGGAAATCTACGCACGTCGCCCTCATCTGGACCCGATTACTCAAAAATTGCCGGCTATAGCAAATGGCGATAAAATCGAACTGTCACTGATAGAAATCCCTGCATATTTTTCATACGAAATGAACAACGTCAATGATTGCCTCATTTCTATTGACAGAGCATCTACTGAATTTTCCATTACATTCTATATGACCTTAAAAGAATTAGAAGGGAAAGTTAACGGAATAGACGTTAAAAATCTAAGTTTTCAGCTTCCTCAAGGACTAACGGCTGATTCTGAAAATGGCGAATACGACTCTGAAACAGGGGTGCTATATATAGGCGACACTCATACATTTGACAATAAAATTTCGGTAAAAGTCAACGTTCATGGTATCGACTTCAATAGTTCTGTTGCAAAATACGACTACGCAAATCACTCATTTAAGTTTGCCGACGATTTATCTATTAAAAGCGGCACATTCATAATTAATAAAAATGATCTTATCTCAGGCTCATTAACCGATATTCCATCCGTTATAAATATGCTTACAGAATATGAAATGACCGATATTCATATCACAAGTTTTGACGGTGTTGTAAAATATGAAATCGACGGACTAAATATCGAGCCAATCTCGTTAACCGATATTCCCGCTGTACTCAATCAAGAAGGGACCGACATTCGCCTTGTGAATCCTCAAATATATATCAGTCTTAACAATCCGTTGTCAGCTTATGGTTTAAGTGCTAAAACAGGTTTTGAAATTGCTGCATATCGCAATAATTCTCCTACAAAACATTTCACATTAGATGACAATTGTCTTGAAATTATTTGCGACAAAGGCGATGTAGATTATCAATATTGTATGGCTCCTTACAAACCGGAACACTACCTCGTGGAATTTCCTGACGCTGAATTCGAAAAATTCTCTTCTTTAGGCGATATTATTTCCGGCAACGGACTCCCTCAAAAAATCGGAGTCAGATTTATCGATACTTCTGTTCCGCGACAAGCCGTTAAAGATTTTAAATTAAACTATGACTATGGCAAAGTAAAAGGTAGTTACGAACTATTCGCTCCTTTTGCTTTCAAGGATAAATCCGACATCATTTATCGCGAAACCGTAGATGGTTGGAATAGTGAGGATCTCGATGCTCTCACTATCAGCCAACTCGACTTGATTGCTACCATAACTTCTGAATTACCAATAGAGATCGACCTTTTAGGATATCCTATTGATGTAAACGGCAATCAAATCAACGATGTGCATATTGACGGAGCAATTATTCAAGCCGGTGCCAAAGAACAACATTTCGATATGAGAATCACAGGCGAAATCACTCACTTGGATGGTATTTCATTTGTCGCTATGGCTATTGTCGATGACACTCAACAGGTATTGAAACCGGACATGACAATTACACTTAAAGACATAAAAGTAAAAGTATCCGGAAAATACAATAAAGAACTTTAATCTTTATAGCATTAAATTTACAGAACCTACATTTTATTTTTCTCAACAATGAAAACTATTAATAACAAATATATTCTTGTTGTTTTATTTATATGCTTTGCATTGACAACAACTGCACAGACTACCAATTCTTCATACTTTGTTGAAGGATATTTATATCGTCATCAACTCAATCCTGCCTATGGAAACGAACAGAATTACATCACGTTTCCTGCAATTGGAAATCTTGATATTTCACTAAATGGCAATCTCAATCTTACAGACGTGCTTTACAAAGTCAATGGTCAAACCACTACATTTCTAAATCCAAGTATAAGTACTGACGAAGTAATGGGAAATCTTTCCGACCGAAACAAATTAGGCACAGACATAAAGATCGGTCTGCTTGGAGCGGGATTCAAAGCATTCGGCGGTTACAACACTATCGGAATTAACATTCGTTCAAATGTCAACACCTCTATTCCAAAATCCCTGTTTTCACTACTCAAAGAAAGTATATCAAATAAAACCTACGACATTACAGGTCTTAACGCTCATGCCGATGCCTACGCAGAAATCGCATTTGGTCACTCTCACAAAATAAATGATAAATGGCGTGTCGGCGGTACATTTAAATTTTTGGTCGGTGCAGGTAATATAGATGCTATTGCTGAAAAAACAATACTGACTTTAGGAGAAGATAATTGGAGTGCAGTGACTAATGCCACAATTCAATCAAATATCAAAGGCTTCTACTTCACCGAAGACGCTCAAAATGGATATGTCGACGGTATCGATATTGAAAATCCGGGAGTTGCCGGTTTTGGTGCTGCTCTCGACCTTGGTGCAATTTTCACACTCAATCAAGATTGGCAATTCAGTGCTTCCGTTATCGACCTCGGATTCATTAAATGGAACGACAATATAGTCGCTTCTACAAATGGCGACAAATCGTTTGAACTCGACAAATACACATTCAATGTTGATAAAGAAGCCACTAACAATTTTGAAGATGAATGGGAACTTATCAAAAACGACTTGGAACAACTTTATCACCTCGACAACAACGGCAATATCGGATCACGCACAAAAATGCTCGGTGCCACTTTAAATTTCGCTGCCGAATATACTCTTCCTGTTTATCGTAAACTAAAATTTGGATTACTTAACAGCACTCGATTGCAAGACAATAACACGTGGACAGAATTCCGTCTATCGGCAAACGTAGCCCCGGTAAAAATATTCTCCGCAAGTGCAAACTTCGCTGTTGGCACCTACGGATGTGCTTTCGGATGGTTGTTAGACTTCCACACCACAGGTTTCAACCTATTTGTAGGCATGGACCAAACTTATTTTAAATTTGCAAAACAAGGTATTCCGCTTGCTTCTAACATGAGTGTCAATTTCGGTATTAATATCCCTTTTTAAAATATAATCCATTTGATAAAACCTTGTAACATTCAATTCTTAGAACATACCTAAATATTTCCGGCATTGGACTTCAATCCAATGCCGGTTTATTATTCAAAGAAAATTTACTACCTTTGCATCATCAATTACAATACACAATAAACTTTACATTATGGATAAGGTATCGGAAAACCCTTTCAAAAACCGAGAGCACAATAACAGTGCATTAATGATTGTTACCGCAATCTTTGTTACATTATATCTTACCTCTAATATAATGGCTGTCAAAGTAATCAACTTTTTCGGATTATTATACTTTGATGCAGGCACAATAACATTCCCCTTTGCTTATATGCTTGGCGACGTATTAACAGAGTTATGGGGATATAAAACAACTAAAAAAGTGATTTGGCTCACATTCGTTTGCAACATCCTATTGGTCGGATGTACTCAAATTGGCGTTTTAATGCCTTCTCCTGAATATATGAATGAAACAGCCAATGCCTATGCCCACATATTTTCTTACGTTCCTCGAATTGTGGTAGCTTCTTTAATTGGCTTTCTATTGGGCGAATTGAGCAATGCGTGGATTATGGAAAAAATTAAAATTAAAATGAATGGGAAAAAATTATGGGTTCGAACGATAGGCAGCTCTATGGTTGGTTACCTATTTGACACATTACCTTTCGTAATTATTGCATTCTTAGGAACTGTATCAACCCATGATTTAATTATGATGATGATTTTTCAATACGCTTCCAAATTATGCATTGAAACAATCTTTGGGACACCATTAGCCTACGCCACAATTGGGATTATTAAACGACTGTCTTCTAAATAACGTATGGAACGCTACTCTGTGATTCACACAAAACTCCCTCGCGAGTTCCTGCTACTACAAGGCACCGGTTGCAAATGGAATCGTTGCTCATTCTGCGATTATCACACTGATATAAGTAAAAATCCATTCGAAGTGAATAAACCTATACTTGAAAAGGTAACAGGTGAATATAAGATTCTCGATATAATTAATTCAGGCTCCGCTTTTGAGTTTGACAATCAAACTTTGGAATTAATAAAAAACACAATTATTGAAAAGGGGATACACACATTATGGGTGGAAATGCATTATATGTATAGAAATCGCCTTAATGAATTCAGAGATTTGTTTGCTCCTACTGAAGTAAAATTTCGCTGTGGCGTAGAAACCTTTAATCCCGAAATGAGAAACTTTTGGAACAAAGGTATTCCCAATCACGTCAAGCCGGAAAATATTGCTGAATATTTTCAAGGGATCTGTCTGCTATGCTGTGTCGAAGGACAAACGAAGGAACAAATTCTAAATGATATTGAAATCGCAAAACAACATTTCGAATACTTTAGTCTCAACCTGTTTTGTAATAATACGACTGCCATACGACGAGATGACAAGCTCGCGGAATGGTTTATGTCTGAGGTCTATCCTTCGATTATCAACAACCCCAAAATAGAAATTCTTATAGAGAACACCGATTTGGGTGTTGGTTAGCATTTTAGCTTAGCTGACATTTTCTCAGAAAAAAGATGCTGCACCACGATTTCATTCGTAATGCAGCAATCAAATTAATAATCTCTAAATTATTATTTTGTAATCATTACTTTTTGTCCGTTGATTACATAAATTCCTGATGGAAGGTTATTTACATCTGCAGATGTGGCATTTTGTTTCACTAACACACCACCCAAAGTGTAAACATTAAAATTAGAAGTATTTAAAATGATATTTTCTATACCTGCAAATACTACATCATCAAAATAGATTTTAATATCGCCGGAAAGTTCTCCATCAATAAGAAAATAACCTTCAGGGAACCATACGACGTAATTACCTGATTGCAATTCTGAATTTGTATTTAATGTAAGATTTGCAGTATTTGCCCCTGTAATCTCCACTTCATACGACCCACGCTCGGAAATTCCATCAACAAGATAAGCCAAAGTAACTTTATCTGTCGATTCAGGATTAAGTTCTAATTTTTCGCATGGAGTAACTGTCATTTCAAATTGATTTAATGGGACTTCTCCTTTATCAATCAATTCTACTGTCGTACCGGAAATTGTGTAATTCAATGTGAATGCATCCCAAGCCTCACCATCGACTAAGAACATTCCTGCTGCAACTTCAATTACATATTCTCCATCTTCTGTTGCAACATTAAATGCATCCAAATTAGCTGTATTTCCTGTTCCTGTCGGAGCACATATCATATCAGAGAATACTTCTTCCGAACCTTTTTTATAAACTTTTGCACCACCGACCATTAATGTTGGATCAACCGTTACTGTGCGAGCACCTTCCCACATAAGAGATATTGTCGCGATATTTTCTACTACAGAACCATTTTCCGGAGTAGCGACAAGCACTACCTCTTTATCTCCCACAACAGGTGCCGTAAATCGTCCACATACATCCGCAGTGTGATCATTTCCATCGGCACACAACATATTAGTCAAATAAACCAATACTTGAGAATCTACATCAGCCACAAAATAAGGCACTGGCACTGTTAATATTGAAGCTCCCGCTTCCATCGGATCATCTTCCTTGGTGATTTCACTCATCAACACATCTATATTCTTGGTTTCTCCATTTTCTTTATATTCGAATGTCACTCCGTCGTATTGTAAATATTTATCACCTCTAATCCATATTTCAATACTTTCCACACCGGTTAGCGAGCCATTTGCAGGAGTAAAATCACTTGCTATTTCATAGTTGAGATATTCAAATGTATACATATAATTGAATGATCCTAACTTACCGGAACCATCTGAATACACATAATTTCCATCTGCTGATTTAACATTTTTTACATCTAATTGGGCTACAGTATATTCCATCGACAATCCCATTGTCTGCTGATTACGAAGTTTATTTTGAAGATTTACTGTCAATGTATTACCATAGATTTCACATTCTATTGTTTCCTCATAATAATCAGCGGTTTCACTCTCTTTATTTCCTATTCCTAATACAGCGTAAGCTTTATCCTCTGAATCATTCAACAAATCTTTATCAAATGTAAGACTTATCAGACCTTGTTCATCACTATCAAGATAATATGATTTAAGATTAGACATTTTATCAGGAGTATTGACAGTGTCTACTAATTTCGTAGGTGCTCCTGCTGAAATAAATGAAACTGAAACTTTTCCATCTTCTCCGTAAACCACTGAACCATCGGCAGATTTCACACCATTTAAAGTGACTGTAAAGACATCATTTTCTTTAAGTGTTCCTTCTTCAAGCCATTTACTGAGCAAATCTTTGAATATTACTATTACACTGTTTGCGTACACTCTCACTTTAGAATCAGCATCAGAACTAAATATCAATTCTTCTGATACCGAACCGGTTGAAACAGTAGCAGACTCAACTGACACACTCATATTAAACATAAAACCCACTTGCTCAGTTGAAGCTATAGAAACCACCGATTCAGCAACAGGCACAGTAGAATCAAGTGATATTTCTGAAGATGCTTTTGTAATTACAAATTGTGCATCACTATTCATTATAAACAGCCCACTGCCTTCGGAACCGCCTAAAAAATAAGTCATGCCGGCTTCAAAAGTCCATGTTTCATAACCCATTATATGCAATCCTTCGACATCCTCTGATTTATACACCCAATCACCACCGGTTGAGAGAGGTTCTGTCAGTTCAGAATTTGCATAAATTGCAAATCTATCGCTACTGTTATAATTTACGCGATATGTTCCCGACTCATTTGGTGTAAAAGATGCTCTTACATATTTAAACGAAGGACAAGAGTAAACCTGATTTAGATTTAATGCGCCCAAATCCTCATCTGCCATAGCAGAAACATTGCATGTAACTCCCATTATAAGAAGTAAGCAAAGCTTCCCTAACAAATTAATAGTAAATTTTTTAATCATAAACAGAGATTATTAGTTAGTTAATAAATTACTTAAAAACGATTCGCAAATATAGCAAAAAAATTGCAACAGACATAAAATTACCTCAATTAAAAATTAAAATTTACAAAAATGAACTTCTTCGAAGCAAATAATAGATGATTTTTTTCTTGAATCAAAATAAATTCTTAAATTTGCACAACCATAAAAAAACACAATACATTCGTATGCAAAGAGACAATCAAATTTTTGAAATCATCGACCGCGAACACTTACGTCAACGTCGCGGAGTAGAATTAATCGCAAGCGAAAACTTCGTTAGTGATGAAGTTATGAGAGCTATGGGTTCATGCCTCACAAACAAATACGCAGAAGGCTATCCTGCACACCGTTACTATGGTGGATGCCAAGTTGTTGATGAAGCTGAAAACCTTGCTATTGAACGTGCAAAAAAACTTTTCGATGCCGAATGGGCAAACGTACAACCTCATAGCGGTGCACAAGCTAATATGGCTGTGTTTATGGCATGTTTACAACCTGGCGACACTTTTATGGGTATGGACCTAAGCCATGGTGGTCACCTAAGCCATGGTAGCCCTGTCAACTTCTCCGGTCTTCACTTCCGCCCTATCAGCTATTCTGTCGATGCTGAAACAGGTCGCGTGAACTATGAAGAAATGGAAGAAAAAGCTCGTGCTGAACATCCTAAACTTATTATCGCCGGTGCAAGTGCTTACAGCCGCGAATGGGACTATGCTCGTGTACGCAAACTCGCAGATGAAATAGGTGCTATATTCTTAGTCGATATGGCTCACCCTGCCGGTCTTATCGCTGCAGGTCTTCTTGACAACCCGGTTAAACACGCTCACATCGTAACTACCACTACTCACAAGACTCTTCGTGGTCCTCGTGGCGGTCTTATCCTTATGGGCAAAGATTTCGACAATCCTTGGGGCAAAAAAACTCCAAAAGGCGAAATCAAAAAAATGTCAGCTCTTCTCGACTCTGCTGTATTCCCGGGAGTTCAAGGTGGTCCGCTCGAACATGTTATCGCTGCAAAAGCAGTAGCGTTCGGCGAAGCTCTTCAACCTGAATGGAAAGAATATTGCTTACAAGTTAAAAAGAATGCGGCTACTTTGGCTCAAGCACTCGTTGACAAAGGTTACAAAATCATCTCCGGCGGAACTGACAACCACTGTATGCTTGTTGACCTTCGTACAAAATTCCCCGAAATGAGCGGTAAAAAAGCTGAACGTGTACTCGTTGAAGCCGACATTACTGCAAACAAAAACATGGTGCCATACGACACTCGTAGCCCATTCCTCACAAGCGGTCTTCGATTCGGTACTGCGGCTATCACTACTCGCGGTGCAAAAGAAGATTTGATGGTTAAAATCGTTGATCTTATCGACAGAGTACTTTGCAATGCCGACAATGAAGAAGTAATCAAAGAAGTTCGCAACGAGGTAAACGAAATGATGAACGAATACCCAATGTTCGCTTGGTAAAAATATTTTCATCCATAAAAAAAGAAAGACAGTTTATAATGGACTGTCTCTCTTTTTTTACCTGTTTTTTGCAACACTATTATTTTGAATATGTCTTGCAATATTCTCGTATTCCGCATTCAAGACAATTAGGCTTCCGAGCTTTACACACGTAACGACCATGAAGTATCAACCAATGATGAGCCTGAGCCACAACCTCTTTGGGTAAATATTTCATCAAAATCTTCTCTGTTTCCAAAGGTGTTTTTGAAGCATCTGTCAGCCCTATTCGATTACTAACTCGAAAAACATGCGTATCCACTGCCATCGCAGCCTTATTCCAAACCACCGACAACATCACATTCGCAGTTTTTCTACCAACTCCCGGCAATCTCATCAACTCATTTATTTCCGAAGGTAGTTCTCCACCATACTCATCTACTATCATCTTTCCGGCATTGACTAAATGACGAGCTTTATTATTGGGAAATGTCACACTTTTAATATACTCGAATACTTCTTCAACAGAGGATTTTGCCAAATCTTCCGGCGTAGGATAGGCGGCGAACAACGCCGGAGTAATCATATTCACTCGTTTATCCGTACATTGTGCTGACAATATCACTGCCAACAACAAATGAAAGGGTGTGTCATATTGCAATTCTGTTGTCGGCGACGGCATATTCTTTGAAAACCATTCCACTATGCCTTTATATCTCTGCTTTATAGTCATTGTCTCTTATAAAAAACCGAACCATATATCAAGCACAACTTGAATACGATTCGGATTATCTAATATTATAATGCTTCAAAATTTACTGATGAGCCGCATCAAATTCATGCAAGAAACGAACGTCATTCTCACTGAACATACGCAAATCCTTAACTTGATATTTCAAGTTAGTGATACGCTCTATACCCATACCAAATGCATACCCGGTGTATTCATTTGAATCAATTCCACAAGCCTCAAGCACTGCCGGATCAACCATTCCACATCCCAAAATTTCAACCCAACCGGTATTTTTACAGAATCCACATCCTTTGCCACCGCAGAGGTTGCAAGAAATATCCATTTCTGCAGAAGGCTCGGTAAATGGGAAATAGCTTGGACGAAGTCGTATTTTTGTTTCTGCTCCAAACATTTGACGTGCAAAATACAATAATGCTTGTTTCAAATCTGCAAATGAAACATTTTTGTCAATATACAACCCTTCAATTTGATGGAAGAAACAATGTGCACGTGCAGAAATAGCTTCATTACGATACACTCTACCCGGACAAACAATACGAATAGGTGGTTGTGTCTTCTCCATTACTCTTGTCTGAACCGACGATGTATGCGTACGCAACAATACATCCGCAGGATTACGTATTATAAAAAATGTGTCCTGCATATCTCGTGCCGGATGGTCTGCCGCAAAATTCAATGATGAGAACACATGCCAATCATCTTCTATTTCCGGACCTTCGGCTATTGTAAATCCCATTCGAGAGAATATATCTATCATCTCATTTCTTACCAACGAAATCGGATGACGACTACCAAGAGGCATTAGCGTCTCCGTACGGGTTAAATCAATTGACTCCGCCTCTGCTTCTGCCTTATTTCCCAATTCATCTTTCAACGAATTTATTTTATCGGTAGCTAATGTTTTAAGTTCATTAAGATGCTGACCTATTTCGCGTTTTTGTTCTGCCGGGACTGTACGAAAATCATTAAACAACACCGAGACAAGCCCCTTTTTACTTAAATACTTGATTCGGAGTTGCTCCACTTCTTCTGCTGTTGACGCTGTCAACTTGCTGATTTCGGATTTCAATCCATTAATTTTTTCTATCATATCTTTATAAGTTTGCAATACAATATTTTCAACCTACAAAGGTAATAGATTTTTCCCACTTCCACACATTCACTGAGCAAAATATTCTAAATTCTTCATTTTTTGTTCCGTTAATAAAACTTTTTTACTAATTTTGCACATTAATATTTTACAATGAAAAATCTTCTTAAATTATATACAACACTTTTTATATTTCTATTTTTACTGATTTTTACTGATTCTAATGCTCAAAACAAAAAAAATTATGACATTAGAATTAATGAATGTATTGAGCTTAACAGAAATCGAAAATACATTGAAGCTAAAGAGAAAGCTGCGTCTCTAATCAATATCGGAGAAAAAGCCGGAAATAATCAAACTAAAATGGTAGGGACAGCCCTTTATGTTATGTCTGCTGTTTCTATTGGCAATGACGAAAATTATGAAGACTACATAAATTTTCTTGTTGACGGTCTTAATAGTATTAACGAAAAAGACACAGATTCACAAACACTGAGTTTGATACACAAAGCTTTAGGCATGTACTATCATCTTATTCTTCAAGATTTCCCACAATCTGCCAATCACACTTTCCAAGCTCTCGAATACATTCGAAAAGCAAATGATGCCCGCGGAGAAGTCGATATTCTTTGCAATCTTTCAAGCCTGTATTTTCAGAAAAATGACTCTACCGGCATAACTTACAGTACAGAGGCACATGCTAAAGCTGAAAAATTAAATTATGCACCCGGACTATATCGCACTAATGCTAATGTGGCTAATTTCTATTACAATCAAAGAAAATTCAGCAAAGCTCTCAATCATCTTCAAGAAGCTATGAAATTAGCTGAAGACATGAACTATATTAATGAATTTCAATATCTTAATTCATTCTTAGGCGACATCTATACTGAGCTTAACGATTTTCAAAAGGCAGAAGATAATTACAAACTCTCGATTATAGATCAACCGGAAACATCCAAATACGATAAAATCTACGCACGTTTTTGCTATGCCATTTTCCTAAACAGACTCAAACGGCATAACGAATCTATTAAACTGCTCAACGAAATAGACACTCTTTCAAAAAAATGGGAAATTTCAATTTTCGATAAAGAAATAGCTCTCAACCTTTCTCATGCATTCGAATCAATAGGACAATTCGACAAGGCATTAGACTATTACAAATCTTTCGACTCAATTAAAGAAATACAATTAAACGCCGAAAAAGAGAAAGAATTCAGTATTCTCGATTTGAAATACAAAATTTCTGAAGAAAAGCAAAAAAACGCTCAACAAGAAATCGAAATTCTAACTCAAAACCGAAACCAAATCATCCTATTCTTTATTATTGGTGTGGTCTTAATTATTGCTATTTTTATTTATATAATGTATCGTCGCACCCAACGTCGCTACCGTGAAATCGTACAAACCCATATCGATAATCTCGAAACAGAAAGAAAGTTGAAACAACAACTTGAGTCATTAAAATTTGACGAAAACAACATTTCCAATTCATCTGCCGACAAAAAAGAAATATCCTCTCATGGGAAATATGATCGTTCAAGCCTATCTGAAAAGAAAAGCAACGATATATATTCGCAAGTGGAAATTCTAATGAATGAACAAAAAATCTACCACGATTCCGAATTGAATATCGATAAATTGGCAGTTATGTTAAACACTAACCGTACATATCTATCTCAAGTCATCAACACATCAACCGGACTGTCATTCTCTACTTACATCAACAATCTTCGAATCAAGGAAGCAATCGAATTGCTTTCTGACACTCAAAATGACGAACCGGTTAAATCTATTGCGATTACTATCGGCTTCAATTCGCCGTCAAATTTCTACACAATTTTCAAAAACAAAGTCGGCATGTCGCCTTCTGCATACAGAGAGAATGTACAAAAGTTAAGCAAATTGCATTAAAAAACAACAATTTGTGCTTCAAAATCGTAAATTGACGATATTGATATTTGAAGATTGACAAAAACAATTTAAATTCGCACTAAGCAATTAAAATTGCATTTTTACAGTTAACTCAAAATATCAACTTTAAAAACAATTTGCGATGAGAAAGAAAAATTTACTTTCATTAGCATGCTTGTCAATGGCATTGACAATCTTCGCACAGCCGGCAAATATTCCTATACAACAACCGGCTAATTCTCCTATCAACGTAGCTCAACGTGTGGATTTAACAAAATTCACTCCGGAGCAAATTCAAGCTAACGCTGATCTTGCTCAATCTATGCCTAAAAAGAAACCGGGTCTCAAACAGCTCAAACGAGAAGGAGAAGCTGAAACTGCGACAACAACAACGTATTTTGCCGTTCAACAATCTATGTACAGCGGATACTCATTTGCATATATGAGCGGAGATGTTCTTACATGGGATGTTGATATTACAATCGATGGCACAACTGCTACCATTTCAAACCTCTTCAACCTTGATGATCCTACAAATGTGTATGACACAACTACAGAAGATGACATTGTCGGTGTTTACGATGCAGAAGCCGGAACTATTACAGTAGCCACTCCTTCAGAATTCGAAAATGCTACACTTGTTGGTAAATTCTATGGTACATATCCGGCTGTAATGTTTGCCGGCGAAGTAGATGCCACAGGCACATTAGTGAGAGCAGACACAGAATTGGTATTCAAGGTAAATGATGACTTTACCCAAATAACTACCGACCAACACTATGGTTGCTCAATGTATGCTGCTGACGGCAGTATGTCATGGGGTGTTCAAGAATGTTTTGCAAAAACACTTCTTGCAGTACCAACAGAAGATGCTAACATTATATCTTTTGCAGAAGCATTAGACTTCGGCGAAGTATATGTTAATTATCCTGTTACTTCTACTTTCAAACTTGTCAACGCAGGTAACACTGCAGGTGATTTTGTTGTAGCAATTGAGGGTGATGGCTTTTCTGTAACACCGGAAACCGGTTCTATAGCTGCACTTTCAATTCAAGAATTTACTGTTACATACGAAGCACCTGAAGCTAACCAAGAATACGAAGGTATTATTACAATCACAACAGATGCCGGTGATATTCTCGTTCAACTTATGGGTACATCAATCGACTATCCTGACTACTCTGCCATAGTGAAAGGTGGCGATATGAAACTCACTACCGGTATGGATTATCCATTTGCACTTGACGATTCACTTGTTGAAGGAGTCACTGTTGCAAAATCTACAATACCCGGCGGTAGCGGTGCTCAACAACCTTCTTATTTAACAGCTACATTTGAAGTCCCGGAGGGTAAAATAGCAACATTCTCTTGGAAAGGACTCGTTAATAGTGCTTTATGGTATGCAGCATACGCTAACATTTATTTTGACAACTCCACTACTTATGCTTATCAATACGCAGGAGTTGCCGGTGCAGATATTTCAAATAGCCAAAAATTCGGTCCCGGCACTCACTCTGTGAAATTTGCATGGGAAGCACCTCAATATCGTGGTGGAGCTGATGATATTCTTTACGTTTACGACCTATTGCTCGAATTTGAAGATGCTGTTGACTATAAAGTAACATTAGCTAACGACAAAGTTGAATTTGGCAATTTTATTATTAATGAAGAAAATATAACAAGCACTCAAACAATTCAACTTTATAACGAAGGTAAACAACCTTTGAAGGTTACGTCTGCCACATCTACTGAGAATTTCTCTATTACAATTCCGGAAGCAGAAGCAGGATTACTTGAATATCTTCCTGTAACAGTTAATTTCGAAACTAATGAAGCAGGAACATTCGAACAAGACATCGTTATTACAACAACAGCAGGCGACATCACAATCCATAACCATGCATTTGTTCGCGAAATGCCTGATTTCTCTAAAATCGTAAAAGAAGGCGAATTTATGTTTGAGACAAATGCTGATAATCCATATATAGTACACGAAGATGGTTATGCATACAACTCAACCGCAAAAGTAGTAGATAATGCTTACACTACTTCTACTCTTAAATGTTCTTTCACTATTCCGGAAGGCAAACTCGGTATTCTTTCTTGGGACGCAGAATTTAGCGGCAAATCTGCTTACGATACAAGTTACAATTACATTGGAGGAGAAACTGCTACACTTGCAATCCAACAAAACATGAACGGATTTACTTGGATGGTATATGGAAACAATGGTGAACTTCATGAAGAATCAATGAGCTCAGAAGCTATGATTGCTAAAACCGACGAATGGACAGACTATAGCAAATACACAAAATTCACTCCGGGTACATGGTATGTTCAATTTACATATCAACAAAGTGGTGATGGCGAATATCTTGGTGAAGACTGGTTGAAAGTTTCTAATATGTGTCTTAAACTTCAGGATTTCACTGAAAATCAAGCAGAAGTTGACGTAACTGAAATTGACTTTGGCACAGTTTACGAAGGTCAAACTGCAAAAGCAACAATAAAATTCACTAACACCGGAAGTGCCAACCTTGAATTCACAGATGCTGTATGCGATGGTCCATTTGAAGTAACTAATCTTCCAACTTGGGGAATTGCATTCCCTAACAACACGACACTTAATATAGAATTCAAACCTACTGTAGCCGGAACATATAACAACGACCTTGTGATTTCAACAACAGCTGGAGACTTTACTATCAAATGTACCGGAGAAGCTCTAAGCAAAGACGGATTCCTTCTATTTGAAGACTTCGAAGACAATGCAGCTAATTGGTATGCAATTGATAACGACGGCGATGGTCTAAATTGGGATCTTGCATGGAACTTAGGTGTTGGTTCAAGCGAATATGTACACAGCGGTGAAGAAGCTCTTTGCTCTATGTCTTATAACTATAACTTAGGAGACCTTACTCCTGACAACTGGGCTATATCTCCGGAATTCACTATCCCGGCAGAACACGATGCAGACGTAATGTTAACATGGTGGATCGCAACTCAACTTGACACTGAAGAATACATTGGGGATAATTACTCTGTATACATCATCGACAAAGAACTTCCTCAAGAATTCAACGAAAGCGATTGGACAGAATTGTTTAATGAAACTCCTGACAGCAAAGAATGGAAACAAAACGAAGTAGAAATTTCTGAATATGCCGGTAAAACTTGTCGCGTAGCATTCCGCCACCACGATTGCGAAGGTTTCTGGATGATTAAACTTGATGACGTGATTGTTGTGGATGGTGTTTCAAGCGTTAATGCTATTGAAAACAACAAAGTCGTTGTTAATCAAGAATTCTACTCAATCGATGGTATGAAAGTGAATAAACCTGAAAACGGCATCTTTATCGTTAAGACTTACTATAACGATGGAACAATTTCAGCTAAAAAAACTATTCTAAACAATAAATAATCGATATTTAAGATAGGAGGGATTGAAACCCCTCCTATCTACAAATTAAAATTTAAGGTTGGTGAGATAAATTGATTTGGAGAGACTTTGAGATTTTAAACGAAGAGATTTCGAGATTAAGAAAGAAGTTTAGCGAGCTAAACGACTGACGAATGCGAAGGAAACTACCGATTAAAAATCAAAAGCAACCAAAAGCCTGCCATAAAAACAAGAAAAATTGAAGTAATAACATCGCAGCGTTCAATTTATAGAACCTGCCTAAAAAACTAAAGATATGAAAAAAATTCTACTTACATTAAGCATTATTTTCTCATTCATTATCGCTAATGCTCAGGTATCCTCAATGAGACTTGGATATTGTGATGGAGAAGTTGCAACAAAAGGACAAATCGGAATATCAGGAGCTGCCACAATTGAAGCTGCAATATTCCTTCCGGAATCAAGTCTTAAACTTCATTCCGGCAACCAGATTGAATCGATCAAAGCCGGTCTTGCTACAAAACTTAATATTACCGATCTTACGGTATGGGTACGTTCTGAGCTTACCGGCGAAAATCTTGCCGAAGGTACTGCCGAATCTATCAAAAAAGGATGGAACGATGTGATGCTTTCTACTCCTTACGACATTGAAGGCAACAAAGGTTTATACATCGGATATACTTTTACTCAAAAGGGCTCTGCATATGGAATCTCAACAGTCGGGGAATATGAAGAAAATGGTATCTACATAAAACTTGGTGAAGAGACCGGTTGGGAGAGTCCCAAAGATAATGGAATATTAAGTATTGAAGCAATGGTTATAGGGGACAATCTTCCTAAATATGACCTTGAACTCATTTCTGCTTCATTTAAAAATAACTATCCATTAGACACTCAATTACCTGTTACAATCGAAGTTAAAAACGTAGCATCTTACACAATAACAGGATTTGATGTAAAATGTACTGTTGACGGATTTGAACCGATAACTACACACATTGATTGCGAACTCGACTACGATGCAAAAGAAATTTTCACTTTTGAAATCAAACCTGAAATTACGGAAATTAAAAGTGATGTCAATATGAATATTGCAGTTGTCAACCTAAAAGAGGGCGATGACCAAGCTTCAGAAAACAATGACCTTGATATACTTTTCAACGTAATAAACAAAGAGTTCAAACGCAATATTTTAATAGAAGAATTTACAACCGAAAAATGTCCGAACTGCCCATACGGCACAAATACTCTTAAAGGTGCATTAGAAATTCTTGAAGAGGAATTTCCCGAACAATTAAATGTTGTATGTCACCATTCAGGATATTATACAGATTGGTTAACAGTTAAAGCTTCTGAAGATTTATTATGGTTATTCAATCAAGGAGGTTCTACATACGCTCCTGCATTTATGTCTGACCGCATGGGAGTATTCTCAAACCCCGGTACAGCAGAAAAAATGGCTGCAGTATATCGTAAGCGTCTTGAAACGCCATCATACGTAGGACTTGAAATTGAAGGTGAATACGATGACGAAAATCGCCTGCTCACAGTAACAGTAACAGGCGAACGCAGTATGGAATTCTGTGAAAATCCTGCACATATCACAGTGTATGCAGTAGAAAACGACATTACTGCTCGCAACCAAGGCGGAGCTACAGGTGAATATATTCACCAACATGTCCTACGTGTAGCTAATAAATCTTGGGGAGAAGAAATCGAATGGAAGGAAGACAACACATTCGAATACACCTGTGAATTAACCCTAAAAGCTGCTTGGCTTACTAACAACATGGAAATCATAGCATTTGTCAGCGACTATGATAGCTCAGATGCTACAAGTTGTGTAGTTGAAAACTCGGCTAAAATTCCATTCACTGATTTCTACACTGATTCAGTTGACTCTATCACTGATAACGTAACTATTACCACTGAAGGAAATGACATCGTAGTAAACGGAGAATACGATAATGTGGAAGTTTACAACCTAAATGGTATGAAAGTCGTTAATTCTGACTTAACTCCCGGAATCTACATTGTAAAAGTAATCGGCAATAACACTTCAACAACGACAAAGGTCGTAATAAAGTAATTTTTTTCTCATAAGATTTGGTTAATAAGTAGAAACGAGGGTTTTAAGCCCTCGTTTCTTGTATCCTTTAGTATTTTCACTTTGAATTTATATCGTCTTCACGCTCTTGCTTAAGTCGAATTTTCTTTTTAAGCACAAAATACAGCAATATGATTGCCCCCACTCCTATTATTATCTTCACCAAATACATTGCGCGTTCTTCCGGATTGTAGTATGCACTACGCCCGATATATGCTATCACAGCAAGATATATCAACAAACATATCGGTAACAATATATGCTTGACAGGTTTTCTTTTATTGCTTTCCATAATCATTAATATTATTAATATCTGTGGTGGTTTCTTGTTCTATTTCGATCTCTCTATAATAGGGTGATTTATCCGGCAAAAAAATACCGGAATTTAAATAATCATAAATTTGCAAACAAGCCAGTGCATCTAATGCTGCATATTTTATCTGACCATCTGTCAGTTTATCCGCCTCCCAATTGGTCAATCGTTGACCTTTTGAAATACGCTCGCCAAACAATATTGCATAGATTCGCTGCAGTGCATTGTCACTGATTTTATAATTTTTTACATACTTCTGCAAATCTATAAAGCCTTTAGGACAAATCTTATCCAAGCGAGACAGATTTAAAAAATCATCATGCACCGATAAACCTACTTTTGTAAGTTTTGGCGACTCTAACAGTTCAACCAATTCCTTACAAAGCCCGATTCTGTTTAAGCGAAACAGATAACAACCGTCATGTGTAGCAAACTGCATCAGCGACACATAATTCATTTTTCCACGTGTAAATGTAGGACGTGTTTCTGTATCGAAACCTATCACATCGCACTGTTTCAAATCTTCAACAGCCGCAGCTACATCTTCATGGCGGTCAATTACCTTCGTAAATCCACGCATCGAAGCTTGAGGAAGCCTGGAAACCTCCTCCTTAGTTATCGTTACATGATATTGTGGTGTCGTGTCTTGCCGCATTATTATTACATTTGCGACTGCAAAGTTAATAATAATCACATTCACTACAATAACTTTTTCAATCTATTATCTGCGAAAACTTCGATTGACATCACAAATTAAAATAAAATGTTCCTGTGGATAGCACAACATAGTATCTATATGTCTGACCATTGAAATAATAATATGTATTGACAGCCTCCACATCCACATCTTCATCCCATTGATCTGACCATGGATTCCAAGCAGACATAACCGTTACATCGTAATTTATTCCCATCCTATCATATTTCACTCTAAGCGGCATAGTACGCCATATCCCCATAGCATCATAACCACAACACATCACAGTCTCTTCTCCATTAGGATGCATCATCGCTTGCGGCATCAGAAAATGATAGCTATCCCCTATTCCAAACGACGGTGGTAATAACGGTCGTGGTGGGCGATGCTCTATACCGGGACGAGGAAAACTGTTTTGACCTAAAATACTACAACTCACTAACATACTCACTACGAGCAAAATAGTTCTTCCGGTGTTTTTCATAATAATTTCTATCTCTGTTCGTATGAAAAACAAAATCGACAGGAACTAAGTTCACATCGATTTCAGACAGGATCTACATCATAATTGACTACCACCGACCGCATTCGCGAATCACTGCACATCTGCTCATAAATATTACGAAGTAATTCTTTCACTTTACGCATCGATGCATTAGCCTCTACTTTCAACATTATTGTTTCAATGTAATAGGTCGATATTCGCGAAATTGGTGGTTTTACCGGACCTAAAACACGATTTCCAAACACACTTCGTAATAGATTTACATACTTTATTACTACTTCTCCAAGCACTTTTTGCTCTTTGTGTTTAAGTACTATATTTACAACTTTTGTGAACGGTGGATATCCAAATTCACGACGGTCTGCCAATTCTGCAGAATAATAGCCGATGTAATCGTGCTTACATACATATTGTAATATATTGTTACTCGGATTTACTGTCTGTATAATTACCTTACCTTTTTCGTGTTTTCTTCCTGCTCTGCCGGCAACTTGCTCAAGCATATTAAATGCTCTTTCGTTGCTTCTGAAATCAGGAAAATTCAAAATTGTATCTGCATTCAAAACTCCAACTGCTTTGACACTCTCAAAATCAAGCCCTTTCGAAACCATCTGCGTACCAACCAAAATATCAGTCTTATGCGATGAAAATTCTTCTATTATGACTTCATATCCATCCTTATTACGAGTGGTGTCTAAATCCATTCGTGAAATACGATGCTCCGGAAATACAGAATCCAAATTCTCTGCTATGCGTTCTGTGCCATATCCGCATATTTCCACACCATTAAGTCCGCATGCAGGACAAACTGTAGGCATAGTCATCGAATAACCGCAATAATGGCACTTCATCTCTCCTGTATGTTTGTGATAGACCAACGACACATCACAATTGACACATTTAGGAATCCAACCACACTCTTTACACAACAACATTGGTGCAAAACCCCGCCTGTTTTGAAACATTATTACTTGTTTTCCTGACTCAAGGGCTTTTCGACTCTCTTCAAGCAATGCCATCGAAAAAATTCCATTATTCAATTTTTTCTTTCGTTGCTCACTCATATCTACAACCTCTACATCAGGCAACTGTACACCCTCATATCTATCTAATAATTCCACAAGACCATACTTTCCGCTTGTCGCTTTAAAATAAGTTTCCACAGATGGTGTAGCACTTCCTAACAACGTTTTAGCTCCATGCATCGAAGCTAACACTATGGCTGCATCCCTTGCATTATAACGTGGTGCCGGATCATATTGCTTATAACTTGACTCATGTTCCTCATCCACTACCACTAATCCTAATTTTGCAAACGGCAGAAACACTGAAGAACGAACACCAAGCACTATTAACGGCTCATTAGTCCCTAACAACTTTTTCCATACATCCACTCGCTCATTATCGGAAAATTTAGAATGATATATCAACAATTTGCCTCCAAATATACGCTGTAATCGGTCGGTCAATTGTGTTGTCAGACTGATTTCCGGAACAAGATACAGCACTTGCTCTCCTTTTTGAAGCGTCGCATCTATCAAATGTGAATATATTTCTGTCTTTCCACTACCGGTTACACCTCTTAGTAATGTGATATTATGAGTCTTCCAACTTTGCAGAATGCTTCTATATGCTTCATTTTGCTTTTCAGACAGTTTAGGCATATTGCTTTTCTCGCCCGAAAGAAGCTTAAACCGATTGATTTCTTTTTTATAAATTTCGAAGATGCCTTTGGATACCATCGCTTTTAACACAGCACTGCTTGCATAGGATTTATCCAATAAGTCTTTTTTCAAAACCTCTTTTAAAGGTAAATTTGTCTGCATCCAATCTGATAATTCCAAATACGAAATCAACAATCTTTCTCGATTGTGGGATCTTCGTACCAAATCAAAGTATGTATGCAATATCTCTGAATCTTCTCTATCACAATTTAATCGAACCATCGTTTCCTTACGAGAACGATATTTATCAACGATGCGTTCATCCACCGCTAAGATATTCAGGTCAAGCATCTTACTGACTATCTGACCTACATTCCGAAAGCCCAACTCCTTCTCTATATCAATAGGTCGCATTCTCCGATTGACATCTAACAACTGCACAATCATAGCCATGCGTTCTGTCAATCGGCTATTCTCGTCCGCCTCATAATCGGGATTTAACGACACATAAGTTTCGCTTTCTATTTTCAGCCCGGCAGGAACTGCGGCTTTATACACATCCCCCGCAACACATAAATAATATTCAGAAATCCAATTCCAAAATTTCAACTGAGGATAACGTACAATCGGATTATCATCCAATACTAACATTATTTCCTTCACTTCATAACCTTCAGGCTTGTTGTTATGAAGCATTTCAACTATTCCGGTGTAATAATTTTTACGTCCGAATTGTACAAATACTCGACTACCGACATCTATCCGACATTCATCTTCAGCCGACACCGAATATGTAAACGATGCCCGCAACGGTAGTGGTAATATGACATCGGCGAATCTCGCCACTTTGCTTAAAAGAAATAAGTTAAATTAATTTTCCAACCTTGCGATTTACTGCTGTAATTATCAAGTTTTTTTGTGCGTGTTTCGTAAGACATACCCCAATAATAACCGGCTGACACCTGAAACTTCTCAAATAATTCCGCTCCTAATCCGCATTGAAGCATTATTGAACCTTTTGAATATTCCAATGCTTCCAATTCGTTATGTCCCGCTATTATAGAGAATATCGGACCGCCATATACAAATGGTGCAACATATCGCTCCACGCCATTCATATTGGTGTATTTAAATCGCAGATTTATAGGCAATTCTATTGTATGCAAATAGCTTTGTTCTATTCCATAGCCATCACTTTCCCACACTTTATATTCTCCAAGATGCAACTTCGAACCATGAAGATTATAATTTAATCCAAAGTCAATTCCAAATCCTATTCCGGGGAACATCAACTCGCCTATCACACCAAGACCGCCACCTACCGATTGGTCCACTTCTACTAATTCTTGTTTAAATCCATAGGTTGTGAAATTGGCTCCGGCATTTATACCCCAACGAAATTCAGCTGAAGCTGTTATTGCTATGACTATTGCTATGACTGTCGTAATTATCTTTTTCATTTACTTACTGTTTTGTTTTGCTCTACAAAAGTAATTCTAATTTGTGAATTTCGCAACCAAATCAATCCTTTTAACGTATTTTTGACAAAATAAAGTTACCTTAATATAAGAATCTATAACTCTTAAGCTGATTATTATAAAATTGTACAACCCTGACACTTATAAAAAAGAGACGAAAGATAAATACTTCGTCTCAATTTTTATCTCAGTCAAATAGATATTAGAACAAATATGCAGCTGAAATAGTCCAATAATTATTCTTAACTTTCAAATCTTGAGCATTTGCTCCTACATATTTTGCTACATTATTTATACCAAAACCATAGCTTGCCCCAACTTGCAAATGCTTAAACAATTCAACTCCAAGACCTACATTCCATGCCACTTGACAAGTCTTTAATTTGAAATAATCAAGCGTGTTTTTGTCTAATTTTATAGCAAAAGTCGGACCGGTAAACAAATATGGAGACAAGAAATTATTTACCACCGGAAGCGTGAATTTATATTTGATATTGATAGGAATTTCAAGAAAATTTTTTGCCCCGGCAAATTCCTTTTCTGTACCATCTTCCAATACTTCAACTATTTCCGACTCCGAATTCATACGTGTGTACATCAATGATGCATCAAGGCATAAACCAATTATTGGAACTTGGAACTCTGTCATCAATCCGACGGTATAGCCACATCCATTGCTTCCGTCAAAATTATCTTCTAAATTTTTGAAATCAAGTTTATTTAAATTCAAACCCGCTTTCACACCAAATCTAAATTGTGCATTGGCTGCTCCTATTGAAAACATAGCAACCATTAACACTACTAAAATTCTTTTTACTGACTTCATATCTTTATTTTTTTATTTTATTTGGCACAAATATAGTAAAAATTTCATAATTTCAAGTTTTTTTGTTACGTTTATCTGATTTTATATGTAATTAACAGCACAAACCGACTTCAGGTTTAACCATTTTTTCGCATTTATAAACAAATTCTTTTGCCACTATAATCCTTTTTCGTAATTTTGCATTATGGAAACAAACGAATTAGAAATTACCCAAAAAGCAATAGATATTCTTAAAACGGTATATGACCCTGAAATTCCTGTGAATATCTATGACCTCGGTCTTATATATAAAATCGATTACACTCCTGAAGATGAAATCCTTCATGTCGATATGACTTTAACAGCACCCAACTGCCCGGCAGCAGATTTTATTATGGAAGATGTCAGACAAAAACTTGTGAGTATAGACGGACCTAAAGGAGTGGATTTGCAATTAGTATTCGAACCTATTTGGAGTCAAGATTTGATGAGCGAAGAAGCAAAACTTGAACTCGGATTTTTATAGCAGTAAATACTAATAAAATAACCTCGCTCCATTATATTTATAGAACTTAGCTCTAATTAATAATATGTCACAACGTGTAAATACCTACTTCCTTAGCGACCTGCATCTCGGAGCAAAATATATTGCTAATCCGAGAGAAGCTGAATTGAACGTTGTGAGATTTCTTGAGCATATAAAAAACGATGCAAAGGAAATTTATTTAGTGGGGGATATTCTCGACTATTGGTTTGAATATAAATACGTCGTGCCACGCGGACACATCCGTTTCTTAGGCAAACTTGCTGAATTGGCAGACTCCGGAATTAAAATAACTTGGCTTATTGGAAATCACGATATTTGGATTTTTGATTATCTGCCAAACGAACTTGGAATTACCATTATCGATGGACATATTCAAACTAAAATAAACAACAAAAATTTCTTTATTTCTCACGGAGACGGAATTGGCAAGCTACCTACATCATTCAAAATAATCAGAACCATTTTCCGTAATAAAATTTGCCAACGTCTCTATTCTGCAATACACCCTCGATGGACTATCCCATTCGCTTTAGGGTGGAGCAAATCAAGTCGCAAACAGCCACTAATAATCCCACCATACAAAGGCATAAAAAATGAAAGCCTTACTAAATTTGCTATCGAACATCATAACTTTAATACTAATATTAATTTCTATGTTTTCGGACACCGTCATCTGATGATTGACGAACAGATATCAGACTCTTGTAGAGTTATCATACTTGGAGAATGGATTAATACTTTCTCCTACGCTATTTTCGATGGGAATGATTTGAAATTAGCTAAATGGAACTTCAAATAATATGTTTTACAACATATTTATGCATTTTAGAGCTTATTTATTTGGCGGTAATTAGATTTATGCTTAACTTTGCATCACCTAAAACAATCTTTTTTACCTTAAGATTTTTTACCTGTAGAAACTTATAAAAGGGAGCGACCGTAGAGGTTATCTCCCTTTTCCATTTTCACACTAATATGTAATTCTCTATTCATTATTATGCAAAAAAGCGATGAACGAAAAATTTAGTTCATCGCTTTTCTATCTCTAGTTTAAATTAGTTTTCTTCAGGAGCTACTCCCCATTGTTGTTGTGATAATCTGCGATAATTATTATAACGCCATTGTGCATTCTCTTGAGCTGCTTGGAACAATTCTTCTGCTTCCTGAGGATATTGTTTCATTACTGAAGCATAACGTACTTCGCCCTTCAAGAAATCTTTGAATTTAGTCCAATCAGGCTCTTTACTATCTAATGTGAATGGGTTTTTACCTTCTGCTTCAAGTTGAGGATTGTAACGCCACAAATGCCAATATCCACACTCTACAGCTCTTTGTTCTTCTGCTTGAGATTTACCCATTCCTACTTTTAGACCATGATTTATACATGGTGCATAAGCTATTATAATTGACGGACCATCATAAGCTTCTGCTTCGCGTATTGCCTTTAATGTCTGAGCATTATCTGCTCCCATTGCAACTTGTGCGGCATATACGTATCCATAAGTTGTAGCTATCAAACCAAGATCTTTCTTTCTAACACGTTTTCCTGATGCTGCAAATTTTGCAATTGCTCCTATTGGTGTCGATTTGGATGCTTGACCGCCTGTGTTTGAATAAACCTCTGTATCAAGTACAAGTATATTTACATTCTTGCCTGAAGCTATCACATGGTCCAAACCACCAAAACCTATATCATAAGATGCACCGTCACCACCAATAATCCATTGACTGCGTTTCACAAGATAGTGAGACAATTCTGACAATTGTTTGCATACTTCACAACCATTGGCTTTGCATGCTTCAATCAATGGAATCAATTTGTCGGCTGCCGCACGAGATGCATCTGCATCATTCATTGATTCCAACCATTCTGCAGCTGCCTCCTTAAGTTCTTCAGAATATTCAGTTGATTCTTTAACCTCAGAAAGAAGATTTACAAGACGCGCTCGCATCTTATCGTTAGCTAAAGTCATACCCATTCCAAATTCACAGAAATCTTCGAACAATGAGTTTGCCCATGCCGGACCTTGACCTTTGTCGTTTGTTGAATATGGAGTTGACGGCACTGAACCGGAATAAATTGATGAACAACCTGTAGCATTTGCCACCATTTGACGATCACCAAATAATTGTGATATTAATTTGACGTATGGAGTTTCTCCACATCCGGAACAAGCTCCTGAGAATTCAAACATAGGAGTTGCAAATTGACTATTCTTAACATTTGCTTTAACATCCACCAAATCTTGTTTTGATTTAACTTCATTAACGCAATATTCCCAATTTGAAGATTGTTCCATTTGTGTTTCCAAAGGCTTCATAACAAGTGCTTTCTCCCCTTTCTTACCAGGACACACATCAGCACAGTTTCCACAAGCAAGACAGTCAAGCACATCTACTTGTTGAACGAACTTCATTCCTGTAAATGTCTTACCAATAGCCGGAAGTGAATGTTCTTCTCCGAATGGAGCTTTGCTCATTTCTTCTTCTGTCAGTACAAACGGACGAATTGCAGCATGAGGACAAACATATGCACATTTGTTACATTGAATACAATTTTCAGGAATCCATTCCGGAACGAATGCTGCTACTCCTCGTTTTTCATATTTTGCTGTACCTTGTTCCCAAGAACCGTCTTCGATTCCTTTGAACGCAGATACAGGCAATAAGTCTCCATCTTGAGCATTTATCGGACGTACGATATTATTGATAAATTCCGGATCTGAATTTACTACTGCATCTTCATCTGCCAATTCAGCCCATGCAGGATCAATTGCAAGAGTGTGATATTCATTTCCACGATCTACTGCAGCGAAATTCTTATTTACTACGTCCTCCCCTTTTTTGCCATAAGATTTAACAATGAATTTCTTCATTTGTTCTACAGCAAGTTCTACAGGTATTACTTCAGTAATGCGGAAAAATGCCGATTGCAGGATTGTATTTGTACGATTGCCAAGACCTATTTCCTGTGCGATCTTTGTTGCATTGATATAATATAATGTGATATTATTCTTTGCAAGGTATTTTTTAACTTTTGCAGGAAGATTCTTTACAAGCTCTTCTCCACTCCAAATTGTATTGAGCAAGAATGTTCCTCCGGGAAGCAATCCGCGTGTTACATCATACATATTAAGATATGCTTGCACGTGGCATGCCACAAAATTAGGAGTATTTACAAGATATGTAGAACGAATTGGATCATCACCGAAACGCAAGTGTGAGCAAGTGAAGCCTCCTGACTTTTTAGAGTCGTAAGAGAAATATGCTTGACAATATTTATCAGTGTTATCACCTATGATTTTCACCGAATTTTTATTTGCACCTACTGTACCATCTGCTCCAAGGCCATAGAATTTAGCGGCAAATATGCTTTTGCCTCCAAGTGCAATTTCTTCTCCGACCGGAAGTGATGTGAATGTAACATCATCTACTATGCCAATTGTGAATTGGTTCTTTGGTTCAGGAAGTGATAAGTTTTCATACACAGCAAGTATTTGTGCAGGTGTAGTATCTTTTGAACCCAAGCCATAACGTCCGCCCACAATCACAGGTGCATTTTCTTTGCCGTAGAAACAATCTTTTACATCAAGATATAATGGTTCGCCATTTGCTCCCGGCTCTTTCGTTCTGTCTAACACAGCAATACGTTTTGCTGTTTTTGGCACTGCCGATAAGAAATGTTTTGCAGAGAAAGGACGGTATAGATGCACACTTACTAAACCTACTTTTTCTCCTTTTGACATCAAATAATCAATCGTTTCACGAATTGCCTCTGTAACAGAACCCATTGCTATGATTACTCGCTCGGCATCTTCAGCTCCATAATAATCAAACAATCCGTATTTGCGACCGGTGATTTTGCTGATTTCATTCATATATTCTTCTACGATTGCAGGCACTGCCTCGTAGTAAGTATTCGATGATTCTCTATGTTGGAAGAATACATCAGGATTTTCAGCCATTCCTCGTGCCACAGGAGCTTCCGGATTTAACGCTCTTGCTCTAAATTCCGACAATGCTTTTTGGTCAATCAGTGGAGCAAGGTCTTCATTTTCCAATGCTTCTATTTTCTGGATTTCGTGAGATGTTCTAAATCCGTCGAAGAAGTTTACAAATGGGACGCGACTTTTAATTGTTGATAAGTGAGCTACACCTGCCAAATCCATCACTTCTTGCACTGAGCCTTCAGCCAACATTGCAAATCCGGTTTGACGTGCAGACATAACATCTTGATGATCACCAAATATACATAATGCATGTGATGCCAATGTACGTGCAGACACATGGAATACACATGGTAACAATTCACCTGCTATTTTGTACATATTAGGAATCATTAATAATAATCCCTGAGAAGCTGTGTAAGTTGTTGTCAATGCTCCTGCTTGGAGAGAACCATGCAATGCTCCGGCCGCTCCGGCTTCACTTTGCATTTCTTGTACAAGTACGGTTTCTCCAAAAATGTTTTTTCTGCCGGCTGCTGCCCATTCATCTACATATTCTGCCATTGTTGATGATGGTGTAATCGGATAAATTGCTGCCACTTCACTAAACATATAGCTAATATGTGCGGCGGCTTGATTACCATCGCAAGTCAGAAACTTCTTTTCCTTGCTCATAATTGTTCAATTTATTTTGTTAAGATTTTTTACTTCTGTATCCTATATAGACACACCTAAAACCATTTTAGTTTTTATAGGTTGATATTCAGACTGCAAAATTACAAAATTTTAACCATATAGCAAACATTTTTACTGCTTATAACTATTTTTCAACCTCTCATTTTACTATTTTTTAATATTATCAATATCAATCCCTTTACTTTTTATTTCTACTACATTTCTCTATTTCATTTGATTCTTTTTTATTCTCAGTTCATCCACCAACTTCTTCTATCCATTTTTTATATATTTTTTTGGTTTTATTCATTTATTTACACTAACTTAGCATCGTTTTTATAGCAATCATTTTTTATTATGGCAAACCACAACGATTGGGGACACCAAGCTGAATCTATTGCTTGCGAATATCTAATTCGCAAGGGATATGTCGTTCGTGAACGCAATTGGCGTCCGGCATCGGGACACTTGGAAATCGACATCATTTCTCAAAAGGATAATTTTATCGTTTTCATTGAGGTTAAAGCAAGACAAAACACCGACTATGACCCTATCGATGCCGTTGATAACAAGAAAATTAGAAAATTAGTAAGAGCGGCTTCCTCTTATTTGATGTCGCTAAAATTTGATTTTGAATATCGATTTGATATAATTTCTATTAGTGGCACCCCCGACAACTTCTCTATCGATCACATCATCGATGCTTTCCTTCCGCCTTTATCAGGTATATAACTACAAGACAGACTTCCTTTGAGAATTATATAAAGGCAGGTTCTATAAATTGATTTGGGAAGATTTTGAGAATTTAATCGAGGAGGTTTCAAGATTGAGGAGAGAGTATAGCGAGCTATACGACCGACGAAATCGAAGAAAACTGCCGATTAAAAATCAAAAGCGACCAAAAGCCTGCTAAAACAAAAGAAATTGGAATAAAAACAATCTCGCAGCGTTCAATTTATAGAACCTGCCTAAATTTTATTTTCCTAATTCGTACTTGCTTTCGCTTCTTTGTTGTATCTTTGCGAATGAATCGCGAGATTAGCGGTTTTTACAACTATAAATAGATCATTATGATAAAGAAAACTGCTGTTATACTTGCCGGAGGAAGCGGCACTCGTGCGGGAAATGATATTCCAAAGCAATTCCAATTGTTAGGTGGCTTTCCTGTGCTGTGGTGGTCAATCAAAGCATTTTATGACGAAGATCCCAACACCAAGATTATTGTTGTAATTCATCCCAACTATCTTTACGATTGGGAGGTTTACATCAGCGATATGCCCGAAAATCAAAAAATTGAGCATATGATGATTTGTGGCGGACGATCACGTTGGCATTCAGTTTTCAACGCACTTATGGAAGTTGACATCGAAGATGATAGTTACATTGCAATTCACGACGGAGCCCGACCATTGATAAGTCACGAAATGATTGCTCGAGGATGGGAAACAGCCATTAAATACGGAACAGCTATCCCATGTATCCCTCTATCCGATTCTGTAAGAATTATGACAGATGACCAATCATCAAAAGCATTGGACAGATCACTAATAAAAGCTGTACAAACGCCTCAAATTTTTTCTTCTGAAATCATTAAGCACTCATATTCGCTACCTGAAGAAAAATTTTTTACTGATGATGCTTCTGTGGCTGAATATGCCGGCTATAAAATCAATCTATACGAGGGAGAAACAACCAACATCAAAATTACTTATCCACAAGATTTTCAAATAGCACAACTTTTAAAGCCCAATTTATAATCCCACACAATAGTATCTCATGCAAAAACTTGCAAACCTGAATATCAAGTATTTGAAAGGTGTTGGCGAAGCTCGTCATAAGCTTCTATCATCAGAACTCGGAATAGAAACATTCCGCGATTTGATATATACATTCCCTTTTAAATATGCCGACAGGTCAAAGTTTTGGAAAATCAATGAACTATCCGGAGATATGCCTGCCGTACAAATAAAAGGTGAATTTGTACGATTTCACTACGAGGGAGAAGGTGCAAAACTTCGCTTGATAGGACTTTTCTCTGACGGCACAAACCTTATCGAAATATTATGGTTCCGACGAACAAAAAAAATAATTGATTTATATCCTATCGGCACCACATTTGTCGTGTTTGGCAAACCGACATTATTTAAAGAGAGACACTCGTTTGTCCATCCTGAAATAGAAATTTACAATCCCGCTACTCCTCCATGCGGACTTCGTGGAATTTATTCATTGACTGAAAAATTGCGTAGCAAAAATTTTACAAGCAGAGCTATGCAAAATTTAATGATTAATCTATTTAACAAAGTCCCTGATATTCAAGAGACTCTTCCATCAGAAATTACCGGGAAGCTTCATCTCACACCGCTCAGACAGGCATTATCAGACATTCATAACCCTTCATCATTGAGTACTCTTCGCAAAGCTGAAGAACGTTTAAAATTCGAAGAATTGTTCTACCTGCAAATGCACATCCTTCGTTATTCTAACTCAAGAACTGCCAAATATCGCGGTTTTATATTTCATAATATAGGCAAAGCTTTCAATACATTTTTTCACGAAGTTCTTCCATTTCAGCTCACAGATGCTCAAAAACGTGTCATACGTGAAATTCGCAATGATATGCTGACCGGCAGACAGATGAATCGACTTTTGCAAGGTGATGTCGGAAGCGGAAAAACTTTAGTGGCATTTATGTCGATGTTGATTGCCATTGACAATAATTGTCAAGCATCTTTGATGGCTCCTACCGAAATTCTTGCCAAACAACATTTCGAAACTATTCGACTATGGGCAGAACCTTTGGGTTTAAAAATCGCACTTCTGACAGGAAATACAAAAAATCGAGAGCGTATTCAAATTCACTCATCCCTTACCGACGGCTCTCTTAATATCCTCATAGGCACCCATGCTCTTATCGAGGATTCTGTAAAATTTCACAATCTTGGAATTGCAATCATCGATGAACAACATAGATTTGGCGTGCAACAAAGAGCCAAAATGTGGACTAAAAACGAAACTCCTCCTCACATCCTTGTTATGACAGCCACACCAATTCCTCGCACTTTGGCGATGACTGTTTACGGAGACCTTGATATTTCTATTATTGATCAGCTCCCCCCGGGGAGAAAACCCATTCAGACATTACTTCGCTACGATGATAATCGCGGCAATGTAATCAGAGCCGCCGAACAACAATTGAGGTTAGGCAGACAAATGTATATAGTCTATCCTTTAATTCATGAAAATGACAAGACATCGCTAAAAAGCCTTGAAGAAGGTCTTAAAAACATTTGTGAAACATTTCCGGATTATAACGTCTGTTGCGTACACGGACAAATGCATCCGGATGACAAAGAACGTCAAATGAATCGATTCGTATCGGGAGAAGCCCAAATTATGGTTTCCACAACAGTGATTGAAGTGGGAGTGAATGTCCCTAACGCATCTGTTATGATAATCGAGAATGCCGAACGATTCGGATTATCCCAACTTCATCAGTTGCGCGGACGCGTCGGACGTGGTGCTGAACAAAGTTGGTGCATACTTATGTCAAATCGCAAAATAGGGGCCGATACTCGCAAACGGCTTGAAATCATGACACAAAGCTCCGATGGCTTTGTGATTTCTGAAGCCGATATGCAAATGCGCGGTCCCGGAGATATTGAAGGCACCCAACAAAGCGGATTAGCTTTTAACCTGCAAATAGCGAATCTTGCCACTGACGGTCAAATCGTTCAACTTGCACGCGACACTGCAAACGAAATTTACGATAAGAATCCTTCTTTGATCGCTTATCTAAACAACCCTACAAACTTAATTGATAATTCAGCTGAGACATCAAGCCTCTCTGATCAATCGAAATTATTAATAAAAAAAGAATTGCTTATCCGATTTGCACATTCTGTAAATTGGTCGCAAATTTCATAAATAAATCGAATATGAGAGAAAAAGAATTCCTCCCTTTAGTAGAATCTCGCTTAGGCATTACACTGCTTAACGATATGCAAACAAAAATGATGGCAACTGCTTCAAATTCTAACGATATAATTCTATTATCTCCGACAGGTTCAGGCAAAACACTCGCTTTCATACTCCCTATGCTGAAACGTCTAAATCCTTCAACAGGAAGAGTACAAGCCATAATTATAGCACCATCTCGCGAATTAGTGCTTCAAATTGCCGGAATTATTCGCGAAATTGCCACCGGATTTAAAACCACTCCTTTATATGGCGGGCATAAAGTGGAGGATGAATTAAATTCATTAAAACAGACACCCGATATTATTGTAGCTACGCCCGGAAGACTTCTCGACCACATAAACCGTAGAAATTTTGACCCGATGCCTACTCGAATGTTAATACTTGATGAGTTTGACAAATCGCTCGAACTTGGTTTTGAAGACGAGATGAAAAAAATCATCAAACATCTCAAAAATATCAGCCGAAGAATTTTAACTTCTGCTACAAACTTACAAATTTTACCCGATTTTATTACCCTAAACAACGCAATTACATTATCTTTTCTTCAACAAAATCAAGACCTTCGCAAACGTTTACAAGTGTTTCGAGTAGATTCTAACGGCAAAGACAAACTTTCATCTTTACTTTCTCTCCTGCATAACATAAATCCCGACAATTCACACATCTCGCGTACAATTATTTTCGTAAATCATCGAGAAAGTGCCATTCGAGTGGCTGAATTCCTTCATAAAAACAATGCCGATGTAGCCATATATCATGGAGCTCTCGAACAAATGGATAGGGAAAAAGCCATTTCACTTTTCAACAATGGCTCGGCTCCTATTTTAGTTGCAACAGATCTTGCTGCTCGCGGTCTTGATATTGAAACTGTCGAAAACATTATACATTACCACCAACCGATTTCAGCCGAAACCTACACTCACAGAAATGGTCGCACAGCTCGTGTTGATGCCTCCGGTTCTATTTTTGTAATTGTCGGTCCGGAAGAAAATGTGGCTGAGTTCATTTCTTTCGACCAAACTTTTCACCTTAACACAGCCACTCATTGTAAAAATCTCAAATCCGATATGACTTCTCTTTATATCTCTGCCGGAAAAAAAGAAAAAATTTCTCGAGGAGATATTGTCGGTTTTTTAATTGCACAAGGCGGACTGGCTGCAGACAAAATAGGTAAAATTGATGTCAGAGACCACTATTCTCTCGTTGCCATACCTAAATCATCGGTCAAAGAAGTTATTCCATTGCTTCAAACAGCAAAAATCAAAGGTACAAAAAGACGAGTTTTGGAAACTTCTTCAATAAAATAAATCGCCACTATTACCATATAATTTAATAGACACATTTTACTCCCCTCACTAACAAGAAAGCAGTCGATATTTTTTTACCGACTGCTTTTCTTCATTTCAATATAGTTATTTATATTATGACCTATAAATTACATATTCATGCCACCATCAACTTGAATTACCTGACCTGTCACGTAGCTTGAAAGATCTGAAGCCAAGAATGTAGCAACATTTGCAATATCTTCCACCTGACCACCACGACGCAACGGAATTTTTGCAGCCCAATCTTTACGTACTTCTTCAGGAAGTGCTGCTGTCATAGCTGTTTCGATAAAGCCAGGTGCGATTGCGTTGGCACGAATACCTCTTGATCCAACTTCTTGTGCAATTGATTTTGCCAATGCGATAAGGCCGGCTTTTGATGCAGCATAATTTGATTGTCCGGCATTACCATGAACTCCCACTACTGAAGCCATATTGATAATTGAGCCTGAACGTTGACGCATCATTATAGGAAGTACTGCATGGATAAAATTGAATGCTGATTTAAGATTCACCGCAATTACGGCATCCCATTGTGATTCACTCATACGCATCATCAAACCATCTTTTGTGATACCGGCATTATTGACAAGAATATCGATTGAGCCGAAATCTTCTTTCACTTTTGCTACCACTTCTTCTGTCTGTGCAAAGTCAGCTGCATTTGATGCATAGCCCACACATTTCACCCCTAAAGCTTCAATTTCTGCTTTTGTAGCTTCTCCATTTTCATCAATTACAAGGTCTGTAAATGCAATATTTGCTCCTTCAGCTGCAAATTTCAAGGCAATTCCTTTACCTATTCCGCGTGCAGCTCCTGTAATCAACGCGGTTTTTCCTTCTAATAATTTCATATCTTTTGAATTTATAATATCCTATATTATGGTTTTTCTACTATAAATGAGCCACATGAATAACCTCCGCCAAACACCATCAACGCGATTTTGGCTCCCGATGCTATTTCTTGCTGATGCTGAGCTAATACTAATGGTGCCGATGCAGAACCGGTATTACCAAATTCTTCTATATTATTGATAAATGCATCCAACGGCTTATTTAATTGATGGGCCACTTGTGCCACAATTCTTTTATTTGCTTGATGACATATCAAATGAGAAACATCATCAATTTCTATACCTACTGATGCCAACGAATTGTTCAATGCATATATCATATATCTGCATGCGTGAATAAACACATCTCTTCCATCCGGCATTGTAATACCATCCTCTTTGGGACGTAATTTCACACCTTCAGGTCCTTTGCCTATATTTCCTAAGCCTTGAGTAAAGACATTCAATATCTTCCAATCTGTATCGACAACTTTTTCTTTAGAAATAAAATATGCCACCGCTCCATCTCCCCATAAATGTCCACTTTTAGGATCTGATTCGTTGGAATAATATGTGTTATGTTCGCTACATATCAACAATGCTTTTGTCGCTTTTCCCATTGCGAAATAACCTTCTATAATTTCCAATCCATTTATGAATGATGAACATGCCGCTGAAGCATAAACAGCTTTTGCCCCGTCTATGTTATATTTACGTTGTGCTATATGTGCTAATGTTGCGACTGTATCATAGGCGGAATAAGCTGCTGAGACTATCAAATCCACTTCTTTTACATCGTATGGTAATTTTTCAATTGCATTGTCAATAGCTTCAAGTCCCATTGAATCATGTCCTTCTCCTTCCAAAGCTTTTGAACGCGACATTATACCTGTGCGTTGCACAATCCAATCGCTTGTCAGTCCATTTACACTCAAAAAATAATCATTTGTTACTCTACCTGACGGAACATAGTAACCCATTGAATTTATATACATCACTTATCTCTTTTTTATCCCGTTTAATATCAAATTGCTCAACTCTTTTTTTAACATATTTTTCTCTACTCCTTGTTCCACAAGATTATCTCTTATAAAAGGAACATCAAGACCATATATAGCATGAGTGATTATTATCGCACGATGGTCAATGTTATCTATCTCAAACACTCCCATTTGTACACCTTCCCTTAGAATATTTCTTAAAATGGCAATCTCTTTTTGAGAAATTATTTTTCGTGCTCTATCGACTTTTCTTACATCCCTGAAAAATCCGGCTCTTAGCGATCCATTTCGCACTACTATCTCTTGCATTGCTTCATAGTGACAATGAAGGTATTCACTAATCTTCTCTTCCGGGCTAATCGATTTACTAACCACTACCTGCAACTTTTTTAAAAGCAAATCGGTTTCGCTTTCTATGACAGCATTAAATATATCTCGTTTATTTCTAAAATAAGTATAAATGGTACGACGACCCTTTTCCGATGCCGACGCTATATCATTCATCGTTGTATTCTCAACTCCTTTGCGAGCAAAAAGTTGTCGAGCCACTTCTATTAATTTATCGCGTGTCTTTATTACCATTTTACATTAAAACGACTTATACACAAAACCAACTATAGTTGCACGTTTCCTATTATTCTGTGCAAAATTAACAATTTTATTTTATTTTTCCACTATTTACATTACTTTTTTTATCTTATTTATATAATAATTTCTCATTTTATCCACAAAATCCTACAATTTTATCAACAAAAGTTAATTTTACTAAAATTTGCATCCAAAAATTTGTTCATTCAAAATATTTATCTTAACTTTGCACTCGCAAATGAGACGTAGAGAGATGTAATCTACAAAAAGTCCGTTCGCAATCACATCGCGGGGTGGAGCAGTGGTAGCTCGTTGGGCTCATAACCCAAAGGTCGTAGGTTCGAGTCCTGCCCCCGCCACAACAAGGAATCAATAAGTTTGATTCCTTTTTTTAATATATCCTCATTGCCATGGAAGTATTGTACGAAGATAATCATATCATTATTGTTAATAAAGCACCGGGAGAAATCGTGCAAGGCGACAAAACCGGCGACACTCCTTTAGTTGATATTGTAAAGCAATACATTAAAGAGAAGTATGCTAAACCCGGAAATGTGTTTTGTGGCGTAACACATCGCATCGATCGTCCTGTCGGTGGAATCGTTATTTTTGCAAAAACAGGCAAAGCATTATCTCGTCTTAACGAAATGTTTCGCAACGGAGATATCCACAAAACATATTGGGCTATTGTGCAAGGCAGGCCTAAAGTAGAGGAGCAACATTTGACTCACTACATCACATCTGTCGAACGAAACAATAAGTCATACGCATATATCACCCCTAAAAAGGACGCTCTACGCTCTGAACTTATCTATAAAACACTTTCTTACGGCGAAAATTACTCTTTATTGGAGGTAAAACTACTAACAGGCAGAAAACACCAAATCAGGGTACAATTATCTTCTATCGGATGTCCTATTAAAGGAGATTTGAAATATGGTGCTCGCAGAAGCAATCCGGATGCAAGCATTTCGCTTCTCGCCCGAAAAATAGAATTCATTCACCCTGTTTCTAAACAACCAATCATGGTCGAAGCACCCATCCCAAACGACAACCTGTGGACAGCATTAACTCAAAATTGCTTATAATAATTCCCAACCATAACATATAAATAAAGGCCGCACCTCATCGATGCGACCTTTACATTTATTCTTTTCATATATTCTATGTATTAAATTGTTATTTCACTTGCAAATATACATAGAAATCTCACGCTTACCCCCGAAGCGTTAATTATTGTTAATTCTGTTGTAAAACATATTTACGCTTTTTCCAACAGCATAAAACATAGATCTATAAAATCATCCAACAGTTGTATATCACAAAAAAAAAGAAATCCGACATCAATAAAGACATCGGATTTCCATATTCTATACAAATAGATTATTTACTTGCTTCAATGATTGTTACCGCACGGTCGAATTGAGCACCTTTCAAACCATAGTCTGTCAAATTACCTGCATCGATGCGAGTTTCAAGTTGTTCTTCAGGAACACCTGCCTTAACCAAACATTCTTTAACGCCATTAACACGTTCGTTACGAAGACGTGTGTTGATTTTGTCATTGCCTGTGTAGTTATCAGCCCATCCTGTGAGGATATATTTCTTATCAGGATTTTCTTGCATTACTTTTGCAATTGACTGAACCAATGTTCTTTCTCTTGAAGAGAGTGAAGACACATTAATTGGATAATAGATTGTAGCCAATGAATTATAACATTCAGGACATTCTTTTTCCGGACGGTTCAAACATTCATCAAGCTGACGTTGAAGGTCTTTAATTTTGTTATCTGCAATTCCAAGACGTGCTACTAACGCATCACCTTCAGCATCTGTGTATTTCCAAGTAGGACATACAGCTGTCACAGGGCAATCCCAGTCACGTTTTTTAAATTTGTAAGTCAAACCGACTTGTGCTGCAAGGTAACCTGTCATATCTTTAGTTCCTTTTGATTCGTAAGTACGATCAAGTGTTGAATAGTCCATCACTGTGTATTGAACATCGATAAACAAGTCAACTTGTTTTGATACAGCAAAGTTGTTTTGAAGACCAAGATTAGCAAACAATGTGCGGTTATTGGCATAACGCCATTCTACATCACCATTTTTTTCGCCACGATAGAATGTCCAATAGCCACCACCACCTGCGTGAAGGACAGCATTGTAGATACGACCCGGTTTGTAACCACACCACCAGTTTGTCAAGTTTACCATAAGGTCAATTTCAGGACCAACTGCTGCAAATCTTTCAGGATAGTATTTTCCTTCGGCATCAATTGCACCTTGACCTTCGTTGCGGAAAATACCATTAACAGTTGTTGCTCCACGAGGAATCATACCGCTTGCACCGAAACGGAATCCGAATACCGGTGTAAACCATTTACCTCCAAAGATGCCGGCTGATACTCCCAAACGATCTTTAAATGCTGCTTCTGTGTCATAGTTTGAACTTAAGAAGCCGGTTCCACCTTGTACTGTAATGAACCAATTGTCTTTCATTTTATTAAGGAGCAAACCTTGGCTGCAGTCCTCTTGGTAAGTAACTTCCTGTGCATTTACAGTTGTACTACCGAAAATCGAAGCACATGCAAGCACTAATAAACCAATTTTCTTCATACCTATTTTTATTTATTTTAATATTCTTTACCTTTTCACAAATTCAGCCACAAAATTACAACTTTTTTTCAATTTGTAACATTATTTACCTAAAAATTGTTCTACTCGGGCTGTAATATTTGTTACTGTATATCCAAATTTCTCGTCAAGAACTTTAAACGGAGCAGATGCACCAAAGCGTTCAAGACCATAAACTTCCCAATCACCTTGCATTAATGAATACATTGTAGAAGGCACTCCGGCTGTCAAACCAAACAATTTCACACCCTTTGGTATTACAGTATTTCTGTATGTCTCAGATTGTTGCATGAATAAGCCGATGGACGGCACTGATACCACTTGTGCAGCGATGTTTTTAGAAGCCAATTCTTCTGCTACACCACATAACAACGACACTTCACTGCCATTCCCTACCAAGACAACATCCGGAGTTTCTGATGCTTTCACTACATATCCTCCCATCTCTGTCTGTTCGGCATCTTTTTTTCGATCGCCTGTTTCGGATGATAAATCCACTACATCTTGACGTGATAGAATCAATACTGTCGGAGTATCCCAATTGTTCATTGCTATTTTCCAACATTCGACTGTCTCTGCCGAATCTGCCGGTCTAAGCACTAAAACACTCGGTTTTCCCTTACTATTTTTCATTTGTTCCAACAATCGTATTTGTGCTTCATGTTCTACCGGCTGATGTGTAGGACCATCTTCTCCCACTCTGAACGCATCGTGTGTAAATACGTATTTAACCGGCAATTCCATCAACGCAGCCATTCTTATAGCAGGTTTCATATAATCACTAAACACAAAGAATGTTCCGCATGCACCGATCAATCCGCCATGCAATGCTATACCATTCATTATTGAAGCCATTGTCAATTCTGCTACTCCGGCATGCAAAAATCCACCTGCCAAATCGCCTGCAACCATAGCTTTTGTCTTTTTCAAGAAAGCATCTGTTTTATCGCTATTTGCAAGGTCTGCACTTGAGACTATCATATTTTTTACATATTCTCCAAGCACTGACAATACAGAAGCAGACGCAGTGCGAGTAGCTACATTTTCTTTATATGCTATTGCCGAATAATCTATTTGAGGCAATTTGCAGTCGATATAATCTTGTAAGCGTTGTGCTAATTCAGGGTTAGCTTCTGCCCACGCTTTTTCAGCCGCATGACGTTCTGCTGCAATTTTATTCAACTCCTCTCTTCTTGTCGCATAAAGAGCTGCAACGTCTTCCCAAATTTGGAACATATTATCAGGATCTCCTCCAAGATTTTTCACTGTTGCAGGGATGTCTATTCCGGCTTTGCTCAACGGCTGTCCATGTGTTGACACCAAACCTTCTCCGCTTGTGCCATCGGTTTTTACACAGCCTTTTCCCATTATTGTATGCCCGATGATTAATGTCGGACGCAATTCTTCTTTATGAGCTGACTCTAACGCATCACCTATTGCTTTTGGGTCATTTCCATTAATTTCGATTACGTTCCAATTCCACGCTCTATATTTTGCCGCTGTATCTTCTGATGTAACTTCTCCTACTTTTGTTGAAAGTTGCACATCGTTTGAATCGAAGAACATTATCAAGTTTTTCAAACCCAAATAGCCGGCTATGCGTCCTGCTCCTTGGGATATTTCTTCTTGAATACCTCCGTCACTTATGAATGCATAGGTCTTATGTGCCACTATTTCTCCGAATTGAGCAGCCAAGAATCTTTCAGCTATAGCACAACCCACAGCCATTACATGACCTTGACCTAATGGTCCTGAGCCGTTTTCAACACCTCTTGCAACGTCCAATTCCGGGTGACCGGTGGTCACACTGCCCCATTGACGGAATGCTTGCAACTCTTCCATTGAATATTTCCCTGTCATTGCAAGTACGCCATACAACATCGGTGACATATGCCCGGGATCTAAGAAAAATCTGTCTCTTGCAATCCAATTTGGCTTTTCAGGGTCATAGACAAGGTATTTTGAATACAATACGTTCGTAAAATCCGCTCCACCCATTGAGCCTCCCGGGTGTCCGGATTTTGCTTTTTCCACCATAGCTGCTATCAATACTCTGACATTGTCAGCAGCCTTATTCATTAAGGTTAAATCCATTATTATATGTTTTATGTTTGCAGATTATTCTTTATTTTCAAGCAAATCAATAAAAAATGTCCATTATCGCTACAAAGTTAACAATAATGGACATAATCTTCACATTTTTTTACGTTTTTTTTGCGTCAAGCCCTACTTTTTTGTACGAGAACCAATTAGTGCATAGAAAAGTATGAAAGCTAATAGTCCGAATGTGAGCCAAAAACTTTCAAGATAGCCAAAGCAATCTACCAAGAAACTTTGTACCACAGGCAGAATTCCGCCGCCACATACCATTACCATAAAGATTCCGGATGCTACTTGAGTGTATTTTCCTAATCCGACTACCGACAAGTTGAATATCGATCCCCACATTACTGATGTACACAAACCGCACAAAACAAGCATAAACACACTCAAACGCACATCAAATAATTCAAAGGACAATCCTCCATCTTTTGATATCCCGAATATTGGTGCCACACAATCCGCTGGAGCATAGATTGCTACCACAACAAAAGCCATTGCTACAAGGCTGACTACTGTAAGCATCGTTCTGCTCGACACTTTTGAGCCTACCAATCCGCCTAACAATCTTCCGACAAGCATCAAGAACCAATACATTCCAACAATAAAGCCGGCAACTGTCTCAGCATCAGCAGATGCCACATAAGCTCCATTCTGCATTGGAATAGCCTCTTTCGAAATGTATTGTAACGCTATATTCGACACTCCGACTTCAACACCTAAATAGCAGAATATTGCTATGATACCTAATACAAAATTAGAATATTTGAATGCTCCTTTTGCTTCTATTTTTTCTCTTTCTTTGCCGAAATCCGGTGCTTCAGGGAGTTTGGAGAAATACAACACTATTACTGCTGCCGCAAATATTGACATACACATATAGAACACTGCATTGACTGATGCTATCTCTGTAGCTTGGCCGCCTATAATATATCCTACAACTACCGGGGCTAACGTAGCTCCTAAAGAATTACATGCCCCTCCAAATTGAAGCATTTGATTTCCTTTATCCGGAGTAGAACCCATTGAATTTACCAACGGATTAACCACACTATTGAGCATACACATTGAGAATCCCGCTATAAAGGCTCCAACCATATAGATAGTAAGCACTGTATAAGGACTGTTTACAGCATCAAGACATCCTGACAAATATGTAACAAATACTCCTAAAAATCCTACTAAGGAAGCCAACAATGCAGTCATGCGATAACCTTTTTTCTGCAAAATTATTCCTGCAGGATAACCCATAAATGCATATGCAATAAAGTTCATCAACGTTCCAAGTTGTGTCCATACCACACTTCCCCCGGAAATACTTTTTATCACTGAGCCTAACGGATTTTGATAACCGGTCACAAACGCTATCATAAAAAATAACGCAAACGTAATCATTATCGGTAATATATAATTACCTCTTTTGACATTTTCTGCTGTCTTTACCATATTTATATAGTTTTAATTATTTATTCAATATTCTCGTTCTCCAAAAATTGCAGTACCGATCCTGACATAGTTACTACCCTCTTCTATCGCTATCTGATAGTCTCCACTCATTCCCATACTGACACTATCAAAATGTTTCAGCTCAGTTCCAAAGCGTTCTTTTATCTTATGAAAAACTTCATAAATATCTTTGAAGTCGGCTCTTATTCTCTCATCATCATCAGTGTTAGATGCCATACCCATTACTCCACAAATTCGAACATTTGTAAGAGATGTGTATTTTTTATCTTCAAAAAATTTCAACAACTCTTCCGGATAAAAACCAAATTTTGTTTCTTCTTTTGCCACATGTACCTGCATCAAAACATTGGTTTCAACTCCTTTATTTTGAGATTCCTTATCTATTAATTCAAGCAATCTAATCGAGTCAACGCTCTCTATCAACGAGACTTTGCCTACTAATGCTTTAACTTTATTACTCTGTAAATGACCGATAAAATGCCATCTCACATCTTCCGGCATTACATCGATTTTAGGCAACAACTCTTGCACCCTGCTTTCACCGAATATTCGCTGACCGGCAGAATACGCTTCTTTCAACGATTCTACCGGATGAAATTTCGATACAGCCACAAGATTCACGCCTTCCGGCAATTCTGCTTTAAATCTTTTTATCTGTTCGGAAATCATTTTTTCGATGATATTAGATTTAACTTTACAGCTATTTTATTCGCTTTTACTACCAAGTTCTATAGGATAAACGTCCATCAATGGAGTTTCTGTAATAGATGCCACTTCAAAATCTGCCATAGTGCCTTTCATTCCTTGCATGAAATTTTCAAGTGCATTCGAGAAATCTGATGCTTGAACCAATATGAAACTTGCTGATTTTTTTTCTACGGCAGTCTTTTCGTCGATTGTGATAAACATTACCTTCACCATATAATATTTATCTCCGGTTTCATCCCAAAATATTTCTGAAATTTTTGTCTTCTTGACAGCGGATATTGTAAATTCACCCGATATATATGGAGTGATTGCCTCTATTATGCGTGCTTCCGCTTCTGTAAATGACAACGCATCCACCAGATAAGGTTCATTTACTTTTTTTACTGCCCCATTCTCTTGTATTTTATCGTATCTTACTTTACATTCAAACCAAAGTGCCATATTATATATTTTTGATTATTAACTATAAATCTTAATGCAAAGTTAGGTAATTTTTCCCGTTATTCAAAATATAGCAAGTTGGATAAATTTGATTTGAAAATATTTTGAGGTTTTTACGAAAAAATTTTCGATATTGAGTTGCGAGACTGCCGTCTTCGTAATAGGCATATTGCATCGAGTCGTTGGTGTAAATGTATTCTTCTTTGCCAATCGCCATTTCATTCATGAATTCATTTGCTATATGTTTGCAGATATTACTCATTTTCGGGTTTTATCCAAATTTTCCCTTGCGGATGCCAATCATCGTAGGGCTGCAATGGTGCATATTTTTCCAACAGATATTTGTAGTATTCATGTCCCTCACCGAGAATATTTTTAATACAAGACAATATATCTCTTCGAATAAACGTACTAAATCCTTCAATATTGGATTTATATTTTTCCCATTTTTTATAACGCTTATAGAAATGTTGGTCAATTATCTTTACATGGAATGATCTATTTTTTGTAGTATCTACAGGGTATAATGAATATTGCAACATATCTTTATCTACAATCTTATATGGGTATTTTTCATATATACTTTTTAATTTTGATAAAAGACTGTTTTTATCATATAAATCATTATTTTTAACAGCAATAATGTCTGTTATTTCGCATTGCTTGTTTATAAAATCATATTCGAGAATTATACTGCCATAGTACCATTTTTCATAATCTTCATATATTTTTTGAACAAACTCATCACCGAATCCTGTTAAAATTATCTCTAACAAATTAGTGTACTGACAAAAAAACGGAGCTAATTTGGTTCCACCAGTAATTACTTTTGCTTCTGATTTAAAAGCAATCGTATTAATTATTATCAACAATATAAATATATATCTTGCTACCATTTTATCTCGTTTATAAATTTATAAAAGGTTAAAGGCACATTTGTTATCTGTATATTATAATCAACTACATTTCGATAAAAATACACAAATGAATTTCCATAATATTTATACAAGAATTCAAACTCATCAGAATACAAATACAGATAATTTCCACCCATAATCTTTAAGTATGTTGTTGCTCCAAAATCTAAATTTGCGTAAACTGTATTAAAAGATAATGATACAATTAAGTCTGTTACCAATTTTACTTCAAATTCTCTATTCCATATCATTCCATTCATTAAAGACTTATATATATCCTGATATGCATGATAAAATTCTTCTACAACAAAAGAAGGTTGAAGGAAGACTCCTTTTAAAAATGTAACAGTTTTTGTTAAGGTATTATATTGCCCCACTACTTGGTTTCCTTGATTTGTTGTAGTTGTATTTCCAAATTCTACTGTTATTATCTCTTCTGCTTTATCTATAATTTCCAATAATTGCATGAACGGACTATCCTTGTCAAACAAATCTAAAAAAGAATCTAATTCAGCTTTCTCTTCGTCGGTCATGTCATATACGATCTTCATTCCGGTGGGGTCGGTGAAGGCGAGGGGGTTGTTGAGACAGTAGCTGTGGCGGTTGTGGTTCTGGCTGAAGTAGGGACTTTGGACTATCGGGTCGGGCGATAACATGCGTCCGGTCATCGGATCGTATAGTCGGGCGTTCATATTGACCAAACGGAAGCCGACGATATGTTCGTGTCCGGTGAATCCTCTGCCAAACATAGGCGTCGGTTCATCCTCAAGTCCATATAATTCGCGAGTCTCCGGGTCTCTCAATCGTCCCCACGCATCATAGCTCAATTCCTGCACCAATTTTCGGCAAAGGTAATGAACTATGATAGTATTGACAACCGACGATTTCATAGCGAAACTTTAAAAAGATAATTAAATGTCATTTAGGGATAATTTTATATGCAGAGCCGAAACTATATACGTTGTATTCTTCATTTTTAGTTATGTTGTGAAATTGTATGACCTCATTTAATAGTTTTTCTGTAAGATGTTCTTTTATCCAATAATATTCTCTCTCGGCTATATTCTTTAAATTTTCACATCTATTGGGTGATGTTAAATTATCGAGTATTTTAAAAATACCTTTTTCATATAGATTATAATTTTCATTATTCGTACTATAAGTTTTACGAGAATTACCATTGGAAACTGAAACATTTAAATAATATTTTTCGCTATTACTATATGGATATTGAATAGTGTAAATAACTGTGATTGTATCTTTTACATCGTCTGATTTAATTTTGAATTTACTAAAATTAAAATCTACTTCGCAATGATTTTCATAAGTAGGAAGATTTTCCCAAAAAGCATATATTGTGAAGAATACCAATAAAATTCCTATAAAACAAACTGTTCTTTTCATATTATTTCATATATTTTTGTATCATCGAATTTAATCTAAATGGACTCCCTCCATAAAGTCGATAATTATCATATAATCCTGTCAGATTTGCACCAGAACCTAACTTAAACGTATATACTGCAATCTGCATTAATATCCAGTTATATTCATCCTTCAATTGATTGAACGCGAATTCATATAATTTACCAACATATGTTGTCTCAAGACCTATAGCAGGATTTCCATAGTAATTAAAATCTGAATAAAGTCTATTTAATGCCACATAATTCTCAAACACATATGCTTCTATCTCGTTGAAAATGGTTGCTCCTCCTTGTCCGTTGCAGAATTGAGCGGCATGCATGGATTCATGTGCTATTGCAAAAAATAATGAATCGCCTTTCAGCAAGTTGTTTATGTAAATATATACTCCGTCATCAAGTTGTGATGTATAGGGATTATATTTATTTGTTGTCGTATAAACATATATATCGTCATCTTCAATCAAGTCATTCAATAGTGTTTTACCACCATATTCGTATATCAGATTCAGCACTTCGACTATTGATGACACAATCTCATCTTCGCCTTCATAATCCATTCCTCCTATATAGGATATTCTATCAATATTACTAACGACGATTTTGCGGCCGGTGGGGTCGGTGAAGGCAAGGGGGTTGTTGAGACAGTAGCTGTGGCGGTTGTGGTTCTGGCTGAAGTAGGGAC
>CAZGEX010000005.1:0-84624 GCA_964524385.1 uncultured Sangeribacter sp.
CTCTGGTGTCGGTCTGTGGCATTATCGTATAGGTATTCTGTTTTCACTTTTTGCCATGGGGCATATCATTAAGCGGATACCTATTTTGCGAAAGAGCCTAAATAAATAGCAATTTACTATGTTACCGCAATCAAATCGTGAAAAAGAGATTTTCCGTGTTACTTGGATAGGTAGCATCGTGAACTTTTTGCTGCTTGTGCTTAAATTCGTAGCGGGCATTGTGGGTAACAGTGTAGCGATGGTAGCAGATGCCTTACACTCATTGTCGGATTTTATTACAGATATCATAGTAGTTGCCTTTGTCCGCATCTCGGGTAAACCTGAGGACGAGGGACATGACTATGGTCATGGCAAATATGAAACATTGGCTACGGCTATTATTGGTTTAGTACTATTTTTTGTTGGTGTAGGTATTCTTGTCAGTGGTGCCAAAAGTGTGATAGCAGTTGTTGGTGGTGAGATTTTGGAGGCTCCTACAATATTTGCATTTGCTATGGCTGCCATTTCTATTATCAGCAAGGAGTTTTTATATCGATATACTGTCAACAAGGGTAAGAGGCTCAAATCACAAGCCGTCGTTGCCAATGCCTGGCATCATCGTAGTGATGCACTCTCTTCAATAGGAACTCTTGTAGGTATAGGTGGTGCAATTTTTCTGGGCGAGTGTTGGAGAATACTCGACCCCATAGCTGCTATTGTAGTCAGCATATTTATTATGAAGGTATCGCTTCAACTCCTCAAACCATGCATTGATGAGCTTTTAGAGCGTTCATTGCCTAAGGAGGTTGAGGATAAAATTCTCAGTATTGTATGCTCTTTCTCAAAGGTTAGTGAGCCACACCATTTGCGAACACGCCGCATCGGAAACCATTTAGCCATAGAGCTACATATCCGTATGGATGGCAATCTTTCGCTATCTGAATCCCATGCTTTGACAACTTCAATTGAAGATGCTCTGAGAACGGAGTTTGGTAAGGACACCCATATCGGAATCCATGCAGAACCGTTGAAGTAATAGCAAATTTTTTTTAGTTAATATATTCGTTGTTTTGCGAATTACAAATAATATCTAAAATAAATAAGCGTATGAAAAAAGAATTATTGATGATTGCCTTATGTATGGGTATGGTTGCCTGTGATAACGGTAATGCAAAGAATGAATCAAAAGTAGAAAAGCAAGTAAAAAAAGATGTAGTGGAGGTGTTGTACTTCCGCAACAAACAGCGTTGTGCCACTTGTGTGGCTATTGAGAAAAACACGACAGAGTTATTGGAAACTACTTTTGCTGATTGATAAGCTGAGAAGTGGAAAGTTAATGTTTAAATCGGTAGATATAACCGAAGGGGAAACGCTTGCTGACAAATATGAGGTAAGTTGGTCATCGCTTATTATCGTCGATTATGACAAGAATGGAAAAGAAGAAAGCACTAATATGACAGAATTTGCCTTTGGTAATGCTAGGACAAATCCCGAAAGTTTCAAAAAAGGCGTTACTGAGCAAATCCATACAATGCTAAACAATTAAGACTATGGAGTGGATACAATCATTATTGGATAGCAGTTCAACGCCTGTTCTGACAGCGTTTCTATTGGGATTGCTCACGGCTCTTTCGCCTTGTCCGTTGGCAACCAATATTGCGGCAATAGGTTATATAGGCAAAAGTATCGATGACCGAAAGTGGATATTTCGTAACGGACTGCTCTATACTTTGGGGCGAGTGGTGGCATACACACTGCTTGGCGTGGTGCTTATTGCTCTGCTTAAAGGAGGTTCGAGCCTATTTGGCGTCCAGAAATTTATCGGCAAATATGGTGAGTTGATTCTCCCCCCCAGCTCTATTGCTGATTGGTTTGTATATGCTATTCGGAAGTAAACTACGACTGTCCTCATTAGGGTTTAATGGCAATAGAGAGCGTTTTGTAAAACACGGAGGTTGGGGTGCGTTTCTTTTGGGTGTGTTGTTCGCTTTGGCATTTTGCCCGTCAAGCGGAGTCTTCTATTTCGGAATGCTTATACCGATGTCGGTAGCGACTGCAATGGGATATTTGTTACCCATTCTGTTTGCCGTTGCTACCTCATTGCCTGTGTTGGTTGTAGCTTGGGTGCTGGCTTTCAGTGCAGGACAGATAGGCAAAATCTATGGGCAGATGCAAACTGTGCAGAAGTGGCTGAATATCACGGTGGGTATCATATTTATTTTAATTGGAATTTATTATTGTTTAACCGTTTGTTTTTAAGATTATGGAAGTAAAAGTATTAGGATCAGGTTGTTGTAAGTGTAAAACAGCCTACAATGTAGTCGAAAAGGTAATAAAAGAGAATAATCTCGATGTAACTCTCACAAAAGTTGATGACATTATGGAGATGATGAGTTACAACATTCTCTCAACGCCTGCAATTGTAGTAAATGGCGAAGTGAAAATCAAAGGGCGTGTGCCAAGTGAAAATGAAATTAAAGAACTGTTAGGTTTATGATACAGCAATTTGCAGATTGGTTGGTGTACGGCATCTTTGGTATAGATGTCGCCACGTCGTTGGGAATAGCAGTTAATTTCTTCGTTTATGATACTATGAAAATTTTAATTCTGCTTTTCTGCATAAGTTTTGTAATGGGGATAATCAATGCCTATTTCCCTATTGAGCGACTAAGGCAATACCTTACAACCCATAAGCTCTATGGCTTGGACTACTTTATGGCAGCCTTGTTCGGAGGTATTACACCGTTCTGCTCCTGCTCGTCGGTGCCATTATTCATAGGCTTTGTAAAAGGCGGTATTCCATTAGGTGTTACGCTTACATTTCTTATTGCTTCGCCATTGGTTAGCGAGGTGGCAATGGCAATGTTTCTCGGCTCATTCGGAGTAAAGGCTACACTTATTTATGTGATTAGCGGTACGATGTTGTCGATGATTGCAGGGTATGTTTTGGGCAGAATGCGACTTGACCCCTATTTGAGTGATTGGGTAAAGAATGCACAAATGCAATCAAACGCACAAAGCGAGAGGTGGGAAGTGGAGAAAACACCTTTCTTGAAGCGTCTACCTACCATTACAAAAGAATCTTGGAGCATTGTGCGTGGTGTGTTGCTCTACATTATCATCGGCATCGGCATAGGTGCAGCGATGCACGGTTATGTTCCCGAAGGATTTTTTGAACAATACCTCTCGTCTGAAAATTGGTGGGGTGTACCTTTAGCTGTTGTTCTTGCTGTGCCTATGTATGCCAACCCTGCGAGTGTTGTTCCGGTAATTGAGGCATTTGTAGCAAAAGGTATTCCACTCGGTACAGCCATAGCCTTTATGATGGCTATAATCGGTCTGTCAATTCCCGAAGCCACAATGCTTAAAAAGGTTATGACTTGGCGATTGGTAGGAATTTTCTTCGGTGTGGTGACTTTGTTGATTATTATTTCGGGCTATTTATTCAATTGGATCTTATGAGAGTATTGATTTTATGTGCAGGAAACAGTTGCCGTAGTCAAATGGTACATGGATTTCTTCAATCATTCAGCAGGGACTTAGAAATACATTCGGCAGGAACGAGTGTAAGGAAATCTGACTGAAATGTTAAACAAATTTTGTTAGTACGAATGAGAATTAATGAGTGATCGAAAATTTCTTATCGGTTTTATTCTATGCAATCGAATGTGGGAATTTTGGTAAGGGAAAACTATTTTTATGAAATCACCTTCTATTTGGGCTGTGATTTCGTGATTCATAGGTAGCATTTGCGAGTCGTACCATTCTACTGCTAATACATCATTGAATTGTGTTGTGAATAATCGGGCTTTAATCATTCCTGTCGTCCATTCGTTGCTATTTGTTTTTGCTCCGTTAAGATAGATGAGGTTGTATTCATTATCGTTGCTCTTTATAAGAGCAAAAGTGTAGTCGCCACCTAATCGAAGCAAATTTTCATCCATCGACCTGTCTAAATATTTCCAATAGCCTTCATTGGGGTCAATAGATTGAGCCAAATAGGATATTATTGTTGCATTGTCCCATTCAGATACTAATTTATCTTTTCTATTTTGGGATATAGATATTATAATTCGTTTGACGTCAATTTTTCCACATGGGGGTACAATATAACCAATTTCAGAAATATTGAAGTTATCGAATGTGTCAGTCCAAATTTCTTTCTCATATTTTTCGCCTATACTTACGGATAACCGATTCCCTTTACGTTGTAAAGTAATTGAATTAGGCGACGTATCGATTGCTACTTTTGTTCGAGGTAAAGAAGTTTGTCGAAGAATTTTATTATCAGGACCTAAAATTGTGATTTCGAGAATATCGTGGCAAGTATATTCCCAATCAGAGGATTCTTTGGCTTGGACAAGAATTTTAAGAGCTTTATTGTTTTCAGATTTAGCGATAATCCCCCATCCCGGTTGTCTTATGAAACGAGATTTGCCGTTGTTGTCTATAAGTTTATATTTTTTTGTCGGGTTGTTATTGATGTTTGCTACGTATGAAGAGAATTTGAAGTCTTGGCAATTAATATGCGTTGGAATTGTTTCGTAAATAGTATCGGAAGAAGTGTTAGAAATGATAAGGGATGAATCAGTAGCTGAATAAAAAGGCTCAAATCCGTTATTACGATTGAGATAGGTGGTTTGTGCAATCGAATTTAGGTGGATTAAGAAGCTTAAGATTAGAAATAATCGGTTCATAGTTGGCTTATTATGGAGCTGACACCTGTGATTATTCCGACTAATGCAAAAACCAACATTATCGAACCGGTAATTCTGTTGATAAGCCACATAGAGCGAAGATTGAAATGAGCTCTGATCTTATTAACAAAAAATGTTACGATGTACCACCAAACAATAGCCCCTATAAAAATGAATAAGAATCCGGTGATAGTATGGTATATTTCGCTGTAACTGCTAAGGAAATTAAATCTGGCAAAAAGACCGATTATTAGGAAAAGAATTAAGGGATTCGAAAAAGTAAATAAGAATCCGGTCAGGATGTCGGTTTTTGCCGATGTTTTTTGAATGTTGTTTTTTCGTAGTTGTTTTGAAGGATTTGATTTCATTTGGTAGATGCCGAATCCAATTAGAACGATGCTACCAAGTATTTGAATAATATTTTGGTGTCGATTGAGAAAATTCTCGATGAAAGACAATCCGAATCCGGCTAATAGGCAGTATAAAATATCCGAAATAGCGGCACCTATGCCTGTAAAGAATCCTGCCCATCTGCCTTTATTGAGTGTACGCTGAATACATAATACACCAACAGGACCCATCGGAGCAGAGATTAAAATTCCGATGATGAGCCCGCTAAATATCATATATGCGATTCCCTCCATTTATGATTTAAAGTTTGGGTTTAGCAAAGGTAGTGAAAAAAAATGAATTATATACGAATGGGAAGGATAAAGTTGTATTATCGAGTTATAATGTAACCACCGGAAGCTGTTGGAAGGCATTTATAAGATTGGAGACGGTATTTGAATTCACCGGTCAATGCAGGCCCTTCTACAGGGGCTCCTCCTGTCATAACCACATCATAATGTGAACCACATTGCGGGCATACTGCTTCGAGCGTGTTTGGGTCGATAGCAACTCTGACGTTATTTTTACATTCAACAGGGCATGCTAAATCGTATGCTAACGGCACATTAGTCTCGGCAGTGAATGGGTCCATACCTCCGATTAAGAGTATACCTCCAAATCCGGTATGAGTAGTTTCGTTGTATGGGAAATTGGAAGGTGTTCTGTTTTCTCTGATAAAGTAGCGATATTGACCAAAAGCTGCTACCCCATATGTGTTCCATTGTCCAATGTCTCCAATAGGCAAATTAACTGCAACCGCGGGAATGCGGTTGTTGTCGATTGTTTCACATCCTGAAAATATGACGGCTATTAATATACCGAATAATGCAATTATTTTTTTCATTTGGATAAAAAGAGTAAATCGCATTGAGAAAAACTCAATGCGATTATGCTGTTGGGAAATTTAGTCATTAAAAGGTATTACACCTAACACAGCCGAGAATTGGTCGACAACCTTTTGAAGGGGTCCGGATACCATTGGCTTTAAAAATATTGGAATGTCGGCTATTATAATAACTTGAAGAGAACATTCGTTTTCGGAAATTTCTTTGATATGCACTTCTAATGCAATTGATATTGGAATGTCGGCAGCTTCAAGTCGGATTAATGAAGGCTCTTTTTTTTGTGTGATATTCATCTTGATAGAACCTGTCGGACCCCCTTTAACAGAAATTGAGTCAGAAGTAATTTCAAGACTTTTAAATTGCTCAAGCTTGTCTTCCGGAATCTTGTCTTCCGGAATCTTGTCAATGTACGAGCGTATATTCTCAAGATCAGATAATTTTGAGTAAACTTTCTGAGCCGATGCGTTAATAGTAGTTTCGTCGCTTTTGAATTCTGCCATTATCGAGGTGATTATGCGTTGTTATTGTTTGGTGTCCAATTTGCTGGGTCTTTACGCCATTCTTTGAGAGTGTCTAAATCATCTTCTTGGATATAATTGGTTTCGAGAGCAACTTCAAGCATTGCAGAATAGTTAGAAACGGTCAAAAGTTTAACATTTGCTTCGCGGAAACTTTCTATTGATACCGGGAATTCGTAAGTGAAAATAGCAGCCATACCCTCAACTTCGCATCCCGCATTGCGTATTGCTTCGACAGCTTTCAAAGAGCTTCCTCCTGTGGAAATAAGGTCTTCGATTACCACAACTTTTTGTCCGGGTTTAAGATTGCCTTCAATAAGGTTTTCAAGTCCATGATCTTTTGGAGTAGAACGAACATAAACGTAAGGTAAAGACAACGTGTCGGCTACAAGTGCTCCCATAGCAATTGCACCTGTTGCTACTCCTGCTATTGCATCTGCATCAGGATAGTTTTCGAGAATCATTCTGCAAAGCTCCACCTTTATGATGTTGCGAATTTCAGGATATGATAATGTCTTTCTGTTGTCTGTGTATATTGGTGAGTTCCAGCCAGATGCCCAAGTAAAAGGATTATTTGGTTGTAGCTTTATTGCACTTATTTGAAGTAGTTTTTCTGCAAGAAGACGTTCCGGTTGTTTCATATTGCTTTATTAATTATATGTGTTGTGAATTATTAAACTTCGGTGCGAAATTAGTAAAAATAATTGATATATGGAAGATAGATTTATGAAAAATAGGTAATAGATATAAAATTAAGATAGTTATTGTAAATTTTTTTTGTTATATTTTTATGTGGATCTTATATTTGTGTTGCTGAAATTGTTAAGATAGAAACTTTTGTGTTTTTAATTTTTAAGATTTCCTTAGCTGCAGCTATTATTGTGGCTCCTGTCGTGCATACATCATCTATGAGAAGAATGTGTTTGCCTTGAAGATTATTGGCATTTTTTATAGTAAATGCGTTTTGTGTGTTTTCCCATCGTTGAAAACTATTTTTTAAAGTTTGTGTTTTTCTGGATTTAACAGCCTTAAGAGATGTGTTGATTTTTATTCCGGTCAAAGTATTGATTCCTTTTGCGATCATTTCACTTTGGTTATAACCTCGTTTGAGTAGTTTGAAAAAGTGTAGAGGAATAGGTATTAAAATATCAATGTCGTTGAAGAAACCTGTGGAAATTAATTCGCGTGCTGTTATAATTCCGATATATTTTGCTAAAGAGGGGAAATTGCGATATTTAAAATCGTGAATTATAGATGAAAATTTTGATTCTCGAATATAGTAAAAATGAGCAGTAGCTTTTTCATATTTTATTTTTCCTGCAAATCTTTGTTCCATTGGGTTAAAGTTGGAACGGTGGAACAATGTGCGAGGAAGGTTGTCAATGCAATGTTGGCACAAATAGCTTTCTTGCGATGAAAGGCGTGTGTCACAAACGTGGCAACGAGCAGGGAATAAAATAGAGGTTAAATCAGTAATCGGATTCACTCTGCTTTATATTTGTTAATATATTGAAGGATTAAGGGAGATTCGAATCCGCGACAAAACAGATGACGATAGATTTTAAGACGTTCTTCATAATTGTTAATGTCGTATTCTTTCGTTTTGACTTTTATGAGATGTTGCAGATGCTCTATGTATTCCTGTTCGTCAATCGATTCTAACCCGATTTCGATAGCGTGAGCCGAAATGCGTTTTTGAATCAGCCCTTTTTTGATTTTATTACGTCCCCAATTAGATAGTCGAAGCCTGTCATGACTAAATGCTTTGGCATAACGTATTTCATTGATAAAATCATTTTCTTTAAGATAAGTTATAATTTTTAGTGAGTCGGCTGAAGAAATTCCCCATTTGTATAGCTTAGTTCGGATTTCAGCTTCACAATGTTCAGATTTTGCACATAGATCTGCTACGTGAATCAATGCGTTATCATATGTTCGTTTTAAACGTGCTGCCATTCTTCTGTTTATTGTTTTTTTGCTGTCGCAAATCTGTTGCGGTGTTGTATATCTTTTATCAAATTAATGTCGTAAAATCCTTTATTTGATAGAAGCTCGTGGATTTCGTTGGAATGGAGAGGATTGATTTCGAAATATAGCGAACCATTAGAGGAAAGAGATACAATAGCAAAATCAGAGATTTGCTTATAGTAGATAAGAGGGTCGTGGTCCGGCACGAAGAGTGCTGTATGTGGTTCGTAATCAAGAACATTTGCTTCCATATCAATTTTTTCAGATTCTCCTATGTAAGGAGGATTGCTGACGATAATATCGAAAGATTCCGGTTGAGGTTTTATTGAAAAGATGTCAGAACATTCAAATTTTGCCGATGATTTGATTCGTGTCGCGTTTGCCGATGCCACCCGTATTGCTTCCGGGGAGTTGTCAATTCCTTTTACGATAGGAAAATTTAAATGCATTGACAAAGCAATTGCAATACATCCGGAGCCTGTGCCAATGTCTAATACGCGAAGATCCTTATCTTTATTCTCTTGGATGATTATTTCGACCAATTCCTCGGTTTCCTGCCGAGGAATAAGTGTATCGGGTGTGACATGTATAGTGTATCCGAAGAAACGGCTTTCCCCTACGATGTATTGAATTGGTTCGTGAAGTCGTAAACGATGTAGAATTTTAGCGACTTTTTCTTTAATGAAATCAGATAGAATATAGTCGTGATGCAAGACAATATCGACCGGTGACCATCCTTTAAGATGTTCGAAAATAATACGAATAATTCCCTCTATTTCATTTTTGGGATAGATATTCGCTAATTCGTTTCTGATTTTGGTTAAAGTCTCAATCATACTAAATGTTGCTTGCAAAATTAAGAAAATTTATTCAAAAACAATAATTTGTTTTGATGATTTTTTGTAATGAAATTGCTTTGTGGGGGAATTTGATTAATTTTGCAGATAAATTGATGAAAATGTGTGCGGGAGAACAAATATTTATGAGAAGAGCATTGCAACTAGCTCAATATGGAGATGGTTTTGTTTCGCCAAATCCAATGGTGGGAGCTGTGATAGTTTGCAATGGTAAAATCATTGGTGAAGGATTTCACAGAAAATGGGGGGAGGCACATGCTGAGGTGAATGCAGTTAAATCGGTGTCTGATAAATCGTTGCTTCGTCATTCTGAAATATATGTTACTTTGGAACCCTGCTCCCACTACGGAAAAACTCCACCCTGTGCAGAGCTTTTGATAAAAAGTGGTATCCCTAAAGTGATAATAGGCTCGTTAGACCCATTTGAAAAAGTGAGAGGACGAGGTGTAAAAATGTTGAGAGATGCCGGAATCGAAGTGGTTGTCGGAATGTTGGAAAATGAATGTGTCGAATTAAATCGTAGATTTTTTAATGCTCATATACGTCGACGCCCTTATGTGTTGTTGAAGTGGGCTCAAAGCAAAGACGGATTTTTGGCTCATTCAGATGGGATTCCCGAGCTTTTTTCAAATTCACTCAGTAAAATATTAATGCATAGAGAACGAAGCCGTTATGATGCAATAATGGTTGGTACGAATACTGTCATATCCGATAATCCTCAACTGACAGTAAGAGAATGGTCGGGAAATAGTCCTATCAGAATATGTCCTGATATATCGGCAAGAATTCCTAAAACAGCGTTTGTGGGATCGGATTCTAAAGATATAATCGTCAGAGAGCATTTTGATGTTAAGACTTTGTTGTCCCAATTGTATGAAAATAATAAAATCACGTCGCTGATGGTAGAAGGCGGAGCTAAAATATTGCAAAGTTTTCTTGATGCAGAAATTTTTGATGAGGTTCGCATAGAAGTGTCCCCGAAGATATTGTTAAAAGGGATTAAGGCCCCAATTTTTAGAGGGCAATTTGATAAAATAGAGCAGGTACGCGGAAATGTAATAGCTCTTAAAAGGAGTTAAAAAGCTGTAAAAATCAACTTTATCTCGAAATTATAGCTGCTATTTTAACAATAAATGCTAATTTTGCAGATTGAAATGCTGTTTTCTTGGCTAACTAAGAGTGATGCAAACTCTTATTAGATGGATTAATTAGCTGTTAATTAATGAATTAGATGAAAGTAAGACAATTTATAAATCAATTAGTGATTTCCTTGTCGGTGTTATTGTGTGTGTCAAGTTGCAACAGTGATCCGACTGAAGAATTAGGATATCGTATATCAACAGATGTTACAGTCAGTGGATTTTCATTGAAAGCAGATAACAAAATATTAGCGAATCTGAATTCAGTGTTTTTCTCAATAGATTTGGATAGGGGATTAATATTTAATGCTGATTCGTTGCCCAAAGGGACAAGTATTACATCGTTGATACCGGTAATAGCATACCCTGAAGATGTATCGTCTGCCAAAATCACAATGGTAGGTGGTATTCATCGCACAGGAGAAGTCGATTATATAAAATCGCCTACCGACTCTATCGATTTTACAGGAGATGTAATATTAACTTTGGTGGCACAAGATGGAATCACGTCGCGTGATTACCGATTGAAAGTAAATGTTCACAAAATGGAACCTGACTCGTTGTGGTGGGATGAAATGGCAGTAAGTCAACTTCCATCCAGATTAGCTACTCCAATATGCCAAAAAACAGTGCCGTTCAATGAAGGAAAAATCATCTCGCTAATAGGCGAAAGTGATAATAGTTATACGATTGCGGAAACAGACAATTTGAATTCCGGCAAATGGATAAATAAGGAGTTAAAGCTATCGTTTGTCCCGCAGGTGAGAACATTCACAGCTGTCGGTTCTAAATTTTTTATTTTGGATTCTGACGGAGTGTTATATGAATCTTTAGATGCAATGGAATGGCAATCCACAGGTAAAAAGTGGTTGTCAGTCGTAGGTGCATATGAAGATAGTTTGCTTGGTCTTAGAGAACAAAATGGAGAAATCTTACACACTCGTTTCCCGGTAAATAGTAATTTCACTGAAACACCGATTAGCGAAGATTTCCCTATAAAAGGATTTTCAAATTTCCAAACATTTACCGGCAAATGGTATCAATCCCCTGTTGGGATAATGACCGGAGGTGAATTGAAAAATGGGAATTTTACCAATAGAACATGGGGGTTTGATGGAGAAAATTGGGCTTTAATAAGTGAAAATTCAGTACCGTCTATCAGCGGTGCAACAATGGTGCCGTATTTCTCCTTTCAACAAACATCTAATCTGTGGGTTTCAAATGAATACAGCGTGATGTTGCTTATCGGAGGAAGATTTGAAGACGGCACTGCAAATAAAAAAATATATATATCTTACGATAATGGAGTGAATTGGGCTCCCGGTTCGGAATTAATGCAATTACCGGAATATATACCGGCAATGGTCAATGCGGATAATGTCGTAATGACAACTGAAATAACAGGCAATTATGAGCCTGAAATATGGTCGGAAATGCCTTCTAAAAAATTGCCGGGTTATTATAAAGTCAATTATAAAATAGATGGATATGATGTCACATGGGACTGCCCATATATCTATTTAATAGGAGGAGAAAATTCCGCAGGAGAATTATATAATACAATTTGGAAAGGCGTACTCAATAGATTGACATTTGTACCGTTAATGTAATAATAGTCAGGAAGGGTTGAAAGAATTAAAACGCATATTATTGATTGTGATGTTGTTTATAGTAGCATCATCGACATCGCAAGTATCGGCACAGGAGGATTACCGCTTTGATATAGGAGGAGGATTCGGAATGACCGGTTATCTTGGTGATGCCAATACAAGCAATCTTCTTCAGCACCCAAGTTGGGATGTTGAAGCCTTTTTGCGTTATATTCTTAATCCTCGCTTTGCTTTTAAAACTAACCTTTATGTTGGCGGATTAAGTGGAAATTCAGCTGATATGACCAACGTGTTTCCAGGTAATGAGACATTCAAATTTTCGTCAACATTCTATGAATTGGGAGAATTAGTAGAGTTTAATTTCTTCAATTATGGAATGGGCGAGAGATATAGAAAACTCAAACGCTTTACACCCTACATAGCCGCAGGTTTGGGATTTATGGTATGGCAAACCGACAAAAAGACCGGCTTTTCGGTAAATATACCATTGGGAGTGGGAGTGAAATTTAAACTCAATAAGCGAGTAAATTTAGGCTTTGAGTTCCTGATGAAGAAGACATTTAGTGATAAATTAGACGGAGAAAATCTTTCCGATCCGTATAAAATACAAAGTTCATTTATGAAAAATACCGATTGGTATTCTACAATGACCTTTACTATAAGTTATGAATTCAGCGAACGATGTGCCGTTTGTCATTATAAAGATTGATTGTAATGGATGAATTAGCAAAAAAACTCCAACAGATAGATATGAATCGATTACCATGCCATGTCGCTATGATAATGGATGGCAATGGGCGTTGGGCTAAACTTCGTGGAGAAGACCGATGTATGGGGCATGCAGAGGGAGTGAATAGTGTAAGAAAAGTTACTGAATTGTCATCCGATTTAGGTATTAAATATTTGACACTATATGCATTCTCTACAGAGAATTGGAATCGTCCGACACAAGAAGTGGAGACATTGATGTATCTTATTGGTATGGCAATAGAGCGAGAAACACCGGATTTGGTGAAAAACAATGTTCATCTCAAATTAATAGGTGCTCTCGAACGTATGCCAAAGGATGCCTACGATAGGCTTCGTCGTTGTGAAATCGCCACATCGAAGTGCGACGGACTCACTCTGACTTTAGCTTTGAGCTATTCAGCACGTTGGGAAATTGTCGAAGCGGCAAAACAAATAGCACAAGATTCTGCCTTAGGTAAAATTGACATCGCTGATATAGATGATAAATATTTCTCCGGTAAATTATCAACTTCCGGTATGCCTGACCCGGATTTGTTGATTCGCACTGGAGGAGACAAACGTATGTCAAACTATATGCTTTGGCAAATAGCATATAGTGAACTATATTTCTCTCCAATTCTTTGGCCGGATTTCGGTAAAGAAGCTTATGCTGATATTTTAATCGATTATCAGACAAGAGAACGAAGATTTGGGAAAACGAGTGAGCAAGTACAAACAGAAAATAAAATTTAATTTAATAAGAAATTCTTACAGAATATAATGGATAAGCGTTTTAAGCTAATAATATTATTAATTACAATATTCGCAGCATTCAGACTTGAAGTCAAAGCATTGGATATATTACCGACTGCACAGTCCGATACAATTTATAATCCGAATGTAATATATTCACCGATGCCGCGTACCTATGAGATTGCCGGAATAAAAGTCAGTGGCATAAATAATGTTGATGACTATGTAATAATTGGCTTTTCCGGATTATCGGTGGGTGAGAAAATTGAAATCCCCGGCGATGCAATTTCGAATGCTGTAAAACGTTTCTATCGACAAGGATTATATTCGAAAGTGCAAATCAAGCTGGAAAAAGTCGTTGGAGACAAAGCATGGTTGGAAATTGTGTTGAAACAACAACCGAGAATGTCTGAAATGATTTTTCCAAATATTAAAAGCGGTGAAAGAAAAGACTTAATTGAGCGTCTCGGTATGATACCGGGACAGCAATTGACTCCTAATATTATTGCTAAAGCGACTAAAATAGTTGAAGATTATTATGCTGCAAAAGGATTTAAAAATGCAGAAGTTAAAATCGAACAACATCCCGATCTCAGCAAAGAGGATCAAGTGATATTGGAAGTTAAAGTCAATAAAAGCAATAAAATAAAAGTACATAAAATCTATATTGAAGGAAATGAAGTCCTTTCTGACGGAAAAATTAAACGAACAATGAAAAAGACCAATGAATATGGTAACCTTTTGAATTTGTTTAAACAAAAGAAGTTTGTGGAATCGGATTTCAAAGACGATAAAAATCGAATAATCCAAAAATATAATGAATTGGGTTATCGCGATGCGAAAATAGTGTTTGATAGTGTAGCTCAATACGACGAAAGTAAAGTCGATGTGTTCTTAAAAGTAGAAGAAGGTCAAAAATATTACATCAGCGACATAAATTGGGTTGGTAACACCGTTTATCCGACGGACCAACTAAACACTATTTTGGGAATTTACCCCGGTGATGTCTATAATCAAAAGCTTTTGAATAAGAGAACGGTGGAAGATGACGATGCTGTGGCTAATATTTATATGGACAATGGTTATCTCTTCTTCCAGATTGTGCCAATAGAGGAAAATATTAAAGGAGATAGTATTGCATTACAAATGCGTGTGATGGAAGGTCCACAAGCAAGAATTAATCAAGTGATTATAACAGGAAATGACCGATTATATGAAAATGTGATCCGTAGAGAATTGCGTGTAAAACCGGGAGAATTGTTCTCAAAAACCGACCTGATGCGTTCGGCAAGAGAAATTGCTCAGACCGGACACTTTAATCCTGAAAATATGGATATTCGTCCTGTCCCAAATGAAAGTGATGGTACTGTCGATATTCTGTTTAATCTCGAATCAAAAGCAAACGACCAAATCGAATTCTCAATGGGATGGGGACAAACCGGTATTACAGGTAAGCTTGCATTAAAGTTTACAAATTTCTCTATCAAAAACTTGTTTAACCCGAGTTCATATAAAGGATTGATACCGCAAGGTGAAGGTCAAACATTCTCGTTGTCGGTGCAAACCAATGCCAAGTATTATCAATCATATTCAATTTCATTCTTAGACCCATGGTTTGGAGGTAAACGCCCTAATTCATTGTCGGTTTCTGCTTATTATAGCCGTCAGACAGGTATTAACTCCAACTATTATAATGACAATTGGGCAAATGGTTATGGCTCTTATTATGGCTATAATTATGGTTATGGATACAACTCTGACTTACAACAAAACGCATGGCAAAATTCTTATGACCCTAATAAAGTGTTGCAAATGGCAGGTGTGGCAGTCGGATTTGGAAAGCGTCTGAGCTGGCCTGACGATTATTTTATGTTCCAAGCAGAATTGTCTTACCAATGGTATTACCTTAAAAACTGGGACTATCTGTACTATATGAATAATGGTACATCAAATAGCTTAAAGCTTGGTTTGACTTTGTCTCGCTCAAGTATTGACAACCCGTTGTATACACGTCGAGGAAGTATGTTCTCAATAAGCGTAGAAGCAACACCTCCGATGTCAGCATTTGTCAATAAAGATTGGAAATCACTCTATGAAGCACAAACCACTGATGCTAAGAAAGAGATGTATAAATGGATAGAATATTGGAAAATTAAATTCAAGAGCAAGACGTTTACACCGCTTACAGACCCTGACGGACAATGGACTTTGGTGTTGATGACACGTGCAGATTTTGGCTTGCTCGGAAGTTATAACCAATATTTGAAAACTCCTTTCGAAACATTCTATGTCGGCGGTGATGGTATGACAGGTGGTTATACTTATGCTACAGAAACTGTCGGTATGCGTGGTTACGACAACGGACAATTTACTCCTTGGGGGAAAGAAGGTTATGCCTATGGTCGATTTACTTTCGAACTTCACTTCCCGTTTATGTTGTCTCCTTCTACCACAATTTATGGTGTTGCATTTGCTGAAGCAGGTAATGCCTGGACCTCTGTAAAGGATTTCTCTCCGTTTGACCTCAAACGAAGTGCCGGTGCCGGTGTGCGTATCTATTTGCCGATGGTAGGATTTATGGGTATCGACTGGGCTTATGGTTTCGATAAAGTTTATTCACAAAAAGGCGGTTCGCATTTCCACTTTATCTTAGGTCAAGAATTCTAAATCTTAATCAAAGATTGGGAATATTAAACTCAAACGTGAATTAATTGTCTATATGGAAAAGAAAATATATTAGAATATGAAAAAAGTATTATTTACATTGGTGGTTTTAATGGGTGCGTGCGGATTTGCATCGGCTCAAAAATTTGCTTTAGTCGATATGGAGTATGTACTAAAAAATGTACCTGCCTATGAAATGGCAAACGAACAACTTAACCAAGTGTCGCAACGTTGGGAAAAAGAGGTAACAGAACTCGCCAAAGAAGCAGAGACAATGTATAAAAATTATCAAGCCGATATGGTGTTCCTTACAGATGACCAAAAGAAAAAACGCGAAGAGGAAATAGTGGCAAAAGAAAAAGAGGTAACCGACCTTAAACATAAATATTTTGGAGCTGAAGGTGAACTATATAAAAAACGCCAGTCTCTGATGAAGCCGATTCAAGAAGATGTTTATAATGCAGTGAAAAAAGTGGCTGAAGAAAAAGGTTATCAAGTGATTTTCGACAGAGCTTCATCTCAAAGCATTGTTTTTGCATCTCCTCGCATTGATGTAAGCAATGAAGTGTTGGCAAAATTGGGATATTCAAAATAAATTGCTAATTTTGCACCCGCAATATAAGAATTAATTAATTAAATTTAAAATAGAAATGTTGAAGAAAATTTTAGTAGCCGTACTTGTAGCTTTCCCTATGATAGTGTCGGCACAAACCATTAAAATCGGATTAGTGGATTCTCAAGCTGTATTTACAGCTCTTCCTGAAACAAAAGCAGCTGAAGAAAAAATGATGGAAATCCAAAAGAAGTATGAAGATGAATACACAAAATTGCGTGAAGAAATGAGTCGCAAAATAGAGGAATTTCAAGCTTTAGAAAAAGATGCTTCCGCTCTTCCGGCAATTAAAGAACGCAAAATGCAAGACCTTCAAGATTACCAGACAAAATTGGCTGATTTCGAAAAAATGGTGCAACAAGATATGCAAAAACAACAAGAAACTTTGATGATGCCTATCTATACAAAAATTAAGAGTGCTATTGAATCAGTAGGTAAAGAAGGTGCATACACTATTATTCAAGAAACAGGTGCAGTGCTTTACTACGGAGCCCCTGCCGAAGACATTACACCTAAAGTGAAAGCTAAATTAGGTTTGTAATTAAGTAGAACCAAATATAAATAAGGGATGCGGGATTTTTCCCTTGCGTCCCTTTTTTATTCGTAATCAGATGCATAAAACATCTAAAATAAATATTGACAAGTCGTCGAAAGCAGCTCCTATTGGGGTGTTTGATTCCGGATATGGTGGATTGACAATACTTTCTGAAATAAGAAAGTTATTGCCGTCCTACGATTATTTATATTTGGGAGATAATGCACGAGCACCCTATGGAACTCGTTCGTTTGAATTGGTATATGATTTCACTTTGCAAGCTGTCAAATATCTTTTCTCTCGCGGGTGTAAATTAGTGATTTTAGCGTGTAATACAGCTTCTGCAAAAGCATTGAGGTCAATACAACAAAATGATTTGCCTCTTATCGATCCTACTCGCAGAGTGCTTGGTGTGATTCGTCCTACGGTAGAGAAAATAGGAGAAATCAGCCGTAGCAGACATATCGGGGTGTTGGGTACTCCCGGAACAATCAATAGTCGAAGCTATGAAATGGAGGTTGCGAAATTATACCCTGATATAAAGGTAGTGGGACAAGCTTGTCCTATGTGGGTGCCGTTAGTGGAAAATAGGGAAGTGGATTCTCTCGGAACTGATTATTTTGTCGAGAAGTATATTAAAATGCTGATAGATAATGACAGAGAAATCGACACAATGATATTGGCTTGCACTCATTATCCTTTATTGCTCCCTAAGATCCGTAAGTATACTCCCGAAAATATAAAAATCTTAAGTCAAGGACATTTAGTGGCAGAGAGTCTTTCTGATTATTTATTGCGACATCCGGAAATCGAACAGTGTTGCAGTAAAAATGGACATTGTGAATATTTGACCACCGAAAATAGTGTTAAATTTGACGAACTTGCTTCCATTTTCCTTAATACGGATATTACTTCAGAACAAATACATTTATAAAAATAATAAATATGAAAAATAGATTGATATTAACATTGTTTGTATTGTCATTATTTTCAGTGACATTCTATTCCTGCTCAGAAGATGATGACCCAATTGAAATAACTGTCAAACTTAATCAAACTTCTTTGGAATATAATGAAGAAGGTGTTTGGAAAGATGTAGCGACAAATACGCAAGTCTCAACTTCTCAAAACCTTATATTTGCTCATCAAGGAGAAATGACACCTTGGGGATTATCGTGGTATGGCTTTACTCCGGCAAGAACTGCGGCAACAGCCGGTGAAATCTTAGATTATCAATTTAATGTTCCTGTAGCAGGCGGTATGGATGGAGAAGGAACTCCTTATTTTGTGGCATCGTGGAATACGCAAGAAAATGAAACTACTGCTTTGGAAGACAGAACTTGCAGAGTATATTATAGTAGTGCAATAGAAGGAGTAAAAGAATTATTTAAACCTCAATATGTGTATGTATGTAATACAAGTTATACATATTATAGATTGACTGTTGGTGACCAATGGAGTAGAAAGTTTGTTGAAGGGGATTACTTCGTACTCACTGCTCATGGAGTACATTCTGACGGCACTGAATCTACGACAGATTTTTATCTTGCAGATTGTCGCAGTTCAGATTCAAATGAATGGGTAATTGTCAATGAATGGACAAAATTTGACTTAACACCGTTAGGCGAAGTGAGTGATGTATATTTCAGCCTTTCTTCTTCCGACAATGGACAATGGGGAATGAATACTCCCGCATTTTTCGGTATAGATTGGCTGTCGATAGTAGCACCTTTACCTCAAGAATGATATGAAAACAGTAGACGAAATTAAAGAAGCACTTAGAAACGGTATGCCCCCGACTGAAGCTATAGATAAGCTCACAGTGATATTAGGTGCTGATAAAAATAACGAGGAAGCCTATATTGAGCGGGGAATGTTGTATTGGGGAGCAAATAAAAGAGCTTTAGCTATTAATGACTATCATTCGGCAATAGCACTAAATCCAAATAGTACGGCTAAACTCGCACTTCAATCGGCAAATGAAATACTCGATTTTTATAATAAGGATTTATATAATCCGTAAATAAGCAATAGAAAATGTGCAGGTGTTTTTTTATCTGCACATTTTTATGTCTATTTTTGATTTCAGTCAAAAAATAAGGTGTAAATACTTCTGTTAATATTTTTTAACTATATTGATATGGCGATAAATATGTCGATGATTATATTTGCGAAATAATTTACATAGAATGTGAGATTAAGGCCTTGTCTTTCAATTCTATAAATTAAAGGTCATCGTTAAAATATGAAGAAAATTTACACAAAATTGATGCTGTTATTAGTTCTGTCTGTTTTTATAAATGGATTTAATGCTAATGCAAAATGGGAATTGTTAAATAATGTTCCTGCAACATATGCTTCGCATGTGACGGAGAGTGGTAATTTGTTGATGGCTGATTTCCGTTTTGACGACAATTCCGGTGGTATTTATATCTCAGAAGATGGTGGCACTACATGGACAAAGACCGATGTCGCAGACCATTGTTATGCAAACTTTTTAGAGGTGGATGGCTATATTTTTGCTACCGGAGAAGGATGTAATTTGGCTATATCTACAGATGAAGGTAAAACTTGGAAAGTAAACAATTTCGCAGATGTTTATAGCGATGTGTTGTCTGAAGACGCACTAATAGCTGATCCATGTTATGCAATTGCTTGGCATAATGATAAGTTATATCTTTCTGATTTTAATGGCGGTGGTGTCATCTATTCTGAGGATTATGGCGAAACTTGGACATTGACAGATCGGGATTCTATGTCTTATGGGACGGTCGATAGCGTCGGAGAAATGAAACGAGCAAAAGGCGGAGTAACTGTGGAAAATATCTATCAACTACGTTCGTTTAATGGCAGTTTATATGCTTTTGGAGTTTATTTTGTGTTCCGTTTAGATGAAGACTCGATGATGTGGGAAACAGTGAAGACAGATAGTAACTTTATGGCAGTATCTACAGAATTTGATGGTAAAATGGTCTGTGGTCGCTCTGTAATGAATGATACTGATAAAGTTGGATTCCTTGAATACACTCTTGACGGGTATGAATGGGGAGATGTTAATCGTCCTGAAGGAATTATTGATAATAATGTGCGTGCAATTAATAGTGATGACAAATACATCTTTGTAGGTTTGCAAAATGGTGGAATGTATTGTACTGCAGATTTCGGCGAATCATGGTCATTCATATCAGAAGGATTACCCGGTAATCTTGAGACAAGATATTTTTCTGATATAGTCGATATCGATGTAGATGATGAATATGTATATGTAACTGTTTATCAACTGCATTTATATGATGCAAAAGGTAGTGGTCTATATAGAATGGCAAAAGCCGATTTGCCGGAAGCATCTGTGAAATCACTTACTCAAAATAATTTGAATACTTATTACGCCAACAATGCATTAATTGTGGGTGCGGCAGATAAAGTTCAAGTCGTTTCGTTAGATGGTACAACATCAAATGTGAAAATCGAAAACGGAACAGTGGATGTAAGTTCACTTTCACCCGGAGTTTATGTCTATAAAGCAGTTACCGGAAATGAAGTCGTTACCGGTAAATTTATAAAAAGATAATTCGTATAATCGATAAAACAATAAACCCGATGGAATGACAAAATTTCATCGGGTTTTACTATATGAAAGGAGTAGTTAAGTCGTCTTTAGTCTGTACATACAGAGGTGGCTTTCCAAATGTAAAGACGATCGTTCGGACGTATCCTTTCCGGAACAGGCATAGAAAAATATTCTCCTTTGTTTGCTCTTTCTACAGGCTGAAGATTAACTCTGATTTCCTCAATTTTAGTGATTAAAGCTCCGGTTGTCGGACCGGTTATGACAATTTCATCACCGACGTTAAGCTCTCCACTCTCCAATTTAAATTCTGCAACACCAATTTTTGAGAAATATCTGATAGCTTTAGCTGCATATACCTTTACACGAGAAGCAGAAGATCCATATTTAGAACTCCATTCGCCAAGGCGTTGACCGAGATAGTAGCCATCCCAAAAACCACGATTAAAGATTTTTTCAAGACGATTGTCCCATTCGGTAATGCGATCCTCATTGAAAGTGCCGTCAACGATAGCTTTTAGGGCTTGATCGTAACATTCCACTGCCTCTTTGACATACTCCGGACCTCTTGCTCGACCTTCTATTTTGAATACTCTCACACCGGCATCCACCATTTTGTTAAGGAAATGAATAGTCTTTAGGTCTTTAGGCGACATTATGTATTGGTCTTCGATTTCAAGTTGTTGTCCGGTGTCTTTGTCGGTTACAGTATATGCTCGACGGCAAATTTGATTGCAAGCTCCGCGATTCGCACTCGAATTCATTTGATGCAGGCTCATATAACATTTTCCGCTGACAGCCATACATAAAGCTCCATGACAGAACATTTCAATGCGTATTTTATCACCGTTTGGTCCGCAGATGTTTTCTTTCTCAATGGCATCTGTGATTCCTTTGACTTGCTCCATATTCAATTCGCGAGCAAGTACCATAACATCGGCAAATTGTGAATAGAAACGCACAGCATCGGTGTTTGCGACATTTACTTGAGTCGAAATATGCACTTCTTGTCCGATTTGTCGTGCATAGAGGATTGCTGCCATGTCAGCAGATATAATCGCACTGATGCCTGCTTGCTTGGCATGATTAATTATTGAATGAAGTAGTTCAATATCATAATCATAGACAACGGTATTGACAGTCAAGTAGCTTTTTACTCCGCGTTGTCGACATTGCTCGGCGATATTTTCCATATCGTCGATAGTGAAATTTGCACTTGAACGTGAACGCATATTCAAGCCTTCAATGCCGAAATATATCGCATCTGCACCGGCTGAAAATGCTGCTGCAAGCGATTCCCAACTCCCTACGGGAGCCATTATTTCAAAATCTTCGCGTCTCATCTATATGGTGATTTTTGTTATTTTTTGCAAAGGTACGAATTTTATTCAAGTTTTTTATGTTTTTGAACATAAATGGATTGTCGATTGAAAAAATATTTCTAATTTTGCAGTTTAGAAACATGCTAAGAAATAAACATTGTTATCATTTGAAAATTAACTAATTAAATTTATAATATCATTAACTCAAAATTCATTAAAGCATGAAAAAATTATTTACGTTACTTGCTGCTATAATTTTGGTATGTACTTTCAATTTGAGTGCAGATTGCTGGATTATAGGAGCTATCGGCGGGAAAAGTTGGAATCCTACTGTAGGACATCAACTAACCCAATCTGAATCAGATACTAATATCTATTCAGGTGAAATCGTTGTAACTGAGACTCTTGCTTATTTTGGTATTGCTACCAAATTGAGTACATCTTCAACTGATTGGAGTACTCTCAATGCAAATCGTTATGGTGGTTCTTCTAATGAATTAGCTGTAACAGTCAATGCGGAAAATTCGTTCACTAAAAACGAAAATTGTTGGACTGTACCTGCAGGTACTTACACATTTACTGTTAATTTCACCACAAATAAGTTGACAGTTAGCGACGGCTCAGGGGAAGTAGTTGTTCCGGAGGAAGTGTGGAGATTAGTGGGTAGCGATGCTAAAAATCTCAATGCAAGTTGGGATCCTGCATCATCGCCTAAATTCACAATGGTTAGTGATGGCGTTTATGAACTCGAACTCGATGAACTTGTTGCCGGTGCTGAATTTAAAGTTGTGAAAGGTGATTCTTGGGGTACTGACTATGGCTATGGTAAGATTGAAGTAGGTAAGGAATATACTTTAAGTGGTAGTTCCAATATAACTTTCTCAGATGGTAAGGCATACAAAGATTTGAAATTTACTTGGATACCTGATACTAAGAAATTTAAAGCCGAAGGCACAGCAAGCGATGAAGTCGTTGAAACAGTTTGGTGTCTTGTGGGTGCTTTCAATAACTGGGATGTAACAAATGCTCCTGAATTTACAAAAGTAAGCGATGGCGTTTATGAAATTTTTGTTGAAACACTTAACGGCGAATTCAAAATTGCTGCTGACCACGCTTGGGGTGTAGGTTATGGTACAAATGGAGAAAGTGTAGTTGTAGGTGAAGTTTACAATTTGTATGGCCCTTCAGGTGCAGGCAACTTGACTTTTGAAGGTGATAAAACCTACACTGATTGCACATTGACGTTCAACTCTGTTGACAAAACTCTTTTAGTAGAAGGTACAGAACAAGCTGCTATTACAGACTTCGAACAAGTCTATATGGTAGGTGATATGAATAGCTGGAACTTTGCCGCTTGTCCTGATGTATTGACACGTGAAGAAGAAGGTTCAAAAATCTACAAAGGTACAGTTACAATGACAGCCGCTTCAGGCAACGACTATTGCTATTGGAGAATTTATGAACAACTTAACCAAATCGGTTCATGGGGTCTTGAAACAGAAGTAGAAACACCGGCACACACTACAAGTGCAACATTGGTTCGCCTTGCAACAGGTGCATTGACTACACTTCCGGGTAAATACGATGTAGTATTCAACATGGAAACCGGCGAAGTAACATTGACTCCATTCGAATATCTCCCTGCAACTGAAACAAGAACAGAAATATTCTATGAATCATTCGACCAATGTGATAGTGTTGGAGGTAATGATGGATCATGGAGCGGTATTAATAATAGTGCAACACTTACTACAGATAATGACGGGTGGAGTAGTGTAAAAGGTTTTGGAGCTTCAAAATGTGCAAGATTTGGAACAGGAAGTGCTGCAGGTTCTGCTGTAACTCCTGCAATTACAGGTTTAAATGGGGATGCTGTACTTACATTTAAAGCCGGTGCATGGAATGCTAGCTCAGAAAAAACTCAATTGAACTTGTCTATCTCAGAAGGCACATTGAATGTTTCTTCAGTTACACTTGTAAAAGGTGAGTTTAATGAATATGTAGTTGAAATTTCAGGTGGTACATCTGCATCCCAAATCACATTCTCAGCAAATACTGCTAAAAATAACAGATTCTTCCTTGACGAAGTAAAAATAGAAAAGGTGGAAACAGCTCTTGCTGCACCAATTGTGGAATTTGCCGGTCTTAAGAAAGCAGACAATGTTTACTACGACAACGTAACAATCAGCACAAATATGCCGGAAAATGCAGAATTTGTGAAATTCCAAATCTTTGAAAACTCGGAATCTACAGAAGCTATCTATTCTAAAGATGTGAAAGCTGCTGATTTGAACGAAGATGGCTTATTCGTATATGAAGTTACAACAAGCGGTGAAGTTCGTGCTACAGCTTATAGCTCTGAATATTATGCAGCATCTACAGTAGCTTATGAAGTGGTAGCTATGGAAGAAGTTGCTGACCTTGCTACATTCATCGAAAAAGCAGATAAAGACAACTATGTTAAATACACAGGTACAGCTACTGTAACTTACCAAAACGGTGGCGATATGTATATGCAAGATGAAACTTCTGCAATTATGGTTTATGGTGCTGTAGGCAAAGAATATAACAATGGCGACCAATTGACAAATATTATCGGTAAGTATGCTTCATACAATGGTCTTCATGAAATGATTCCTTACGCTGAATCATTTGGTGAAGCAACAGAAGGAACAACTGTAGAACCTGCAGAAGTTGCTGTTACAGAAGTTTCTGCTGACAATCAAAACCGTTATGTAGTTCTTAAAGGTGTTGCATTTACTATGACAAGCAATTATCAAGGCACAGTTGCAGATGCAGATGGCAACACATTAACTGTACGTGGTGATTCTTATTCAGGTACATTCCCTGCAAGCGGTAATTACGACATCGTAGGTATCACATCTGCTTATAATGGAACAGCTCAGCTCAAACCTATTTCATTTACAGAAGTAGTGGTTGTGCCTACATTTGAACCGGTTTCAGTAACTCCTGCTCCAACAGATATCGAAGCTGCAGAAGACGAATGGAACTTCCATGAAAGCATTTCTGAAATCGTCTTTACATTCGAAGAAGCAGTAACATTGGCAGAAGAAGCTGACCTTACAGTATATAGCCGTTTCGGTATGTCATATGTTCCAACAGTGACAGTAGAAGAAACAGTTGTTACACTTTCATTTGAGGAAGCAATCGAAGCACAAGGTATCTATAGCTTGTATTTGGCAGAAGGTACATTCACTACTGAAAGCGGTGCAAAAAATGCAGAATTGAATTATTACTTTGCAGTACAACCGGCTCCTATCAGCTACGATTTTGCTGCTCCAACAGCAGTTGCTCCGGAGGCAGGTGTAGTAGAAAGCCTCAGCACAATTACATTGACATTTGCTGAAAATATTGCAGTGCTTTATCCATACGAAACAGGACACGCATACATTGAAGATGCAAACGAAAATGTATATGCAGTTTCTATGGAATATGGTGAAATGAATGATATGTGGCAAACAAAAGACGTGTTATTGGTTCTTGAAGAAGAAATCACAGCAGCCGGAACATATACTCTTACAATTCCTGAAGGTTTGATCGGAGATGAAGTAGCAGGTAATTCTGACTTTGCATATGGTAAAGCAAATGCAACACTTCAATATGTATTCACAATCGAAGAAAAAGAAGTGTCTGATGCAGTATCTCATGCAGTTCCTGCCGGTGCTGAAGGTTACATCAATTATGTAGAAGGTCAATGGGCAGACGGATTCCCATTCACTGTAGCAACAGGTGAAAATAACACACTTATTTTCTCTGCAGAACTTTCTTCATTCCCTGAAAACATTATGGGCTTGGAAGTGAAAGAAGTGGAAGAAGGAGTAGAATCATCAATAGCAGCACTCAATGCAGTTATGAGAATGGATGCTACAGAAGAAAATACAGCAATGACATTCACAGGTGAAACTACAAAAGAATACACTGACGGTGAAGATATTTCATTCCGCTTCAGCTTCTTACTTGCAGACAATAGCACAATCGATACTATCACTTTTGAATACACTGTAGGTGGTGACACTATCACAGGAGTCAACTCAGTAGTTATAGGCGAAGGTGATGTAAAAGTTGTTGGTGGTTCTATTGTAGCTCCTGAAGGTGCTGAAATCTACAACGTAAATGGTGTACGTGTTAACGGTGAAAATGTTGCAGCAGGTATCTACGTAGTGAAAGTAGGTAACGATGCAGTGAAAGTTATCGTTAAATAATTAGAGAACTATTAAGCCGAAAGGCATAAAATAAAGTCGGGCAGTCGAAAGATTGCCCGATTTTTATTGAAAGAGAACAATAAACCTAAATTATGGATGTTCTTTGGATCTCCTTTAAATAGATCTATTTATAGAACCTTCTTTAAATCAAATAATTGATAATAGAAGCGGCACCACGCCCACCAAGTCTGACGTAATGGAATACTATAGGCATAAGCAATCTCATTCTCCAATCATTACGATTCTTCTCAATAGTGGAGGAATAAAGGCTTTTAGCGACGTTGTGATTGCCTTCTTTTGAATAGTGTGCAGCTAATACCACTCTGCGATAATCGATGAGCCTATGAAGACTGATCTTGTCTTTTCTTTGTGAATTTTCGATAGCATGGTCGGCAATATCCATAGCATATTCCCATTGACCTTTTTTCTCAGAAAATGAAATTCCGGTAATAGATTCCTCTTGTGCATAAATATCTACGAGTGTGTCATTGAGAATTGCTGTTTGTGGGTTAAGCAACAAGAGACGTATGCCAAGTTCCCAGTCATCCCAACCACCAACTGAGGAATTCCACCTACCAATTTTACGAATATAATTTGTTTTGACAGCATATCCGTGAGTTCGCAATATGGCGTGAAAAATATGATTGCGAAGAATATTTCGTGTCGCAAATTTCATAGTGCGTTGCGTGCCGTCGATTTTATGAAGCATCCCTTTGGTATACACTATTTGTGCATCCGGGTTGTTGTTGAACAACTCGATATACCGTTCGACTAAAGTTGGTCGCATTGTGTCGTCGGAATCGAAAAACAGCATTTTGTCGGTGCTGACACACTTCAGCCCGGCATTGCGAGCAGAGGCTGCTCCGGGGGTGTGTTCTTCGATTATGTTTACGATGAAATTGTTTGTCTCGTTGGCAGATTTCCAATCTTGCAATACTTCCATGGTGTTGTCAGAAGAATTGTTGTCGACCAAAATCAAGTGAATAGGTCGATATGTTTGTGACTTTATGCTGTCTAACGTACGGCAGACAATTGATGCTCGATTATAGACCGGTATTACTATGGAAAATACTTCATTCATTCGTAGCTTTATTTATGATTTAACGTTTAGAAAAATATAGCTTTTTGAGTTTGAAAATATACGATGATGATAGTGAAATAAGCAAAAATATGTTTATGTAATAAGGTATATATTCCATAGACGCAAGAGCTGTGATGCAGGTAATAATACTCAAAAATATTGTTTTGAAAGTAGCGAGATGCAAGCGTAGATTGTAGCAACGATAGTAAACGACACCGACAATTAAGCAATAGAACATATACCAAAGAATATATGCAATACCAATCCCTACAAGACCGAAGTAATCATATAGCACTACGTTGAGAGTGAGGCCGACTATCGCATCAATGCCTTCTGTAAATATATATTTTTCCCCATCGCCTTTTGCCAAAATTGTGAAAGCCATACACCATGATACAGCTTTGAAAATACTGCTCATGACAGCCCATGAAATGAATGGAACTATTGTTAGGAATGATTCGGAATAGAGGAGTTCTACAACCCATTCTCGACATAGCAGAAACAATAGTATTACAGGTGTAATGATTAAAAGCAGGATTGAAATTTCGTGAGATACAAATATTTTTGTTCGGTGTGATGAGGTATGATTTGCAGATAAACGTGGAAAAAATTCCATGCCGACAGCAGTGAAAATCAGCCCTACATATCGTATTATAAGAGTAGAACCGGCATGATAAAGACCTACCTCTGATGTAGATGCTTTGGAATTTAGATAGGCAAGGAAAATTAGGTGTGATACATTGGTTATGAAAGTAGCTATTGCCATACATATCCCTAATTTGACGAATCCCTTGCCCTCATGCCATATTTGGCTATTATTGACTTTTGAATGTTGAGTAGGTTTGACTTTATATCGGAAAATAAGTGTGAATAAAAGGGTTGCCGCAGAATAGACTATTATGCTTGGAACGACAGAATCCTCTCTCATAAAATAGAACATCGGAATTGAAAGGAGTAAGCCTGAGCAAGTACCCCAAAGCGAACCCTTCGCAAGTGATTTAAGCATACCGGTTCCTTGTAGGATGGCTTGTTCGCCGTCTAAAAGTGAATTCATAAGCATTGATGCAGATAGGGCAACAAATCCCCAACACATAGTCCAATCTCCAAAGAATGATTTCGCAAGAAAAGGTGCTCCGCCACTGATTGCAACTGCTCCGATCAATCCCGCTACTTTACTCCATTTTCTTACTATGGTGATGATACGGTTAAGCACTTTTGGCGAATTCTTTGAACGAGAAATGTCAGGAACGGTGCTTTGACGCAACCCAAGATTCGAGAAAGTGGCAATTGTCTCAATCGTAGAACTATAAATACTGAACAATCCCACACCGGATGCATGGAGCCATATAGCTACCAACTTCATCTTTATTATTGAGCATAGGATGTTGATAATCTGTATGCCCGAAAACAGCCCCATTATTTTGATGATGGAGCGAGAAATTCCATTAGTCGGTATGCTGCTTTTGGGGGTACGATTGAGCATAAGCATTATAATTGAATAAGATACTGTGTATAGACAACTCCGGTGGCACCCATACTATATTTTTGATTGAGCAAACCTTCGTTGAGCATTAATCCTTTGTTCTCATTTGAAGTGCCAAAATCGAAATATTTGCGTTTGTTATAAACAGATGTTATCAAATGATTATATAGTGCTGTCAAGTAATAGTTGTTGCGAGCCTTTTCTGTGGTTGCTGTATATTGAGAATGAGCCACTATGCCGGTATCATAGATACAAACACCGGCTTGAATCCCTTCTTCATCTCTTATAGTAAACAACTTTATATTATCGGGAAAAATGGAAGAAAGTCGTCTAATTTCTTCCAATGAGTGAACAGGTGATGCTTCGTGGCGTTCTTGCAGACAAGACTCCAGTATTTCCCAAAATTGTTCATAGTCAGAGGACATCTCAATCGTAATGTTTTTATTGTGTGCTTTTTTTAATTGTTGACGTTTGCTCATGTTGAATCCGACAAACTTAGTCATATCTATTGCAGATGATAAATTGCATACTTCAATTTGAGCATTACATCTAAATAGAGCATATATGTCTTCTTGAGCCGGGATAGAAGTATAGATGTGAGGCATCGGCTTATAGTGGATTGAGGAAATCCCAATATTACGACAATAGTCAATCCAATTTTCCCAAAGTTGTAACATCGTTACACCATAAAAATGATTGATAGGTGTTATCCATCCTCCATAAGTCAATCCTTGATGAGAATACAAATGATTATTGGCAATGTTAGCCGGAAGTATTGCACATAATTTACCGTTACGATATGCCAATAGTGACGCATCATAAAATTTGTCGGCGTGGTAATCCATATAGTCTCGCATCAGCAAGAAAGTACCATTGCGAGATGCCTTGACAAAATCATCCCACAATTTTTTTTTCTCGGATTCGTAAGCTACAAATTCAAATCTATCCATTTCTTAATTATTTTAGCCAGTCGACCGGGTTGCGTTTTGTGCGTTTCTCCCAAATTTCAAAGTGGATCATAGTTTTGTTGTCTTGTTCCGGGTCGGATACAAGCGTACCAATTGATTGCCCTTGTTTTACTTTATCTCCACTTTTTACCAGGGGAGTAGCGATGTGTCCATAGACGGTGTAGTAGCCGCCATGTGAAACGATTATTACTGTAGAATATTCCTTCAATACGTAGATTGCACTGACAGTGCCGTCATATACAGCTTGAGCTGAGCTACCGGCATCGACTACTGCATCAATACCCGGATTGTCATACATCACATCAGACAATCCCGGTAATGGATGTTTCCCAAAAGGACGTTCTATTCGGAAACTGCCGGCTACAGGATGTGGAAGCAATCCTTTTGCAGAAGCAAACGACGAGGTAGTAGCGTTTTCTGTATTTACACCTTTATTTCGTGGTCGTCTGCCTCGTGCTTTAGCATAGCTGTTGTCGGATTCTTTTGTCTTTTCTTTGACTTTTTTGTTGTCGACCGGTTTCCCCTTTTCAGCCGGGTTTTCTACTTTATTGTCGTTAGATTTTGATTTTGTTTCTTCTTGTTTTTTCTCTTCGGATTGACGCTTTGCTTCTTCTGCTTCAATTCGTTTGCGTTCTGCTTCTTGACGAGCTTTTTCTTCCTGACGGGCTTTAGCGACGGCAGCTTCTTCCTCTTTACGACGACGTTCCTCTTCTTCGGCTATAAGTTGGATTATTCGATTGTTGAGGTTGTCTGCTTCTGCCTGTTTCTTAGCTAAGTGTGATTTTAGAGATTCTCCATTGTCCTTTAATTCCTTCAGCACTTTGTCTTGCTTGCCGTATTCCGACTTTAGACTATTTCTAATTTCCAAATGTTTAGCTAAAGCCTCGGCTTGTGATTCTTTCGACTCATTGAGTTGTAATTGCTCTTTGCGAATTTCTTCGATATGATGTTTAATGGAAGATGCTTGGCGTTCCCTCCATTCTGAAAATTTTTGAATATATCGCATACGTCGAAATGCTTGATAGAAACTGCCTGCGGAAAAAATAAATGCAAGGGGAGATGATTTTTTGTTAGCGATACGCATTTTTTTTACGGCACTGATATAGTCATCTCTCAATTTTTTTAATTTTTTTTCGTGCGATTCAATGCTGTTGGACAAAGTAGTGATTTGAGTATCTAATTGTTGTAATAGGATACTGATTGAATCAACTTTGTTTTGCGTTAGGATAATATTATTATTGAGTTTGTCAAGTTCGGTAAGATTGCGTTTTATTTTTCTCTCATTTTCAGCAATTTGTTCTTGAGTGAGTTTGATTTCGCGTTCTGTCTTTTGTTGTCGTTTCTTGACATCGGTTGATGTCTCTTTCTTTTTGTTTTTTGTTTTGGATTTCGTTTTGCGACGAGAAGAATTCTTTTTCTTCTTTTTCTGTTCGGTGGAGATAGAATTCTCTACTGCCACTATTGGCGGAATAGTAGAAGAAAAAGAAATGAGAAGACATAAAATAAAGGCAATAAACTTTTTCATTCGCATTTAATTTAAAATGATTTGAGAAAATCATTGAATGAAACCTTTTTCCATTTATCGGAAATTTTGAGTGCTTCTATTTTATTAGCATTCCAATCAGGAGAGTTATATGAGAGTATAGCTTTTATTTGTTTATCGTTGCTTACGAAATCGATTTCTATCTCAGTATCGTTGTTGTTATAATCATAAACGGCTGAAGCAGAGGTATTGTTGGATTGGGCATATATTGCCGATAGTTTACCATCGGAAAATGTGTTGAATGCGTATTTGCCGACATCAGAATTCTCTTTTGGTAATATTATCCAGCCGTTGTTGTCGTTAGATAGTATGTCGATAAATTTCTCCATTTTAGCTGTAAGAGTTCCTTTTTCGATAAGAAATGCTCTTCCGAGAAGCATGTCTTGTATTGCACTGATTTTTAATGATGGATCGGTTAAGATTTTTTCTGTGTTTTCTTTAAAATAGACATTTTTTAGTTTGTTGGCAATTAAGATATTATTGTTGTCGATTTCGATTCTTGCTACTTCGCCAACAAGTGGGGCTTGAAGAGAAATTCTGATTAATTCTCCTTTTTCCATATAAATTTTTGTAGATGGTTTTATAGGTAAACCGTCTACTTTGATTTTGCCATTAAGACGAACAATATTCCATTGTGTGTAATGGGATGTTATTTTATTGAGTGGATTTTGGAGGTCTGATGTTTTGGCAGAGTCGGTCGATTGTGATTGAATTGATTTGTTGGAACGACAACTCAATAATCCTAAAATCAGACAACAAATTATAACTGTTTTGTATCGCATACTATAATTAAGATTTATTCCGGGATATAAGTTCTTTGTTCTATTTTCTTTTGTAGGTTTTTATTCTCAGGATCACCCGCTAAAGCTTTAATCCAATTTTCTACAGCCTGTTCGGTTTCTCCATTCTTGAAAAGTATGTCTCCGTAATGGTTTAAGAATTCAGGTTCCGGATTACCGTTGCATTTTTCAATTGCTGATTCTTGATATAATTTTGCTTCTTCATATTTTTCTTTAAGAAATAGAATCCAAGCATAAGTATCCATATATATGGGATTGTCAGGTTCTAAATTGTTTGCTGACAAACTCATTTCTTCGGCTTTGTCGAGGTCACCGCCACTTATGGCAAGATAGTAGGCATAATTGTTAAGCGACATCGAATTAACAGGCAAGAAAAATATAGAATTTTCGTATGCAATGAATGTGTTTTCGGTGTCATTACATTTGAAATAAGAATCGCCAAGCATACTGAAAACTACGCTGAACCATTCTAATTTGTCGTAGTCTAAAGTGTTTAAGAATAATTTATCTTCGAATTTTTTTGTAACATTATGGTTTGGTAATTCTTTTGAGAGCATATCAATGTATGTCGTAATAGCTTTATCAATCTGATTGCTTAAATTATATGCAGATGCGAGAAGCATCGTCATATCTTGTGGGGGATCGAAAAGTTTTGATGCGTTGTGATACACTTCTTCTGCTTTCTTATAATTGTCATCGTAGAGATAGTAGGTCATAAGTTGTCCCCAATAAGTTTGATTTAGGGGATTCATATCAATAGCATAAGAGATTTGTTCGATGGCATCATTCCACATATTTTTTACTGCACTATATCTTGCTCCAAGGTCGAGTAATGATTCTTCATGAGGATATTGGTCGCGAAGTACGGAAAATATATGGTCGGCTCGTTGTGTCGAAACATTATCTTTGATTAGAGTGGCAATATATTCTGTAAGTAATTCCACTTTTGCGTAAATGTCGTAATCATCGCATAAGATTGCTTCGTAAACTTTTTTATCGAACGAGATGCTGTCGCCTATGTGCTTATAGTAGGATGCCAAAGCTAATTTAGCTTCTCCGTTTTCCGGTGCTATCTGTTCTGCTCGAATGTAGGATGCAACGGCAGAATCAGGACGATTGATGTAAGCCATAATATCCCCTCGCATAATATGATTGGCAGGGTTGGTCGGATTGGATTTTATAAGTAAATCAGCTTCATTGATTGCAGAAGTTGTGTCGCCCTTATGAATGTGAATATAAAACTTTTGAAGTGTGATTTTTGGATTTTTTCCTTCAATCGTTTCATATCGGTTATAGCAATTTATAGCTTTGTCTAACTCATTTTTAGTGGCGTATGCGTTGGCTAAATATAAAAGATTGCTGCTTTCTTCGGGAAATAAACTGTCTTGTCGTTGATATATTCGGATGGCCTCATCAATTTCTCCGCATTGATATGCAATAAATGCGTAAATTTCAGATTCTTGGTAATCTTTAGGGTATTTGTCAATGAAGGGACGCATCAGTGATAGTGATTTCAGATATTGGCTGATAGTGTCAGCTTTCATCGAACTTAAAGATAATCCATATTGATATGAAGCTTCGACGGCTGTGTTGTCGATGTCATAAGCCTTTTTGAAGAGCTCATGGGCTGCATCATTTTTGTTTTCTGCCAAATATTTCATTCCTTCGAGTAGAAAATATTTGGATTTAAGGCGGGTTTCGTTGGATTTTTGAGCATGACCGGGAGTGGCTGTCAATAAAACAACAGAAACAAAAACTATGAATAATCTTACAAGTTGCATTACTTTTATCATTTAGTGCCTGTATGACCAAAACCGCCTTCACCTCTGCTTGAATCATCGAGAGTGTCAACTGATTGCCATTCCACTTTAGTGTATTGCTTGATAACCATTTGGCAAATTCTTTCGCCGTCATTGACCACAAAATCAGAGTCGCCGGTATTCATCAAAATAACACCTATTTCGCCTCTATAGTCGGCATCAATTGTACCGGGGGCATTTACTATAGTTATTCCATGTTTTAGAGCTAAACCCGAGCGAGGACGGATTTGACACTCATAGCCTTGTGGTAATTGGATATGAAGTCCGGTTGGAATTAACGCACGTTGGAGAGGGCGTAATGTTATAGCTCCATTGGGGAGATATGCTCTTACATCCATACCCGCAGAATCGGGTGTGCTATATTGAGGTAGTGGATGATGACTTTTATTAATTATTCTAACATTGATTTGCTCCATAATTGTATGTTGTAGAGATGAAAATTGAGTGAATTATATTTAAACTACAAAAATACAAAAAAGTTTTAATTCTCTTGTATGTTTACGGTTTTAATATTAAAAAAGATGCTCAATAAAGAAAAAAACAGCACGCTCACGTAGGTGTTTGCATGCTGTTTTTATAGGTTTAATTTAGATATTATAGCATGACTGCATATAGCGAAGCAAGTTGAAGATGATAATTTTTCTCAGCTTCCAAGGCTTTGATTTTTGCGTCAAAATATGTTTGTAACCCATTGATATAGTAGATTGCTGAGATATATCCTTGCTCTAAAGCTGTTTCCAAATATTTGCTATTATCGTATGTGTCGACAGCAGAAGAATATTCAGTAGCTATTTTTTGCAACGCTTTTGCTTTTTCGTATTGAGAAAGTAGATTTGCTTGAAATTGAAGCTCTGAATCTTGCATTTTGGCTTCAGATGCTAAAAGAGATGCTTTGGCTGCTTTTATTTTTCCGCTATTGCTCCAAAGAGGTATCGATAGACCTAATTTTACCCCATGATGATTGTCTCCTTTCATCAATTCGTTGACGTAGCCAATAGAAAATGATGGAAGATTTTCTGATTTTGTCAGACTCAACTGTTGAGAGCCAAGCTCGATGATGTCACGTGAATATTGGAGCTGTGGACTTTTTGCCGCTGCCATATCATACCAATCAGTGAATGATTCAGGTAGTGTTTGAGCAGGAAATTCACTTGAATTATAGTCAATGGATAAACCTCCGTTAAGACGTCGCAAATTGAGTAGTAGAGAGTTACGTTCCACTTCATTTAGTTTTGATTCGTTTTCGAGTGTAAGCAATTCCAATCTGATTTGATTAGCAATCAAAACGGTGGATTCACCACTGTGTAGGGCATCGTCCGTCATTTTCGAAAGTTGTTCGATTTGTTTTATTCGGCTATTGTAAAGTTGAGCCAAAGCATTACAATACGTAAGTGAAATGAGTGTTTGTTGTGCTTCGTTCAGTATGTTTTGGCGTTGAATGCGATATTCGCTATCACTAATTTTGTTCTGAGAGTTTGCAACACGTCTTTTTGCTCCGGATAAGGTCGCAAAATCAAAACTTTGACTCACATCGACATTGATTTTATCGCGTACATCTCCCGGCTGTCCCCACATATAGGCAAACCCGATTTCGGGGTCGGGGAGATTTAACCCGGTGTTATTTGTTTGTTTTATTGCTTGATTTTCATTTTGAAGGGCAATCAATGTCGGATTGTTCTTCTCTATTTGGAGAAGAATATTATCTAATGAGGATTGCGAGTATAAATTCGCAATGCAAAGAAGTAATATTACTATTGTGATATAATGACGTTTCATAGTTCTAATTTTTTGTTGCGTTTCTGATTCATCAATATATAGATTATAGGGATAATGAATCCGTTTAGAATTGTAGAGGATATAAGACCACCTAATATCACTTTTGCCATTGGACTTTGTATCTCATTGCCCGGTAGTGAACCTCCGATTGCAAGTGGAATAAGAGCAAGTGCGGATGTTAAGGCAGTCATTATAATAGGATTGAGACGATCAAGAGATCCTTTGAGAACAGCATCTTTGATGTTTAATCCCGATTCTACAAGTTCGTTATAGCGATCTACAAGCAACATTCCATTGCGTGTTGCAATACCAAACAATGATATGAATCCGATTATAGCAGGGATGCTGATTACACCGGATGTGAAGAATATTGCAAACACTCCGCCGATAACAGCCAAAGGCAGATTAAGCATAATCACGGCTGACTGGATGGAGTTGTGGAATTGGTTGTAAAGCAATAAGAATATTGCAAGAATAGAGAATAAAGATGTGATAAGCAAAGTCTGTGATGCTGCTTGTTCACTTTCAAATTGTCCGCCGTATTCAATGTGATAATTTTCAGGCAGAGTAATTTTCTCTTCAATTATTTTCTGAATATCGTTGACCGCTCCTCGAAGGTCTCTGCCGGCAACGTTTGCTGATACGACTAATTTGCGAGAAACATTTTCTCGACTGATAGTGTTCGGACCTGTAGATGATGTGATTTCAGCTACAGATTCTAATGGAATCTTATCTCCCGAAGTTGTGTCAATGAGTAAGTTTCTAACATTTTCTATTGTATTTCGGTAGTCATCGGCAACTTTGACAGTCAAATCAAAAGAACGATTGCCCTCAAATACTTGTGATACAACTTCTCCCCCAAGCAGTACATTAATGCATTGTGCGAAATCAGGAATTGAAATTCCATATTTTGCAAGCATATCTCGTTTTGGCGTGATTTTGAGTTGTGGACGTTCTACTTGTTGTTCGACATTGACATCTGCAATTCCTTCAACATTAGAAATGGCTTCTTTTATTTGGACGCCTATATCGTGCATCTTATTTAGTTCAGAACCAAATATTTTTATCGCAATATTCGATTGTGTACCTGAAAGCATAGCATCTATTCGGTGTGAAATAGGTTGACCAATTTCGATATTAACTCCTGGAATCACCTTCATACGTTCTCTGATTTCTGCCATAACTTCATCTTTCGATCTGCCATTGTCAAGAACAAAAGGTGCTTCTATTTCTGAAGTATTTACACCTAAAGCGTGTTCGTCAAGTTCTGCTCTACCGGTTTTCCTCGCTACCGATTTAATTTCAGGAATTGAAAGTAGAATGTTTTCTGCTTGACGTCCTATTTTATCAGATTCTTCGAGAGATACACCAGGAAGAGAACTGATATTAATAGTAAATGAACCTTCATTAAATGGTGGGAGGAAACTACGTCCGAGATGGAAGAATATTGCCAATGTGCCGATGAATAATGCGGCAACGCAATATATGATAACTTTCTTGTAATCAATTGCCCAATTCAAACATTTCTCGTAGCCTGTTTTCATTTTGCGAACAATCCATGGCTCCGGAGTCTCTTTTTTGCTTTTAGTTAAAAGATAGGAACATAACACCGGGGTTAGAGATAGGGCTACAAGCGTAGATGCGAATAGTGATATTATAAATGCAATTCCAAGAGGTGCCAACATCCTACCTTCCATTCCGTCCAAGAAAAATAGTGGAATGAAGCTTACTATGATAATCAATGTAGAGTTTAGAATTGGCATACGTACTTCTTTGGACGCATTGAATACCACTTTATGCGATGGCAATCTATCTTCTTTGGGTAGTTGTCGATTCTCTCGAAGTCGTTTGAATACATTTTCTACATCGACAATCGCATCGTCAACAAGCGAGCCAATTGCAATTGCAATACCTCCGATACTCATCGTATTGATAGTGATATTCAACAATTTCATTATCAAAACTGTGATTAATATTGATATCGGAATTGTTACAAGCGAGATTAGTGTAGTTCGAGGATTCATCAGAAAGACAAATAACACTATTGCAACAAAAATAGCTCCCTCTATAAGTGATTGTTGAATGTTGTTGATAGAACTGTCGATAAAGTTTTGTTGTCTATATAGTTGAGTGTTGACTACTACATCTTTCGGAAGCTCACTTTTTAAATTTTCGATAATAACATCAAGATTGTTGGTCAAATCGAGTGTGGAAGTGTATGGCTGTTTCGTTACGGTCATGATGACTCCTGATTTGCCACAGACTGATGCTAAACCTGTTTTAGGGGCTTTCGAACCACATTCCACATCTGCAATGTCGGCAAGTGTGATAGGATAACCATTTTCTTGGCGAACTATTGTATTGCTTATCTCTTCTGTATCGTTTGTAGATGTGATGCCTCTGACAATATATTCATTGCCATATTGATATAAAATACCTCCGGATGCGTTATTCGTCATTCCTTCTGTTGCACTCATTACATCTTGTAAAGACACGTTGTAGTGTCTCATTTTGCCGGGATTAAGAAGAATTTGGTATTCTTTGATATCGCCACCTAAAACAGCAACTTGTGCTACCCCTCCTGTTGATAACAGGCGTGGTCGGATTGTCCAATCTGCAAGTGTTCGAAGGTCGGTTTGTGATGTGGAATCAGCAGTTAGTCCGACAAACATAACTTCTCCTAATATGGAAGATTGAGGGCCTAATGTCGGATTGCCTACGTTGTCGGGCAACTCTTCATTAACTGTCGTGAGTTTTTCCGATACAATTTGTCGGGCTCGATATACATCCGTATCCCAATCAAATTCTACCCAAATACAAGAAAACCCTGTAGTGGATGATGAACGTACGCGGCGAACACCGGTCGCTCCATTCATTGCAGTTTCTATTGGAAATGTAACGAGTTGTTCCACTTCTTCAGGAGCCATACCTTTGGCTTCTGTCATAACCACCACTGTCGGTGCATTTAAATCGGGAAATACATCGACCTCCATGGTGCTGATTGTGTAGCTGCCTGCAATAACAATGATTACAGATGCTATCATTATGAGTAATCGGTTGTTGAGCGAAAACCGAATGATTTTGTTCAGCATATTTGTAAGTTTTTAAGGTTAATGATTATGGCTATGACCTTCCGGTATTTGACCTGTGTTTGCTGCAAGTTTAAGATGTGTAGAACCCTTTGCCACTACCACATCTCCGGGATGTAACCCTGCTAATATTTCAACTCGTTTTCCATTGGATTGTCCAAGTTTAACCTCTCTTTTCATATAACATTCTTTGTCAATACGTATGTAGACAAAGAATAATCCTTGCTCTTCTGTAATTGATTCTTCCGGTACACTGAGTGCATCGTTCTGAGTAGCACCGAGCAAGTATATTTCGGCAAACGACCCGGGTATGATGTTGCCGGGATTGTTGAATTCAAAAATAGCAGGTAAGAAATATGAATTGTCGGATGTGGCACGACCAAATGAGAGAAGTCTGCCATTGAGTTCGTCTAATGAGTGGGTCGTGTTTTCGTCATATGGCAATATAAAATTAGCACTATTTATATTTTGTAATTGTCCAAAATATCTCTCGGGAACATCGGCTCGAAGTTGCAAGCGTCGATTTTGAGATATTGTCGCAATTGGTTGACCAACAGTTACATATTGTCCGTGATCAACTAATTGAGAAATTAGAAATCCGGATATAGGGGAGGTTATAGTCGCTCCTGATATTGCTGTCCTGCCTCCAACTGAGTTTAAATCAGCTTTTGCTTTTTCGTAAGCTGCCTTTATAGAGTCGTATTCTTTTTGAGAGATAATATGGTTTTTAATAAGTACTTCAGCACGCTCAAATTCTTTTTTTGCATTTTCAAATGCGATTTTAGCAGTAGCTGCTAAATCTCCGTCAGAAATTCCTTTTGTGGAGATTGTAAACAGTGCTTGTCCGGCGTTTACAGCTGAGCCATCTGTGATAGAAGAATTAACGTAGTTTATGATGCCGCTTGCAGTAGCAGAAATTGTTCGCTCGTCTCCTTGTGCGGCAATAATTTGTCCGCTGACTTTAATTGATTTACGAAATGGAGCAGCGGTAATAGTGTCGAATATGAGACCTGCGTCTTTAGCTTGATGCTCCGTAAAGATTATTTCGTCATCGCTATGATTTGCATCATCGTGATTGTTAGTTTCGGCTTCGTGGTTATGATCGTGTGTGCAGTCTGCCCCATGTTCATGGTCGTGAGTGTGACTATCTTCGTGGTTATGTTCATGACCATGTTCGTGATTATGATTATGCTCTCCTTCTGAAGGACTACAAGCCGTCATCATCGCAGCGTATGCTGCAACTGTAAATATTTTTAAATAGTTTTTCATTGAAATTGTGCTTTAAATGTTTTGATTTGGATATTATAGATTAAAATCAAATAAGTTTGATTTAAGGCAATTTTTGCCTGTCATTGTGCGACAGGAGGGGCTCGCAGTAAATGAAGAGATTTACTACAATATGATAGAAATTTTAAATAATAGTATGATTTTTCTTTATTCTTGTCTGTGGATTGGGTCGACAAGATTGTAATGTCGGGTGGTAGAGATAATGAAAATGCGATGAAGTTGAATTGTGAATCGCCTTGTTTGCTTGCAGATAGGTCAATTTCGTGCAGACTGCAATGTCCTGTATCGTCTGAATTGTTCTGTTTGTGATTATCGCTATTGCAATTATCTGAATGAGAACATTGATTCATTACGAAACATATTGCATCGGTATCGCAATGATGATGATGTGGCAATAATGATACTATTGTCATTGCCACTACGGTAATTATAACGAATATTGCAAGCAATATTTTTTTCATCGATTGCAAAGTTAAATAATAAGAGTTAAACTGCAAAATATATATATATTTAAATGCACTTAAATATGATTAAATTTTGTGAAATTAAAAAACATACTAATAGGTTATGTGGTTTTATCAATAAATTGATTATAAAAATTATTAGATATGAATATAGTTTATTTTGGTACAAATCCGGTTGAAGTCTATGGCGATTTGCCACAAATTGGAATAGATTCCCCCAGGTTTATGCTTGTTAAATCAGATTTAAGTGATGCGACATTGTCCGATTTTAAAGGAAAACGTGTAGTTTTGAATATATTTCCAAGTATTGATACTGACGTGTGTGCAAAATCTGTCAGGCGTTTCAATGAATTGGTGTCTTCAATGGAAAATACGATAGTGTTATGTGTTTCAAAAGATTTGCCGTTTGCATCTTCGCGTTTTTGCGTGACAAATGGGATTGAAAATGTTATGACATTGTCAGCGTTTAGGACTGATTTTGGAGAAAAGTTTGGTGTGGAAATTACTACCGGACCACTGAGAGGGTTGTTGGCTCGCAGTGTGATTGTAATTGATGTGAATGGCAAAGTAAAAATGTCGATGCTTTGCAAGAATCAACATCAAGAACCTAATTATGATGAAGTCTTAAGGCAGGTTCTATAAATAGATTTGGAAAGATTTTGAGAATATAATCGAGGAGGTTTCAAGATTGAGGAGCGAGTTTAGCGAGCTAAGCTACCGACGAAATCGAAGAAACCTACCGATTAAAACTGAAAAGCGACCAAAAGCCTGCTCAAACTATCGAAACTGAAATAAAGAAACTTCGCGGCGTTCAATTTATAGAACCTGCCTTAAATAATCTGAAGTAAGTTAGTGTTTTTAGTGTAGAAACCGCGTCAAAAAACGCGGTTTCTATTTTATTGTTATTGATTGGCTTTACGGTATTCGGAAGGAGTTAATCCGGTGTTATGTTTAAAATATTTTCCGAAGAAAGATTGATTGGAAAAGTTCAAGGTATTAGCAATCTCTTGAATGCTCATATTTGTCGATTTTAAAAGTACTTTAGTTTCCAAAATAACAAAATTGTCAATCCAATCGCTTGGTGTGCGATTGCTGATTTCTTTTATAACAGCAGAGAGGTGCTTGGAAGTAATGCACATAAGGTTGGAATAGAAAGCGACTTGACGATGTGTCTTGAAGTTTTGACCGACGTGCATAATGAATTTTGCCATAATCTCCTCTTTTCGAGAATGTTGAAATGGGTCGTTGTCAGTGCGTTTGTTGCTTTTAATTTCTACAATCTCAAATAATATTGTTTGTAATATGCAAATAATCTTCTGCTTCAATAATTTTGAGTTGCCTCTCGATAATGCTGTTTTAATATATTTGTAAAGATTGGAAAATATATCAAATTCAGTTTGATTAAGCTTTATTACCGAATCTCGATTAAGGTTTAGCATCAGCGGTAGCATATCAGTTATTTTAGGCAGAATGTCTTCGGCAATTTTTCGGGAAATCATCATTACTTGTGCAAGAGAATCGGAAGAACCGGAAATGTTGGTAATGTAGTTGTTCGGTTGAATGATCATAATTGAATTTTCGGTTATTTCGTATTCTTTTAAATCAATGGTTATTTGTCCTGTCCCTTTTGAACATAATATGATAGCCATTGCATCAATTCTTATTGGGAAATGAACAGATTCATTTTTATGTGATGTAGAATAGCCCTCGAATACAATTACTTCTTTGCCAAGATTGACATTATTGGTGATTGCAGCCAATTCTTCCAATGTCACTTTTTTTGTGTCTTTGTTTAAAATATCCATAAATGGTCGTTTTGTTAAATTTTTCGCAAATATAATATAAAATCGTGTGGATTTTAGCAGATTTTGCTTATTTTAAGAAAAATAGACCATTTTTTACGATATGCAGCATATATCGAGGTATAAATGAAATATGGTGTAGAATTGTTGATAATTTACCATAGTATTTGCACATGATTGCATACCTTTCAAGCAGAGAAGCCTTACGGTTTTTATCTGTCAATCCGTCACTGAGATAGTCGATTACGACTTTATTGAGGTTAATACAGTTGTCGGGAGTTGACATTTTGATACATCGCAAACACCATTCGTAATCAGCAGAAAATCGATAATTCAAATTATAAGTTGGGGCAATTTCTCGTTTGACAACAAAGGCTTGGTGACACACTAACATTCCGCGTTTAAAACTTTTGAAAGTCAATGTTTTAGGTGCGGACAGATGCCGGGGAGCAATGATTTTACGTTCGTTATTGACAATGACGGTGTCGCCATAGATTATATCCGGATTATTTTCTGCCGACTCTGCATACGATTGTAGAGTAGAATCTTCATGGAATGAATCGCCCGCATTCAAAAAAATCAAGTATTTGCCTTGTGCAATCTTAATTCCTTTATTCATAGCATCATAAAGACCGTTATCCTGTTCACTAAATATTCGTATATTCTCAGTGCCTGAATTTTTAGCAATATCTATGGTGTCATCGGTGGATTTCCCATCGATGATAAGATGCTCAAAATTTTGAAATGTCTGTGATGCAACGGATTGCATAGTCGGTGGCAATTCTTTTGAGGCATTAAATGTAATTGTTATAATAGAAAATAACGGTCTCATAATGTCGCAAAATTAGAAAAAATAGTTGATGTTTACAAAAATTGTCAGTGACGAAATGTAAATGCTTGAAAATGTCGTTGATGTGTTTATTGTCAATTTGGAATGATTATAAATTATAAAAAATATGTACGTAAAGATTGTAGAGTTGAATATTTCAGTTTAAATTTGCACTAATTAATTAATCAAAACAACTAAAATAATATTATTATGGCTTACGTAATTAGTGATGCATGTGTAGCATGTGGTACATGTCAACCAAATTGTCCGGTAGATGCAATCTCTGAAGGTGATATCTATAAAATTGATCCGGATACTTGTATTAGCTGTGGTAGCTGTGCAGAAAATTGTCCTGCAGGTGCTATTTCTGAAGGTTGATCAAGATTAGATAGTAAAAAATGAAGGGACCCCGGCTAAGGAGTCCCTTTTTTTATGTAGTAATTGCTTTGTTGTATTAATTTTTGAGTTTATATTATTGAGGTGTTGCTGTCATAATAAGGTCGCTATTGATGCCTCTAACAAATACATTCTCTTTTGTCAATTCGAGAGGATTTTTCTTGTACCATTCAATAAATTTTTTTGTTTGTTCGATATTTTCTTGTATCCATGCATTAGATTCTTCCGGATTTGCATAATGAAAAATAGTCATATCGTAGGCTTCTAAAAATCCGGCTTCTTGCACTTTTCTCAGATAATTGTAGAGACAATTATTCATTAACTCTCCGAAGTTTCCTGTCTCAGTGTCATACATACTATTCAGAAAAGAATCTCTTAATTTATGAAATGATTTTAGGTTTAGGGGCATTGGCTCAGTTATTATGACAGGAATTGCTTTGCTTATAAAGAGTTCGAACATAAGTCCAAAAGGTACTTTTGCACCGTTTTCGAGGGCTGTAACTGTGTGATTTTGGGAAAACGTTATGTTAATTTCATCACCTTCTTTGGTGATATTACTATTGAAGCAATCAAGAAGGGACTTGCAAATTTCAGTTGCACGAATTTCTGTTGGATTTAAGTGAAGCATAATTTCAGCATAGACCGTTCCGTATGCAGACTCACTACTTGCCAAATATATCTGTGCGGCACGATAATAATTTATGTATTCAGTCGGGTCATTATAGATGCCTTGTTCAAAATAGTGAATAGCTTTATCGTAATCTTTTGGCAATTCCATCATTCCGCGTTCGACGTATAAAAGACCAAAATCGGGAAACTGTTTTATCCCTTTGTCGTATGCCTTAATGGCATCTTTCTCTTTGCCAAGTTTTTCCAGGGAATTTCCGTACATTTGATAAGTCTGCCCGTCAGCGGAAGGGTGTTCGCAAAGTTTTTTATATAGTTTTGTCGCTTTGTCATAATTCTCCTTCATGTAGTAGGCTAATCCAAGTTCGTAGCTTGCGAAATAGTTATCCGGCTCTTCAGATAAGACTTCTTCAAGAATTGTAATGCTTTCATCGATATTTCCGGCTTCCATATGCTGAATGGCATAAATGACTTTTTGCTTATTATTGTTAATAGCATTGACCGGTATTAATGTTAGAATGATTAGTAGAGTTGAAATGATTGCTTTCATATAAAGTCCTCCTAAAAATATTGTTGTGTCAAAGTTACACAATATATATGAAAATAGCAAATAATTCGAATTCAATTATTTAGTGGTATGAAGTGAAGTGAAAATTTGTGTCTTATTCCAGATTATTCGATACAAATATTATTGGGATATTAAATGTAAATTATTAATTTTGCATAGTTAAAATATTGTAGTAAAGACATAAATTTACAAACATACACTCTCGGCATAATATGGATTGGAAAGAAGCATTAGGACAAGCGTTTGATATGGATAAAGTCAAGGCTGAAGTAGAGGCAGAAAAAGTGATAGAAGACACTGAAATTGAAGAGGAATCTATTCAAAAAGAGCCATTGAGAATTGTAATTGACAGAAAAGCAAGGAAGGGGAAAACCGCAATTATCATTGAAGGATTTGTCTGTGATGATGAAAAATTGAAAGAGATAGCAAAAGCTTTAAAAGTCAAAATTGGTACAGGAGGTTCGTCAAGAGCCGGTGAAATATTGTTGCAAGGTGATATGAAAGAAAAAACTACGCAAATTCTTAAGGAAATGGGTTATAAAGTAAAAGGTTAAATCAACGTTTAATATGCTTACACTTCATCGAGCCTCAGCAGGTTCGGGCAAGACATTTACACTTGCTAAAACCTATATAAAAGATTTTATTGCAATAAAAAAAGAAGATGGCACATATCGTCTTCGCACCAAAGAAGAAATTGCAGATTCTCATTCACACATTCTGGCTGTTACATTTACAAATAAAGCCACTAACGAAATGAAACAGCGAATAGTGGAAAAGCTTGCCGATATAGCCGGGGTAACCGGTAAGCCAATTTCTAAAATTGACTATTTAGCTGATTTTGTTAAAGAACTGTCTGTATCAGAAAATGAAATAAGAGAGATAGCAAAAGTAGGTTTGCAAACATTATTATATAATTATACTGATTTCCAGGTTTCTACTATCGATTCTTTTTTTCAAATGGTGATGCGTACGTTTGCAAATGAGATAGATTTAAATGATGGTTATCAAGTGGAATTGAACGATAATTATGTTTCTCAAATCGGTGTGGACTCTACATTAACTACTGTCAAGGAAGGTAATGGTAAAGATGCACAAAATATATCGTTCTGGCTTAGATTAATGATAAATGAAAGGATTGCAGAGGGTAAAGGTTGGAATGTTTTTGCTAAGTCAAATACCGGGATGCAATCGTTATATTCCGACCTTTTACATTTTTCTCAAAGGATGCAAAAGGAAGAGTTTAAAACCATTCAGCAAAGGTTGTTGTCTTACTTCGATGAGTGTGGTGATTTTAAGTCTTTTTATTTGAAATTGAGACAGATAGCTATTACAGATTTAAATGAATATCGAGCCCAATGTGTCAATGCTATAAATGATGTACAAAACAGATTTGAAGCTGAAGGGAAGACTGTAGCGGAATGTTGTATAAAGGGAATATCAACTGATTTTTTCGAATTATCGGCATATAGAGATTTTGATGTGCCGAGATTAAAAGATAAAAAGACCAGAGACCAATTCATTACTGAAGAGTCAAGCTTATTTCTAAAAACTAAAAATTCCAAAGGAATTTTGGATAGTCTGTTCCCCGGTATTGATAAAGAGGTTAGGGATATATATAAATTTGCAAAAGATTGGAAAATTGCAGCAATCAATTGGAAATGCAACATTGAGAAGTTGCATTATCTCGGGTTGTTGCAATCTTTCTTGAGAAACTCACAAAAATTTAGAGAAGAACACAATGTAGTGCCGATAGGCGATACCAATCAAATCTTGCGTAGAATCATAAACGAGGATGATACTCCATTTATTTACGAGCGTATTGGAACTTACTTGAATCATTATTTGATAGATGAGTTTCAAGACACATCATTATTGCAATGGGAAAATCTGAGACCACTGATAGCTGAAGGAGTAAGTAATGGTTACGATAATTTGATAATCGGAGATGCGAAACAAAGTATATATAGATTTAGAAATGCTGAGCCTGATTTAATTACATCAATAGTTCCGAAAGATTTTGACTGCACTTTACATGGAGAATCAGTAAAAGAGAATACGAATTGGCGTAGTTCGAAAGAAGTCGTAATGTTTAACAATACGTTGTTTTCGGCTATGACTGATTTGATTGATGAAAAATCGGGTGCAATGTTTGATTCATCACGTAGGCGATTGTCAGAGTTGTATGGTAATATTGTGCAGCAAGTTCATCATAAGGATATTAAAGGATATATCAAGATTGATTTTATAAAAAAGGCGAAGAAAGAAGATAAAAAAACGTATTATTATAAAATGGGTGACCTCATAATAGATATGCTGTCAAGGGGTTACGAACAGAAAGATATTGCTTTTTTGGTGTCACGAAATGAGGAGGGAGTCGAACTGATATCTTCATTAATGAGATATAATAAAGAAAGTGAGCAGATTGGTCGTCAACAGATAAAAATAATCAGTGAAGAGTCGTTGAGATTGTCAGAGTCGAGTGCTGTAAAAATGGTCATAGCGATGTTAGAACTTATCGTGAAAGGCATAAATACATCTGACAGCGACAAAGAAACTGAAAAATATCATAAAATAGGTGTAACAGAGTTTTGTTGCAATTATAATTACTTTTCTATTAAATGTCCGTCGCTTTCGCCATCGGAAATTGTAGATAAGGTATTAGAGGATAGATTACCAACAGAGTTGTTAGACCAAAAATTAAGAACAATGCAGTCAGTTGCGTTGCCTGCAATTGTTGAGACCATAGTGGAAAATTTTGTTCCGGATTCATTGCGACGTTCAGATGTTGCATATATTGCAGCGTTCCAAGACATTGTGATTGATTATTGCGATTCATATCCTTCGGATATAGCATCATTTCTTAAATGGTGGGATTCGAATGGATTTCGGATGTCAATATCATCGCCTGAGGGTGCAGATGCAGTGCAAGTGATGACAATACATAAATCGAAGGGCTTGGAATTTAAGTGCGTAATAATTCCTTCTGCCGACTGGGCTGTTTATCCTGTATCACACCATGAGGATTTCTTATGGATTAAGCCATCTTTTCCAAAAGATGTGTCAGAAGTAGGTTTAATGCCGCCTTACATCCCGATAGTGGCAAAAACAGATTTGTTAGAGACTCCTTACGCAAAGTATTATTTGGAGTATGCAGATAAGGAAATTGTAGATAATATTAATAAAACGTACGTGGCGTTTACTCGTGCGGTCGATGAGATGCACATTCTTGCTTTCTGTGGAAAAGATAATATAGCAGATGTGTTAGAGAACTCGATAGAAAATATGAATTCGTTCTTGTCTTATAAAGCTGACAAATCATTGTTGGAATATATGCTCGATGGAGATGTTTTTAATTTTATTGATATAGCAGACAATCATAGGCGGATTGAAATCGGTGAGCCTCAATCTAATGAATATGAATGTGAGGAAACTGTAAATGATAACGAGAATGTCGAAAAAGATAATGAGCAAAAAAGTAATTCGAATATTCCGTTTTATTATGTCAATTCGCAGCCTCAAATTTTGCAATATAAAGATGATTCTTCTGTCGACATATTTGACGATGAAGATCCCGACCCTCGTTCTGAAGGAAATTTACTGCATTTAATAATGTCAGAAATAAAGGAAATTAGCGATGTCGATAGGGCAGTATTGAAGTTAAAAGTCAGAGGTTTGTTGCCACCTGATAAGATTGCTGAATATACTAAAAAGGTTAAAACAGCATTAAGTAATGAAACTGTATTGAAGTGGTTCGCTCCTGATTTAAAAGTGTTTAATGAGCGTTCGATATTCGGTGTGGATAAACTATGTAAATCCAAATTAAGAAAAACGGATTCATTAAGAAAAAAGATGTGGCGACCTGATAGAATGATTCTTACGCCCGACAATCAATTGATTGTTGTCGATTATAAGTTTGGTCATAATGCAGATGTAGACGCTAATAGAAGAAAGATGGCGGAATATTTGAGATTAATTAAATCTACCGAGCAGTATGAATCTGTAACAGGCTATTTGTGGTATGTGAGTTTAGGAATCATAGAAGAGGTGTCTGCGGATTTCCCTAAAATCCGTTTGCAACAGCAGGTATTGTAGTTCATTGCTAAAGACTAATTTGATGACATAAAAAAATCGGGAGGCATTTGCTTCCCGATTCTTTATGTTTAAATACTCAGTTGTAATTATTTCACAAGCACCTTAACCGCTGCATTGCCTACTTTTACAACGTAGATGCCATTACCTACATTGTTGCCATTGATGCGAACACCATTCATATTATAGATTTCTGCACCTTGAGGAGCAATGATTGAGCCGTTGCTTACGACGATAGGAGTGTCAAGAACGATGCTTTCTACCGCATTTGGCTCAGCAAATTCTGTTACAAGTACTTGATAAGCACCTTTGTAAGAGCTTACAAAACCTTTGATGTCATATTTGCCATCAGTTGCCAACTCTACTTTAGGATCGCTGTAATTGTTGTTCCATGTTGCGTAAATAGTAGCTGTTCCTTCTGTGTCAGTAGCTTCACCGGTGTTGTTTTTGTCTGCGATTACAGCAAAATCTACGTTTGTGAGAACTACATATTTGTGATAGTTCTCAGCCGATACTTCAGTTGTGTTGATAGCGATTGGTTCAACTTCTACACCTGCTTTTGCTTCTGTAAATGTGCCGTCTACCGGAAGGAATTGAGGTTGGTTGTCATTAAGAGCATAAGTCACTTTGAAATTGCTGATTATATCACCGTTTTTGTAAGCCGGCATTTCAACATCAGTTTTATTGTAGATAAGTGACCATGTTTCTGCATCTTTAATGTAGATGTTGCGATTGTTTTTGTACACTATAGTCACGTCACCTGTGATCGTGATTGCACCTGTTTCGCCATTAGCACCGAGTGCAAGAGCTTCTGCGAGTGTTGCAGCTTCTGTAACTTCCGGTTCAGGTGTTGTACCTGCTTCGAGGAATTCGATAGGATAAATTTGTACTTCCGGAGCTTCTGCACCTTTTGCTTGGTAGTAGTTTACTACACCGATTACGTTGTAAACACCATCTTCAGGAAGTTCTATTGCAAATTTGTTGTAATATTTGATTTCTGCATCAATTGGATCTACAAATTTTGTATTAGCAGAATCAAGAGTAACATTTTCAAGCAATACGTAGTGGTTTTGAATTTCTGAAGTTACATTTTCTACTGTTTGGATTGTAGTAGGTTTAACTTCTTCTCCGGCTGTAGCATCACCGAATGATGTAGATAATGCATTCATTTCGTATGTGCTGTAATAATTTTTGAAGGTTCCTTGAATTCCTGTCAAACGGTCGCCATTCTTGTATTCTTTATTGAGTGTGCCATATACAAGGATTTGACCTGTAGCATCAGCTACATATAGGTTGCTGCCATTTTGGTATGTTACAGCAACTTCACCTGTGATTTCAAATGTTGTAGTTTCATCAGAAAGTCCTTTAGAGATGAATTCTGCAATGTTGGCAACTTTTGTAGATTCTGTAGCATCACCTTTGGCTGTTACTTCTGTTACTATGATGTTTGCGTATTTACCTCCTGAAATTGAGATGAAATAACCTTTGAGAGTAACTTCTTGACCATTTTGCATAAGAGCTTTTGTTGCGTCTGTTGCATAATAGATTGAACCTTGAGCTGTCTCTGCATTAGGAAGAACTACATTGTAGTAGTTGCCTGAAATTGAAAGTGTCCCTTCCATTTCTACATACATAGCTTTTGCCGCTGCTGTACGTGTGATAGCTGTATCCCAATCGTATGTCATTGCTTCAGGATAAGTGTATTCTACATTGTCCCATTTTTCAACAGTGATGTCTGTGCCTGTGAATTGAAGACCTTGTCCGTAAGAACCTAATGTGCCTGAGAAAGAGACTTGGTCGCCAATTTTGTATTCGTTTGCATCAAATCCTGATGCATAATATACAAACATTGAGCCTGTGTTGTCTGTTACAATGAAGCCACGTGTGCATAGTGCTGTAACTACACCGCCTACTTCGTATGTGTTGCCTTCTGTTGCTGTTGCAAGTACATCCGACATTGTAAATGAACCACTGCGGTAAGTGTAAGTTGCTTCTGCTACTTTTGATGGCTCTTTACCTTCTTCTACAGCAATAGCTTTTACTGTGGTTGTGGTTGTGATTGCGAGTGGAGAAGTGTATACATCGCTTTCTGTTGTAGGTGTTGTGTCGTCAAGAGTGTAATAAATTGTTGCTCCTGTCGCTGCAGAAATTGTAACTGCAATGCCTTCTTCTGTGAATGTGCATGATTCCGGTGAGATGACAGGCATTTCAGATTTTTCAACTCCTGTGCCGGCTCCTGTTGTTACAGACATTCCGCTAAATGCAAGACGTCCGGCTTTGGACGCATCATCAGTTCCATGAGTGTTTGTATCACCTACGACAAATGTTACTTCAGGTGCATCACCTGTCCATACCACTGTCCATGTGTCAGCTCCGTTAGATACGCATGTACCAGTATCAACGGTCATGTCTGTAAGGCGTTTTTTGCCGTTGCTGGAGATGGTAAATACAATGTTTGTCAAGTTTGAACCATCAGTTGTGCTGAGTGTAATTGAACTTTTAGCATAGATGCGAACATCTTTACCGCTTGAGCTATAGCAAGGGTCGGTCGATGCGTCTTTTTTCTCAATGCTCGCTGAGATTACATCGTAGCTGAAGCCTGTAATAATTGGATTGTTGTTACTGTCAACTGTTGTGGACTCCAATGTGGCTTGATCCATTGTGTAGGAGATTTCGGCTGCAGAAATGTATCCGATAAATCCTAACATCATAACTAATGAAAGTAAAAATTTCTTCATGTGTTAATTTAGTTTTTGTTATTAAATTATAGTTTTGTGTTTTCTAAGAATGCTGTTAAAGATTTAATAATCTGCTTGTTGAGATATTTGCATAATCAATTGCAAAATTAACAAGAATAATTGAAACGATTATTGTGTGATTTTATGTTTAATAACATTTTTTTTAGTAAGATAGTTCGTTATAATGAAAAAGAATGAGCCGATAATTATCGGCTCATTCTTTTTCTATAGTTTAAACTTAATCTTCGTGGTGATTGTTGTTGTTGTGATCGTGGAATCGGTCTTGATTGCGATTGTTGTTTTTGGGACCGAAATTATTGCGACTATTATTATTGCGAGGATTTGACATTCGTGGGTTGTTATTGCGTGGTCCATTATTGCCTCCGTTGTTGTCGCGACGAGGGCGTGCTTCACGTTCTACATATCCTTCCGGTTTTGGAGTGAGGACTCTTTGTGATAGACGATATTTACCTGTCTTTTTGTCGATTTCAATAAGTTTTACAGTTACATTATCACCTTCTTTAAGACCGCTATTTTCCATATTTTCAAGGCGATCCCAACTTATTTCACTGATGTGTAGAAGTCCGTCACGTCCCGGCATAAATTCAACAAATGCTCCGAATTCGAGAATAGAACGGATTGTGCCGTTGTAGACTTCTCCTTCTTCCGGCTGTGCGACGATTGCTTTAATTTTAGCCAATGCGGCATCTAATCCTTCTTTACATTTGCAAGCAATTTCTACGTGTCCTACAGCCATTTCTGCATCTTCTTCAATCGAAATTACAGCTCCTGTTTCTTCTTGTATGCCTTGGATGATTTTTCCTTGAGGTCCGATTACTGCACCAATCATGTCTTTAGGAATGTCGATTGTAATTAGACGAGGAACATGTGGTTTGTAATCTTCTCTTGCTTCAGGAATTGTTTCGTTGATGATGTTTAGGATATGCAAACGTCCGTCGCGAGCTTGATTGAGAGCTTGTTCAAGAATTTCATAGCTCAATCCGTCGCACTTGATGTCCATTTGTGTCGCTGTAATACCATTTGTAGTACCGGTCACTTTGAAGTCCATATCTCCAAGGTGGTCTTCATCGCCGAGTATATCGCTTAATACTGCAAATTTTTGACCATCAGAGATGAGTCCCATTGCAATGCCTGCTACCGGACGTTTCATTTTTACTCCGGCGTCTAAGAGTGATAGAGTTCCACCACATACGGTTGCCATTGATGAAGAACCATTTGATTCGAGAATATCACTTACAATGCGACAAGTGTAAGGGAATCCGTCAGGGAACATACGTTTTAAAGCTCTATGTGCCAAGTTGCCATGTCCGATTTCACGACGTCCTACTCCGCGTTGAGCTCTTGCTTCGCCTGTTGAGAATGGCGGGAAGTTGTAGTGAAGCAGGAATCGTTCCTTGCCTTGATTAAGCACATCATCAAGTATTTTTTCATCTAATGTAGTGCCTAATGTAGCTGTAACAAGAGCTTGTGTTTCTCCTCGTGTGAATACTGCAGCTCCATGAGGTCCCGGAAGATAGTCCACTTCGCACCATATTGGGCGGATTTGAGTGGTCTGACGTCCGTCAAGACGAATACCCTCGTCAAGCACACACCGACGCATTGCCTCTTTCTCTACATCGTGATAATAGCGTTTTACCATTGCAATGCGTTGGTCGGCAGTGTAATTTTCAAGTTGTTCTTCTGTCATTTCAGGAAGATTCTCGATGTATTCATCGCAAACGGCTTTGAACGATTCTGCTCTCCAATGTTTGTCGGCATTGCCGGCTTTTGCTATTGCGTATGCTTTGTCATAGCATTTTTCTTTTACGTCTGCACGAAGTGTGTCATCGTTGATTTCATGGCAATATTCGCGAATTGTTTTGCCAACCTCTTTTTGCAATTCAAGTTGAACCAAGCAGTGGCGTTTGATTTCTTCGTGAGCCACTTTGAGTGCTTCAAGAAGTTCGGCTTCTGAAACTTCGTTCATTTCGCCTTCTACCATCATAATGTTGTCATAAGTGGCACCAACCATTAATTCGATGTCACTACGGTCTATTTGGCTGAATGTGGGATTGATCACCCATTCACCGTCAACTCGTGCAACTCTCACTTCTGATATAGGTCCATTGAAAGGAATGTCGCTGACAGCTAATGCTGCTGATGCCGCAATACCTGCTAATGCATCCGGTGCTTCATTTTCGTCTGCAGAATAAAGTGTTACGTTGACAAATGTTTCTGCATGATAATTATCAGGGAACAATGGACGTAATACACGATCGACAAGACGTGATGTAAGAATTTCATAATCACTTGCTCGTCCTTCGCGTTTGAGGAAACCTCCGGGATAACGTCCGATTGATGAGAATTTTTCTTTGTATTCTACTGTGAGGGGCATAAAATCGACTCCCTCGTTGGCATCTTTTGCCGAACATACTGTAGCAAGGAGCATTGTGTTGCCCATGCGTACTTCTACCGCTCCATCGGCTTGTTTGGCTAATTTGCCTGTTTCGATTGTGATGGTTCTTCCATCAGAAAGCTCGATGGTTTTTTTAATTGGATTTAACATATAAATTTTCTTTTTTTCTTCTGCTTAAAAAAATCGTACAAAGATAGTAAAAAATTATTCTATCGACAAAATCTATATTCTAAAATTACAAGTTTGCAGATAGTTTTCTTTTTTAGAGATTTCAATTTGTTTTTACATTTCTGATTTTTTTAACATATCTATCGTTTTTTGGTCATGATGATTGTTGAAAAATGTTTTTAGTATCTCGGCGAATATGTCGTTAGGGGATATATGGTTGAACAATGTCATACATGAGCAAAGTTTTACAGCATCGATTTCTCCAAATATTTTTGTAATATTTTTATCTTTATGTGTTAATAATGCCCGACTGATTTCAATTAGTCGTTGTCGCAATATTGGGTGTTGAAAATATAATCGAGCTTCAGCTATGTTTGCGATTCCGTAGTATCTTGAATTAATGCTATGTCCAAGTCCGCGAAGTTGCGGAAAAACATACCAAATCCAATGTGATGTTTTCATGCCGTTACGTATCTCTTGAAGTGCTTGAGCATAACCGGAAAATGACGAATTTTGAGCTACTATAAATCTTTGAATATCTGATGATTGGGTGTCGCTCATAAGTGAGTGATTTTTATGTTTGGAATAATTTATTGCAAAGATAATAAATATTTTCGCTATATTTGCATCAAAATTAAGTGAAATGGATATTAAAAGAGATTTAATTTCTCGCTACAAATTTTTGTCAAAATCTTTTTTGTTGGCAGTTGCGATTAGCGGATTGTCATCGTGTAGCGAATCTGAATTTAGTGTGAGTGGAAACATCCAAAACGGGCAGAATAAAAGCATTGTGCTTGAACGAGGTGAAAATGGTCATTGGATTTCGTTGGATTCTGTAACTGTTAGAGATGATGGAACATTTGATATAAATTTCATATCGCCAAAATATGCTGATATTTATCGCTTAAGAATGGATGATAAGTTTGTCTATCTGCCTATAGATAGCACCGAAAATTTAACGTTAGAAACGACTTCAGACAATTTTGGGGTAGATTATGTTTTGTCAGGTTCAGAGCAAGCAGAGAAAATGGCAAAATTTGAATCGGAGGCTAATAAACTTTCATTAGGTTCGGCTGATTCAGTAGAGCAATTCAAAAGAAAGGTGTATTCCGATGTGATTCGAGAAGGTAAAGGCAACATATTGAGCTATCACGTTTTGAACAAAACAATTGGAGGTTCTTATCTATTTGATCCTAATAATCCTGCAGATGCCAAATATTATGCAGCTGTAGCAACTGCGTATAAAGAATTTAAACCAAACGATCCTCGGACAAAATGGTTGGAAAATAAAGCGGTAGAGTTGCAGCGTATGAAGAGTAGTAAAAAAGGCTTGGTGCAAGAAGTCGAAACAGTCGCTTTTTTTGATATAGATCTAAAAGATTGTAACGGGGAAAATAAAAAATTATCTGAAGTGATGCAGAAGGGAGTTCCTACAATAGTGGTGTTCTCTCTATTGACGCATCCGGATTCGCCTATCCTGAATCGAGAATTGGCTAAATTAAAGGAGGAGAAAGGTGATGCAATTGGTATCTATCAAGTTTGTCTTGATGAAGACCAATTAGATTGGCGACAAGCGGCATTGAATTTACCTTGGACAGTGGTTTATGAACCCGATGGAATGTATTCTCAATCTGTACTGACTTATAATGTCAGTGTGTTGCCAACATTCTATGTTTATGATAGTAATGGAGAACTTGCCGCAAGTTCAATTACAATAGGGGATTTGAGAAAGCTTATTCCGTAGAAATTATATCTCTTAAAATAAAGGGTTGAATCGAATATGAGGTTCAACCCTTTTTCTGTTATTTAAAATTAGGTCTAAGTTTCTAAATCCTCGAAAGAAACTATTAATAATAAAAGCGTGAGGACTAAGATAGTGGCTCTGAACAGCCGAGTGGAAGTAATAAACAATGTCTCACGCCGTTGAGATATATTCTATCTTCTCAGATTTGTATATATGCTTAGACGTGGGCGTCATTGTCCATTATCTCTCCACTTAAGAATTGTCCGGATTCCTATCTTGAGATAGCTTTTGACGCTCTATAAAAACATTTAATGATTTCACTATTGAAATCGTTGTAGATTTAGAAAACATATTTAAGTTTGACAACTATTGGGTAAGTAAGTCCTAGGGTTTTGTTGCCTATTTGGTAATTATGTTAGAAAGAATTTATAATTTGTGAAATTTCGATAGCATCTGAGGTAGATAGATTTGCTATTGGAAGACTTACTACTTCGTTCGCAAGTATTTCGGTTAAGGGATAGTTGCCTTTAAGTGTTTGGTTATAGCAAGGCTGAAGATGGGGAGGTACGGCATAATGGATGTCATAACCCACTTGGTTTTTTGCAAGAAAATCGATAAAACTTTGTCGATTTTTTGCACGTATTACATATTGATGCCACACTTGGCGGATGTCGCTGAAGATTATAGGTTTAAGTATGTTCTGATTGTAGATATGTCGATTATAGGTCTCAGCAATTGTGATACGTCGCTGTGTTTCTTCGTGAAGATTTTTGAGTTTGATGCGAAGAATTGCAGCTTGAAGTTCATCCATTCTGCAATTATAACCGCGGTAAATGTTGTGATATCGTCTGTCACTTCCGTAATTTGCTAATGCTCTTACTGTTTCTGCGATTTGTCTATCGGAAGTAGTGATAGCTCCGGCATCGCCCAATGCTCCAATATTTTTTGTGGGATAGAAGCTGAATGCCGCGACATTACCAAGAGCCCCTGTAATATAGGATTCAGAATTGATGCCAACGCAATTTGCTTTAGCTCCGATAGCTTGTGCATTGTCTTCAATGATAATAAGATTGTGCTTTTTTGCAATTTCTTTTAACTTTTTGCTCCAACAAGGTGTGCCGTATAAATGTACGACTAAAATAGCCTTTGTGCGATGGGTAATTGCTTTCTCTATGTAATCGATATTGAGATTAAAAGTCGCTTCGTCGGGTTCGACAAGTATTGGATTCAATCGATTATCGGTAATGGCAAGGATAGTGGCTATATAAGTATTTGCCGGTACGATTATGTCATCCCCTTCGTTTATTTTCCCTAATTCAATATATGCCCTTAAAATAAGGCGTAAAGCATCAAGCCCATTGCTAACACCTATAGCATAAGCTGCTCCACAACTTTTGCGTAACTCTTCTTCGAATTGTTGATTCTCTGTTCCGTTGAGATACCATCCGGAATCGACTACTCTGTTGATAGCTGCTTTTATTTCCGTAGAGTATTGTGAGTTGGAGTCCTTGAGTTGTAGAAATGGATATTTCATTGTTGGTTGATGCAGGTTACATATTCAAGATATTCGTCGTAATCACGAATATAATCTTCTTCTTCGTAAGCGTGTGACGCTAATGCAAGTGCAACTGTCCCTGTCGTGAAATTGTGCATCGTGTCCCATACTCCGGGTGGAATCAAAACACCTTTGTTTGAGCGGTTTAGCGTTATCGTCATTTCATCTTTGCCATCAGTCAATCTAAGATCAAATGATCCTGATACAGCTATTAACACGCATGAACATTCTCGGTGTGCGTGACCTCCGCGAGTTTCCCCTCCGGGAACATCATAAATATAGAATACTCGTTTTATGGAAAATGGCACATGGCGAGCACTCTCTATAAAAGATAAGTTGCCACGTGGATCGCAAATTTTGGGGAATTCAATGATTTTTACTTTTTTAAGAAGTGACATGATGCTCGTTTTAGAGTTCAACGCGGAATGGCTTTAAGTCATTCCGCGCCGATTGTTAGATTATTGACCGGAATAGGTTGTTTGTTGTTTCCGGTATGATTGTTATTTTTTAGCTTTAATTTTTTCTAATTGTTTTTCGAGAGCATCAAGGCTGAGGTCAATTGCTTCTTCAAAAGAATCTGCGACTTTTGATGCAAATAGGTCTTCAGTTGGAGGGACGCTTAATTTGATAGCGGCTTCCTTGTTCATTGCTGTCTCCGGTTTAACTACTTTTAATGTAACTTCAACTTCTGTTATTGCTTCGTATCGGCGAGCTATTTTTTCTACCTTTTTGTTGATGAATGCAACAAGTTTGTCGGCGATGTCGAAATGAATTGCTTTAATTTTTACTTCCATAATTAAACCTCCTTTTTTAGTGCTCTTGGATGAGCAAGTTCATAATTGGTTTTTAATTCTCTAAATGATATATGAGTATATATTTGGGTTGATGCCAATGATGCATGTCCCAAAAAATCTTTGACTGAATTTATTGATGCTCCGTTGTTGAGCATTGCGGTTGCAAATGTGTGTCGAAGCACGTGTGGGCTTTTTTTGTTCGCGATTATTGTTGATAATTTATTTTTTACAACGCGATATAATGCCATTTTGTTCATGGGTTTTCCTCTATTTATAAACAAAGGCATAGGATTTAAATGTAGATGAAAAGTAGTATCTCTAATAGTTTTGTAGAGTTTTATTTTATCTAATAACTCTGTTGCTATTGGAACTATGCGTTGTTTATTGCGTTTGCCGGTAATTTTTATCTCTGATTTGTTTGAATCAATATCGTTGTCATGAATGTTTAATAGCTCGGCTTGACGAATGCCGGTTGCATAAAGAATTTCTATGATTAAATTGTTGCGAATTTCTGTGAAATCTGACGTTTCACGATTATTTGATTCGTCGAGCAAAAATTCCATTTCGCTTTCTCTTATAAATTCCGGCAATGGCTTGTCGATTTTTGCAAGAGTGATGTCGGATGTGGGGTTGTCATTAATATAGCCGTGTTTGAGCAGGTATTTGAAATATGCACGTAAAGCTTGTGCCTTTCGTCTTAGAGAACGTGGTTTGTAACCATTTTTAGATAAATGTCCTAACCATAATCTGACATCGTTGTGTGTGATGCTCTTATAATCGAATTCGGATGAATTGTTGTTTGTGATAAATTCAATAAATTGGTGAATGTCAGAAGAATATGACGAAACGGTATAAGTTGATTTGTTCAACTCATACCGTATATATTTCAAGAAATTATCAACTGTCATAATCTTCGTGATTTTTTGAGTTATAATACTCAAATATTTTCTACGAAGATATATTATTTTCTTGATTTATGCAAATAAAATAGGAGAAAAATTATTCTTCTACTTGACGAAGCTTTTGAACGTAAACCGCTTTCATCATTTTTTTGCGGTTTGCTACTGATGGTTTTTCAAATGCTTGACGGCTACGTAATTCTTTTACGATACCTGTTTTTTCAAATTTGCGTTTAAATTTTTTAAGCGCTTTTTCGATGTTTTCGCCTTCTTTTACTTGTACAATTATCATTTTTATTGTTGTTTTAATTATTTATTATCTGTTTTGTGCTATCCTTGTCTCTTTGTCAAATTTGGATTTAGCGGTGCAAAATTAGATAATGTTATTTTAATGACAAAATTTTTAGCTAAAAATATTTTGTTTTAGAGTGATTTTCTCTCTTTTTTTATTTTTAGCACTATGTTAGTATCCTTATTTTGAGAAAAATGGATATTAATTTTTTATTTTTCGTCATACCATTTTGAATACATCAAATAGTTGCGAGCTATTTTTTGATTCATTTCTTTGGCTTTCTCCGGTTCTACCATTTTGACGAATTTTGCCGGTGCTCCTGCCCACATTTCATTCGGACCGATAATGGTTTTCCCTAATACAACTGAGCCGGCAGCTACTAAAGCTCCTTCTCCGACTATAGCGTCATCCATAACGATTGCTCCCATTCCGATAAGTGCAAAATCACGAATTTTTGCTCCATGAATCACTACGTTGTGACCGATAGATACATCGTCGCCAATTTCTATTGTGGATTTTTGATAGAGAGTATGTAGTACGGAACCATCTTGAATGTTTACGCGATTTCCTATACGTATGGAGTTGACATCGCCTCTTAAAATTGTTCCATACCAAATGCTGCATTCATCACCGATGACAACATCGCCGATGATTGTGGCATTCTCGGCAAGGAAACAATCCTTGCCGATTATTGGGTCAAATCCCCTTACGGGTCTGATTAGTGCCATTGATTTATTAGATTTATTTTGTTAATGGTTGAGTTTTTGATATAATCCATTCTCCTTCTTCTTTTGAGAGTAAAGGTAGAAGGCGTTCTCTTACGGTGGTGTGGTAAGAGTTGATCCATTCGATTTCTTCATCAGTCATTATGCTTGTGTCGAAGAGTCTAAGATCAAATGGGAATAATGTTACGGTTTTAAATTTAAGGAATTTGCCGAATTCAGTCTCCATTGCCGGTATGGTAATTATGATATTTTCACATCGTATTCCATATTTGCTTTCGTAATATACTCCCGGCTCGTTGCTCGTTGCCATGCCTATTTCTAATGGAGTAGGATTGACATTAAGTCGAATATTTTGAGGCCCTTCGTGACAATTGATGAAGAATCCGATGCCATGTCCGGTGCCGTGATAGTATGCTTTTCCTTCTTTCCATAGGTATTGGCGAGCCATAGCATCTAATTGATGCCCGGTAGTGCCTTCAGGGTAGATTGCTGTCGCTACTGCAATGTGGCCTTTCATCACAAGCGTAAAATCGTGTTTTTCTTCGGCTGTAGGTTCGCCAAGAGCTATTGTGCGAGTAATGTCTGTAGTGCCATATATGTATTGACCTCCGGAGTCGACCAATAAAAGTCCGTCGCCTATGATTTCGCTACTTGTCTCTTCATTGGCTTCGTAGTGTACGATTGCTCCGTGTTCTTTCCATCCGATGATTGGTGCAAAACTCTCGTCAACACAAGTTTCGTCAGAAAGACGTATTTCACGAAGACGTTTGCCAAGAGATAGTTCAGTGAGTTTCCCATTAGGATGTTCTCTTTCGACTTCCATAAAGAATCGAGTCAAGGCTACACCATCTTTTTCCATCGCTGTATCGATGCTCTTTAGCATAGATTCGTTTTTAATGCTTTTGAGTTTGGCTACTTGGGCTCCTCCGAATACAATAGAACAATTTACTTTGTCAAATAATCCGCGACAAGTTTTGTTTGCATCGATAAGAAGACGAGTTTCTTTAGGAAGCGAAGAAATGAAGTCAAGAACTGCATCGTACGGTTTTATTTCGAATTTGTAGTTTTCGAGATGTGCTGATACTTCCGCAGTTAATTTTTTATTGTCGATGAAGATTACTCGGCGTCCTTTTTCAAGATAGATGTATGACACATATATAGGGCTATACATTATATCGTTCGCGGTGCGAAGATTGGTAACCCATGCGATATCATCGAGTGCAGACATTATAATTGCATCGGCTTTTTCTTTTTCTACTTCAGTAATTACTTTGCCTACTTTTTTTTCTACTGTTTCTCCTACCAATTTTTCATCGTGAATGAATAGTTTATTCATTGGACGAGCCGGACGATCCGGGTAAATGTAGTCGAATTGGAAGAAGTCGGTGCGAAGATTAATTCCTTTTGCTTTTAAAGAAGTCTCTATTTTTTCTGCAAGATTGATTGAGAATGTCATTCCGTCAATCCCGACAGTGGCACCTGCAGGAAGGTTGTCGCATATCCATTGAACTAAGTCAATTGCATCAGGGCCATCTTCTTTCATCATCGAAAATCCTGTGCCGTCAAGTTGCATTTCTGCTTGAATGAAGAAACGTGAGTCGGTCCAGCAATATGCTTGATCTTGAAGTATTACAGCAGTGCCATTTGTGCCATTCTCCGACCAAAAGCCTGTGAGCCATTCTCTGCCTTTCCAATGGCTGGGTGGTATTTCGCTTTGATGAGGATCGGTGCTGGTTATTATGGTTGCGTCAATGTTTTGTTCTTTCATGATTTGACGCAAATGGGTTAGATACTCAAAATTTTTCTTTTTCATATTGTTTTTCGTGGTTAAAATTATTATTGCGTAAAGATAGATATTTTTTTTAAGATTGAAAATAAAAAATGCTTTAAATACGCAAATTTTGTAGAATCTTATGGCTTGGAATGAAGATGTTATTCGTTAATTAATTCTATATTTGCTCCTATACATTTTCTTGGTATTGGAGCTAAATAGTAGAAATATAGTGTGTCGGGATATGTGGATGTAGTGCCATTTTTTAATTTAAATTGCTCTAATATTTTGGATGGCGTTTTTGATGATGGTATTTGGATTTCGTACATAGCTTGACGAGTTGCCAATGTCGTAGTTCCACTGATTTTATTTAATATGTTGTAGTGAGATATGGGTGCTTCTGTTAAATTAAATGTGATCTCGACTTCTCCTAAACGTTTTGGAGAGTAGTAGATAGGATATTCTCCGAAAAGTGTGTTCGTGCCACCGGGTCGGTCCCATTCTGAATAGTGCTTGTTTGTGAATTTAGTTGGAAGTACGACAATACCCTTATTAGAGTTTTTGGCTCTGATTCCGTTGGATATAGATACAATGGAGTAATGGTGGTTACAATAAAGTGGGTGAGGGGTGTCAAACATCCACCATGGTGTGGTTTGAAAATTACTGATGTCAGCAAAAATGATGTCAGTAAACGCTATCTCCGATTCTATCTTTTGTTGTTCTTGTGAATATTCATATTGTTGCTGTGCTACTGCTAACAGCCATAGAATACTTATTACGGAAATTGTTATTCCTATTGTTTTTTGTAGTTTGAATATACTGTTGTTTCCCCATAGAATATTGTAAGATGCGATTATAAACATAAGTCCCGGCATCCATTCTGCTCTCCCTCTCATCATTGTATATACTCCGATTGAAAATCCTATGATGCCGGCAGTAAGTATGAATGTGTTGAATATGTATCTTTTGACAAGTTCTTTTATTCCATGTCGGATGCTTATATAGATTGAAACAATTGTTATTAACCAAAACGAAGGCGTGTACATAAATAATGTGTGTAGGCTCCATTCGAATGTTGGATTACATAGACTGACATCGCTGATTCGTTTTATGGTACCCGGAGCTATTAATAGAATTAATGCTCCAATGAAATATGTCAGAAATAATGTGATGTGGTGTGGCTTGATTGATTTGTGAAAGGTTAATGTGTGGAGCAACATCCCCGCCAAAATAGGAATCGAAAATCCTTCATGCATCATTCCTGCTATGGGTGCCAATATGTATATGTAGATTTTGTATGAATTATATCGATGTCGATCTGTGATATACGAAATTATAATGGGTAGGTTTAATGTTGCACTGAGAAGATAATTATAGTTGATGGCACTGGCATTGAAATAGTCATTCCATGGAAGAAGAAAAATAATTGAAGCCGATAATATAGCAGTGCCACCGATAGAAATTTTCCACTTGTCTCGAAAGCATAAAATGGAACTAAAATATAGTGTTAGTCCTAAGCAAAGTGCGTGAATGACTCTGCTAATTATATCCGGTAATAAATTTGAAAATATGACTATCTTGTCAGCAAGTCGACCATTGCTATGATGATAATGATTTATGCAAGAATTGAAGGCATCGCCTAAATTCTGAATAGAGCCTCCTGTGCAGTTCCAAAATTCATCAAAAGTTTCACCTGAAGATTTTTTATATATCCAATCGTCAAAATAAGTGTCACAACTTATCATCCATGCAAAATAAACGATGGAGAAGGCTATGAATATGTATGTGGAAGGATTAAAATGAATGTAATTTCGAAACCTCATAATTGACGAAAGTTTTAATTATTGCGTCTGTTAAAGCGGTTTATCCCAGATTCTTTGAGTATCCTCATTGGTGATTTTTCGGATTACTTTACAAGGATTTCCGACAGCCAATGAATTATCAGGAATGTCATTAACTACAATTGAACCTCCGCCGATGACTACATTTGAACCAATTGTTACTCCCGGCATTACGTGTGTGCCGGCACCAATCCATACGTTATTGCCGACTTTTATTGGATAGGCGTATTCCAACCCCTTGTTTCGTCGTTCATAGTCGATAGGATGACCGGCTGTATAGAACCCGCAATTTGGGGCAATGAAAACATTGTCTCCAAATTCTACTTTTGCTCCATCTAAAATTACGGTATTGTGGTTGGCAAAAAAATTATCTCCTATTTCAATATTGTATCCATAGTCGCACCAAAATGGAGGAAGGATGCAAAAATTTTCTTTGTGTTTGCCTAAAAGATGATCTATAATTTGTTTCTGCTCTGTTTCTTTGTCGGGATGCAAATTGTTGTATTCATGGCAATACGATTTTGCACGTTTTCTTTCATTGATTAATTCTATATCATAATTGGCATCATACAACATTTGTCGAAGCATTTTCTCTTTTTCTGTCATAATCCTGTCGCTAAAGTTTTTGCAAAATTAGCAAAAACTTTTTTAGACAAGAAAAAAAGATTAAATTTGTGGTCTGAAAATGAAGCTATAACGATATGGAAAATATAATATTGTATGATTGTCCTGGTGTGCAAGCGAATTTGTTGCCAATATCATTTACACGTTCAATCGCAGATTTTAGAATAGGAATAACTACTATTCGAGAAAAGTGGGAAAGAATGTTGCCCGGTAATTATAGTTACATGGTGCCGGACTATCTTAAGGCAAAATTTCCTATAAGACAAGAATCAATGAATTTGATTTTGTCGTCTAATGTGTTGCCTGACAATGAATTGGTGGATGCAATCAAAAAAATGGATGCAGGTAAAGCATTGTATAATCAAGGCGATTTTATAGCTTATAAAGGATCACTCAGTCAATTCGATTCCGAAGAATATACTGTAATAGACTATAATTCAGAAGTTATAAAGGTGAAATATCTGTATGATATTTTTATGCTCAATGGTAGGACGCTTGTATACGATTATGAAGAGATGACAAAAGATCGAGTTAGCATGCCATTGTCATCGACCAATATTGTTATAGGAGATCCATCGAAAATTTTCATAGAAGAAGGTGCTTATGTAGAAGGTGCATTCTTAAATGTAATCAAAGGACCTATATATATAGGTAAAAATTCTGAGGTAATGGAAGGTTCTTGTATAAGAGGCCCATTTGCATTGTGCGAGCACTCTCACGTAAATATGGGAGCAAAAATTTATTCCGACACTACTATTGGTCCATGGTGTAAAGTGGGAGGAGAACTCAATAATGTTGTATTCTTTGGATATAGTAATAAAGCTCATGATGGATTTGTGGGAAATGCCGTAATCGGAGAATGGTGTAATATTGGGGCAGGGACAAATGCTTCTAACCTGAAGAATGATTATAGTAAAATCAGATTATGGAATTATCCCGGTCATACATTTATGCGAACCGATCTTCAGTTTTGTGGCTTAATCATGGGAGACCATTCTAAAGTCGGTATAAATTGTATGTTTAACACAGCAACAGTTATTGGTGTAGGTGTGAATATACATGGAGCAGGTTTTCCTCGGACATTCATCCCGTCTTTTAGTGAAGGTTCGCCGACAGGTGGCTTTGTAGATGTGCAACTAAAGAAATTCTTTGAAATCGCCAATCGAGCAATGTCGCGAAGAGGAAAAGCTCTGACAGAAATAGATTATAAAATTTTTGAAGAAATTTATCAAGTTGCGTCGCAATATAAATAATGTGATAAGCCAATTATAATTATCTATGTAAGAAATATTTCGAGAAAGGATAAAAAATAGTAGTAAAAATTTTGTGTAATTCGCTAATAATTAGTAACTTTGCATCGCTTTTGGTGAAAAAGGCATGTGCTCATCTCTGTAAGTCCTTGACTGATAGGAGGTTAGTATGTGTGAGCCTGGGCAAAAAAACAAAAACAACATTAGTAACAAAATAAAGTAAAAAGACAAAGAATGCCTACAATTCAACAATTAGTAAGAAAAGGACGTGTGGCTTTGCAGGATAAGAGCAAATCACCGGCATTGGATTCATGCCCACAACGTCGTGGCGTTTGCGTGAGAGTTTACACAACAACCCCAAAGAAGCCAAACTCGGCTATGCGTAAGGTTGCTCGTGTTCGTTTGACTAACGGTAAAGAGGTTAACTCTTACATTCCGGGAGAAGGACACAACTTGCAAGAACACTCAATCGTGATGGTGCGTGGTGGTCGTGTGAAAGACCTTCCGGGTGTGCGTTATCACATTGTGCGTGGAACTCTTGATACGGCAGGTGTAAATGGTCGTACACAAAGACGCTCTAAATACGGTGCAAAACGTCCAAAAGCAGCTAAAAAATAAATAGAACTGCAAAATTCAATTAAATCACAATTTAAAAACTAGTTTTTGATTTATTGGATGGCTATAGGTTGAGTAAATAGTATAAGAGTATGCTATTGAAGATGTAAAAAGCAGCCAAAAACAAAAACACAATTTACAAGTAATGAGAAAAGCAAAACCTAAAAAAAGAGTGATCCTTCCGGATCCTGTTTTTAATGATGTGCGAGTTTCTAAATTCGTTAATCATTTGATGTATGATGGTAAGAAAAATACCGCATATACAATTTTCTATACAGCTCTTGAGACTGTGAAGTCTAAGATGCCTAATGAAGAAAAAAGTGCTCTCGAAATATGGAAAAAAGCACTTGAAAACGTTACTCCTCAAGTGGAAGTTAAATCACGTCGTATCGGTGGTGCAACATTCCAAGTTCCTACTGAAATCCGTCCGGATCGTAAGGAGTCAATATCAATGAAGAATCTTATTATCTTTGCACGCAAACGTGGTGGTAAAACTATGGCCGACAAGTTGGCTGCTGAAATCGTTGATGCATTCAATGATCAAGGTGGTGCGTTCAAACGTAAAGAAGATATGCACCGTATGGCAGAAGCTAACCGTGCATTTGCTCATTTCAGATTTTAATTATTGATATAATAAGATGGCAAAACAAGACGAACAATTAAAATATACCAGAAATATCGGTATTATGGCTCACATCGATGCCGGTAAAACAACTACATCTGAACGTATCTTGTTCTACACCGGTCTTACTCACAAAATTGGTGAGGTGCATGATGGTGCAGCAACAATGGACTGGATGGAACAAGAGCAAGAACGTGGTATTACTATCACTTCTGCTGCTACTACTACTTTCTGGAATTATAACAACGACAAATATAAAATTAATCTTATTGACACTCCGGGACACGTTGACTTCACTGTTGAAGTAGAACGTTCTTTGCGTGTTTTGGATGGTGCTGTTGCAGCATTCTGTGCAGTAGGTGGTGTAGAACCTCAATCTGAAACAGTATGGCGTCAAGCAGATAAATACAATGTTCCTCGTATCGGCTATGTAAACAAAATGGACCGTTCAGGAGCTAATTTCTTTGAAGTGGTACGTCAAGTGCGTGAAGTTTTAGGTGCAACTCCACTTCCAATTCAAATTCCAATCGGTGCAGAAGAAACTTTCAAAGGTGTTGTTGACCTTGTAACAATGGAAGCAATATTCTGGCATGATGAAACTATGGGTGCTGAATATACCATTGAAGAAATTCCTGCAAATCTTCGCGACGAAGCTGAAGAATGGAGAGATAAAATGCTCGAAACTTTAGCTGAGTTTGATGAAGCTTTGATGGAAAAATATTTCGATGACCCATCTACAATTACAGTTGAGGAAATTAAAGCTGCAATTCGCAAGGCTACTTTAGGAATGCATGTCAATCCTATGATTTGCGGCTCTTCTTTCAAAAATAAAGGCGTTCAAACTCTTTTGAACTCAGTGTGTGCATATTTGCCTTCTCCATCTGATGCCAGTGCTATTGAAGGTCACGCTCCTGAAGATACAGAAAAAGTAGAAACACGCGAACCATCATCAGATGCTCCAATGAGTGCACTTGCATTCAAAATTGCAACTGACCCTTATGTTGGTCGTTTGTGCTTCTTCCGCGTATATTCCGGTCAAATAGATGCAGGTAGCTACGTGTTTAACAGTAGATCAGGAAAAAAAGAACGTATTTCTCGTCTTTTCCAAATGCACTCTAACAAACAAAATCCAAAAGAATTTATTGGATGTGGTGATATTGGTGCCGGAGTAGGTTTCAAAGATATTCGTACAGGTGATACTCTTTGTGATGAAAATGCTCCTATCGTACTTGAAGCAATGGAATTCCCGGATCCGGTAATTGGTATTGCTGTAGAACCAAAAACTCAAAAAGACTTAGATAAACTTGGTGTAGGTCTTCAAAAACTTGCTGAAGAAGACCCGACATTCAAAATTGAAACTAACGAAGAAACAGGTCAAACTGTTATCAGCGGTATGGGTGAGCTTCACCTCGATATCATTATCGACCGTCTTAAACGTGAGTTCAAAGTTGAATGTAATCAAGGACGTCCGCAAGTTACATATAAAGAAGCTATTACACAATCAGTTGAACTTCGTGAAACATTCAAGAAACAAACCGGTGGTCGTGGTAAATACGCAGACATTATTGTGCGCGTTGAGCCGGTAGATGAAGGCTTCGAAGGTAGCTTGCAATTTATCGATGAGGTCAAAGGTGGTAATGTGCCTAAAGAATACATCCCTTCTGTTCAAAAAGGTTTCCAAACCGCAATGAAGAATGGTGTTCTTGCCGGTTATCCTGTTGAAAGACTCAAAGTAACTCTTATAGATGGTAGCTATCACCCTGTTGACTCTGACCAACTTTCATTCGAACTTTGTGCAATACAAGCGTTCAAGAAAGCATCGGAAAAGGCAGGTCCAGTTTTGATGGAACCTATTATGAAGATCGAAGTTGTTACTCCGGAAGAGTCAATGGGTGATGTAATTGGTGACCTTAACAAACGTCGTGGTCAAGTAGAAGGTATGGAAACAAGCCGTAGCGGTGCAAGAATAGTTAAAGCTAAAGCTCCTCTTGCAGAAATGTTTGGCTACGTGACAGCTCTTCGTACAATCACATCAGGTCGTGCAACATCAACTATGACTTTCTCTCACTATGCGGAAGTAAGTTCTTCAATCGCTAAAACAGTGCTTACAGAAGTGCAAGGACGTGTTGATTTATTGAAATAATTTTATAAAAAAATATATGAGCCAGAAAATTAGAATCAAATTGAAATCTTACGATCATAACTTGGTTGATAAATCAGCTGAGAAGATTGTAAAGACAGTAAAGGCTACAGGTGCAGTGGTAAGCGGTCCAATTCCGCTTCCCACTCACAAACGTATATTTACTGTCAATCGTTCGACTTTCGTTAACAAAAAGTCCCGCGAACAATTCCAGTTATCATCATTTCAACGCCTAATTGACATCTACAGCTCTACATCAAAAACTGTCGATGCTCTAATGAAGCTTGAATTGCCAAGTGGTGTTGATGTATCAATTAAAGTGTGATTAAGAAACAATTAAAAAATTAGTAGAAATGCCAGGATTATTAGGAAAGAAAATCGGAATGACATCCGTTTTCAGTGCCGACGGAAAAAATATTCCGTGCACTGTTATCGAATTAGGTCCTTGTGTAGTTACTCAAATTAAAACAATTGAAAAAGACGGCTATTCAGCAGTGCAAGTAGGTTTTGAAGACAAAAAAGAAAAACATACTACAAAGCCTGAAGCCGGACACTTCAAGAAAGCAGGAGTAACTCCAAAGAGACACTTGGCCGAGTTCAAATCATTCAACGAGTTGCCTGCGTTAGGTGATACTCTTACAGTAGAATTGTTTGAAGAAGGAGGCTTTGTAGATGTAGTTGGTACATCTAAAGGAAAAGGTTTCCAAGGTGTAGTAAAACGTCATGGTTTTGGTGGTGTTGGACAAACTACACATGGTCAGCACAATCGTTTGCGTGCACCGGGTGCTATTGGTGCTTGTTCTTACCCTGCAAAAGTATTTAAAGGAATGCGTATGGCAGGTCAAACAGGAAATGAACGTGTAACAGTTCAGAATCTTCAAGTAATTAAGATTCTCCCTGAACACAATTTGTTAATGATTAAGGGATCTATCCCAGGAAGTAAAGGTTCAATCGTTTTAGTTGAGAAATAATGGAAGTATCTGTTTATAATATTAAAGGAGAAGACACAGGGCGTAAAATTACCCTGAATGACGAGGTTTTTGCTTACGTATCCGGAAACGATGCTAATCCAGAGCATACTGTATATCTCGACGTAAAACAATATCTCGCTAACCAACGTCAAGGAACGCATAAGAGTAAAGAAAGAAGCGAAGTTTCGGGTTCTACTCGTAAATTAGGTCGCCAAAAAGGTGGTGGTGGTGCACGTCGTGGTGACATCAATTCACCAGTACTAATAGGTGGTGGTCGAGTATTTGGTCCAAGACCTCGCGACTATAGATTCAAACTCAATAAAAAAGTGAAAGTTTTGGCTCGTAAGCTTGCTTTGACCTCTAAGGTGCAAAATAATGAGTTAATCGTAGTTGAAAACTTTACTTTTGAGGCTCCAAAGACAAAAAATTATATGGAAATGGCAAAAAATTTGAAGTTAGCTGATAAAAAAGTGCTTTTAGTTTTGTCAGAACCAAATAAAAACGTATATTTGTCTGTTCGAAATGTGCCGAACGCGTTTTTGATGGAAGCTCGCAATCTAAATACATATGCAATATTGAACAATAATGCAATTGTATTGACAGAAGATAGTGTAAATCAAATTAATGAACTTTAATTCAAAGGAGATATAGAAAAATGGATATTCAAATCAGACCTATTGTAACTGAAAAAGCCAACGCAATTACCGAAAGGCTAAATTGTTACACATTTGCTGTGTCTCCAGACGCTAACAAATTTCAAATCAAAAGTCTTATTGAAAAAATGTATGGCGTCAAGGTGGTTAAAGTAAACACAGCTAACTATGCTGGTAAGAAAAAACAGCGCTACACTAAAGGTGGTATCATCAAAGGTAGAACAGCTGCTTTCAAAAAAGCATTTATCACATTAGCTGAAGGTGAAACTATTGACTATTATAGCAATATTTAATAAAGAATGGCAGTAAGAAAATTTAAGCCCACTACACCGGGGCAAAGACACAAAATTATTGGTGTATTCAAAGGAACAATCACTGCTACTACACCAGAAAAATCGCTCACCACAGGTAAGCGTTCAACAGGTGGTCGTAACTCGGAAGGCCACCTTACCACTCGCTATCGTGGCGGTGGTCACAAACGCAGATATCGTTTTATCGATTTTAAAAGAGCGTATGACGGTGTACAGGCAGTAGTTAAATCAATCGAATACGATCCGAATCGCTCGGCTCGCATCGCATTGCTTTATTATGTAGATGGAACAAAATCCTACATCATCGCTCCTAACGGATTAGAAGTGGGAACAAAGGTAGTAAGCGGACCGGATGCAGCGCCTGAAGTTGGCAATGCTTTGCCACTAAGTAAAATACCTGTTGGTACATTGATCCATTGTATTGAATTACGTCCTGGTCAAGGTGCTTGTATGGCACGTTCAGCAGGAACGTTTGCACAGTTGACTTCTCGCGAAGGAAACTATGCTATTATCAAATTACCTTCTGGAGAAACAAGAAAAGTGCTTGCTTCATGTAAAGCAACAGTAGGTGTTGTTGGTAATTCAGATCACGCTCTTGAACGTTCTGGTAAAGCAGGTCGTTCTCGTTGGTTAGGTCGCAGACCTCACAACCGTGGTGTTGTAATGAACCCAGTTGATCACCCGATGGGTGGTGGTGAAGGACGTGCATCAGGTGGACACCCACGTTCACGTACCGGACTTTATGCTAAGGGCTTGAAGACACGTGCACCGAAGAAACAATCTTCTAAGTACATAATTGAAAGAAGGAAAAAGTAAATTTGATTAATTAAATAACTATGAGTCGTTCATTAAAAAAAGGACCATTTATCAGTGTAAAACTGGAAAAGAAGGTTGCTGCAATGGAAGAATCCGGAAAGAAATCTGTGATCAAGACTTGGAGTCGTGCTTCAATGATTTCTCCTGACTTTGTGGGACACACTTTCGCAGTTCACAATGGTAACAAGTTTATACCTGTATACGTAACAGAAAACATGGTTGGTCACAAGCTTGGTGAATTTGCACCAACTCGTAACTTCCGTGGACACGCAGGTAATAAGAAAAAATAATGGCCCGTAATATAAATTCAAGAAAAATAAAGAATAAAATACAATGGGTGTAAGAAAAAGACAATCAGCAGAAATGATAAAGGAAGCACGCAAGTCGCAAAGCTTCGCTAAACTGCGTAATATCCCTACATCTCCACGTAAAATGCGTTATGTAGCTGATATGGTTCGTGGTCAAGAAGTTTTCAAAGCACTTGGCATCCTTAAATTTTCTAATAAAGAAGCTGCACAACGTGTGGAAAAACTCCTACGTTCTGCAATCGCCAATTGGGAGCAAAAGAATGAAAGAAAAGCTGAACAAGGAGAATTATTCATTACTACAATATTTGTGGATTGTGCTCCTATGTTAAAGAGACTTCGTCCGGCTCCTCAAGGTAGAGGCTACAGAATTCGTAAGCGCTCTAACCATGTTACATTGTATGTGGATACAAAAGATAATAACGCTAAAGCTTAATAAAGATGGGACAGAAAGTTAATCCAATAAGTAATCGACTCGGAGTAATCCGTGGCTGGGACTCTAATTGGTACGGTGGTAAAAAATACGGTGAAACCTTACTTGAGGACAGCAAAATCCGTAAATATCTCCGCACACGTCTCGCTAAAGCAAGCGTTTCTCGTATCATCATTGAGAGAACCCTTAAAATGGTGACAGTTACTATCTGTACAGCTCGTCCGGGTATGATTATCGGTAAAGGCGGTAAAGATGTAGATGCTTTGAAAGAAGAACTCAAAAAACTTACTGACAAAGAAGTTCAAATCAACATCTATGAAATCAAACGCCCGGAACTCGATGCTGAGATCGTTGCTGCTAATGTAGCTCGTCAAATCGAAAACAAAGTAGCTTATCGTAGAGCTGTAAAGATGGCGATCGCATCTACTATGCGTATGGGTGCTGAAGGTATCAAAATCCAAGTTAGCGGACGTTTGAATGGAGCTGAGATGGCTCGTTCAGAAATGTTTAAAGAAGGACGTACTCCGCTACATACTCTCAGAGCAGATATTGATTACTCTTTAGTGGAAGCTCTTACAAAAGTAGGTATTATCGGAATCAAAGTGTGGATTTGCCGTGGTGAAATTTATGGCAAAAAAGAACTTACTCCACAATATGTTGCGAACGCAAAAGAAAACGGACGCGGACAAGGGAATGGAGGAAGAAAAGGCGGATTCCGTAACAAAAAAAAATAATTGATAAATAACTGAATTCACAGAACAATGTTACAACCAAAGAAAACAAGATACCGCAGATCGCAAAAGGGTCGCATGAAAGGTGAGGCTCAGCGAGGCAACCAGCTTGCTTTTGGTTCATTCGGAATAAAGACTTTGGAAGCCAAATGGATTACCGGTCGTCAAATAGAAGCTGCTCGTATTGCAGTAACACGCTATATGCAACGTCAAGGTCAAATTTGGATTCGTATTTTCCCGGATAAACCAATTACCAAGAAGCCGGCTGAGGTACGTATGGGTAAAGGTAAAGGTAATCCGGAAGGATATGTAGCACCTGTTACTCCAGGACGTATTTTGATTGAAGTTGAAGGTGTAAGCTACGAAATTGCAAAAGAAGCACTTCGTCTTGCAGCTCAAAAACTCCCAGTAATTACTAAATTCGTTGTGAGAAGGGACTATGACCCAACTCAGAATGTATAATAATAATTATAGAAATGAAAAAGGAAGAAATCAAGGAATTAAGCATTCAAGAAATCAAAGACCAAATAGAGGTCGCTGAGAAGGCTTATCGTGAATTAAAAGTAACGCACGCGATATCTCCCATAGACAATCCCGCGAAGATCACAAAAGATCGTCGCGAGATTGCTTGTCTGAAAACCGTGTTGCGTCAAAAAGAAATCGAAGCTGCAAATGCTTCTGTAGTTGAATAATCCCATTAAGTATTTGAAGAAAAATGGAAGCAAAAAGACATTTAAGAAAAGAAAGAATTGGGGTTGTTTCTAGCAACAAAGGTGATAAGACAATCACTGTTGAAATTAAGTGGAAAGAGAAACATCCAATCTATGGCAAATTTGTCAATAAGACAAAGAAGTATCATGCTCATGATGAAAAAAATGAGTGTTCAATAGGCGATACAGTTCGTTTGATGGAAACTCGCCCATTGAGTAAGACTAAGAGATGGAGACTTGTTGAAATAATCGAAAAAGTTAAGTAATTATGATACAGAGTGAATCACGTTTGACAGTTGCAGATAACAGTGGTGCGAAAGAGGCACTGTGTATTCATGTGCTTGGCGGCACAGGACGTCGTTACGCTACAGTAGGTGACGTTATTGTAGTTTCGGTTAAGAGCGTTATCCCTTCATCAGATGTTAAGAAGGGTACAGTTTCAAAGGCAGTAATTGTACGTACAAAGAAAGAAATACGTCGTGCAGACGGTACATATATTCGCTTTGACGACAATGCTTGTGTGTTGTTGAATAATGCCGGTGAGCTTCGTGGTAGCCGTATTTTCGGTCCGGTTGCACGTGAATTGCGTGCCACTAACATGAAGATTGTATCACTTGCTCCTGAAGTTCTCTAATCATCAAATAGAAAAAAGAAATGGCAAAATTGCATATTAAAAAGGGTGATACAGTATGTGTCCTTTCAGGTGATGATAAGGGCAAGACTGGACGTGTCCTCGAAGTTTTGGTTAAGAAAAACCGTGCAATCGTAGAGGGTATAAACATTGTCTCTAAGAGCACAAAACCCAGTGCTAAATATCCACAAGGTGGAATAGTTAAAGTTGAAGCTCCTGTACATATTTCTAATCTCAATGTATTAGATCCTAAGAGTGGTAAAGCAACTCGAATAGGTCGTCGTTTGAATGATGCAGGAAAATTAGTTCGTTATTCAAAAAAATCAGGAGAGGAGATTAAGTAATGAGCACAACATTAAGTAAAGAATATAAGGAAAGAATTGTTCCAGCTCTTTTGAAAGAGTTTAACTATACTTCAGTTATGCAAGTTCCAAAGTTGAAAAAGATTGTAATCAACCAAGGAATCGGAGCTGCGACACAAGACAAAAAATTGATTGAAACATCAATCAACGAGCTTACAGCAATTACAGGTCAAAAAGCCGTTGCTACACTTTCAAAGAAAGACATTTCTAACTTCAAATTACGTAAGAAAATGCCAGTCGGAGTGATGGTGACATTGCGTCGTGATCGTATGTATGAATTCTTGGAACGTCTTGTTCGCGTTGCATTGCCACGTATACGTGACTTCAAAGGTATAAATGCTAAGCTTGATGGTAGAGGCAACTATACTTTGGGTATTACAGAGCAAATTATTTTCCCTGAAATCAACATTGATAATATTTCCAAAATGATGGGTATGAACATAACTTTTGTTACTACTGCTAACACAGATGAAGAAGGTTATGCACTTCTCAAACAATTTGGATTACCATTTAAAAACGAGAAATAAGCTATGGCAAAAGAATCAATGAAAGCTCGCGAAGTGAAGCGTCAAAAAATGGTTGCTAAATATGCTGAACGTAAAGCTGCTCTTAAAAAAGCTGCTTTGGCAGACAAAGATGGCAACATTGACTACGATGCATTAACAAAATTGCAAAAGCTTCCTAAAAATGCATCTCGCGTGCGTCTTCATAACCGTTGCTCAATAACAGGACGTCCTAAAGGCTATATCCGTCAATTTGGAATTTCACGTATTCAATTCCGTGAAATGGCATCTGCAGGACTTATTCCAGGTGTAAAAAAAGCAAGTTGGTAATAAAAAATAAAGAGAGAGTATTAAATATTGTTCAGTTTTTCTGAATCAATTTAAACATCAAAAAAATGACTGATCCAATAGCAGATTATTTAACAAGATTGAGGAACGCAATTAAAGCGGGACATCGTGTAGTTGAAGTTCCTTCATCAAAGATGAAAAAGGAGATAACAAAAATCCTTTTCGAACAGGGCTACATTCTTAACTACAAGTTTGTAGAGAATGATACCCCAAGTGGAGCGATTAAAATCGCGTTGAAGTATGACCCAATTGACAAAGTAAATGCAATCAAGGCTCTTGGTCGCGTTTCTCGTCCAGGTCTTCGTCAATACGCCGGTTATAAAGATATGCCACGTGTATTGAATGGTTTAGGTATTGCTATCATTTCAACTTCTCAAGGTGTTATGACAAATAAAGAAGCTAAAGAGAAGAAAATCGGTGGCGAAGTATTATGTTATGTTTATTAATGAAAAGGAGGTATTGACATGTCAAGAATAGGTAAATCACCAATCACAGTACCTGCCGGCGTAAGCATTCAGGTTAAAGATAACGTAGTTACAGTAAAAGGACCTAAAGGAGAACTTTCACAATCAATCAATCCTGATATCGAAGTGAAGGTAGAAGACGGAAAAATTGAGTTGACACGTCCTACAGATGGTCGTGAGCATAGATCTTTGCATGGACTTTACAGAGCATTAATTAACAATATGGTTGTAGGTGTTTCTGAAGGTTATAAAAAAGAGATGGAGCTTGTCGGTGTAGGTTATCGTGCGACATCTAATGGTCAAGTATTAGAATTGGCTCTCGGTTTCTCTCACGCTATTTATATCAAAATGCCGAAAGAAATTAAGGTGGAAGCAAAAACAGAAAGAAATAAAAATCCACTTATCACATTGGAATCGGCAGATAAACAATTGTTAGGTCAGGTATGTGCAAAGATTCGTTCATTGCGTAAACCGGAACCTTACAAAGGAAAAGGTATCAAGTTTGTTGGCGAAATTATTCGTCGTAAATCAGGTAAATCAGCAAGTGCTAAATAATAAAAAGTAGAAATTATGGTATCTAAGATAGCAAGAAGAAATAAGATTAAGACCCGCATTCGCGGTAAAGTATCTGGCACTGCTGAACGTCCGAGAATGACTGTATTTCGCAGTAACAAAGCCATCTACGTACAATTAGTTGATGATTTGGCAGGAAAGACACTTTGTTCTGCATCATCAAAAGGTATGACAGAAGGTACAAAATCGCAAATCTCAGAAAAGGTAGGCGAAGCAGTAGCAAAAAAAGCAATGGAAATGGGTATCACACAAGTGGTATTTGACCGTAACGGATATCTTTTCCATGGTAGAGTTAAATCATTGGCTGATGCAGCACGCAAAGCCGGTCTTAAATTTTAATTGAATCATGGCAATAAGAAATAATAGAGTAAAATCGACAAATGATTTGGAATTGAAAGACCGTCTTGTAGCCATCAATCGTGTTACAAAAGTAACAAAAGGTGGACGTGCTTTCAGTTTTGCAGCAATCGTGGTAGTAGGTAACGAAGATGGTGTTATCGGATGGGGCCTTGGTAAGGCAAACGAAGTAACAGCAGCGATTGCAAAAGGTGTGGAAACGGCTAAGAAAAATCTCATCCGTGTGCCTGTTCATAAAGGAACTATCCCACACGAACAATTTGCTAAGTTCGGCGGTTCTGAGGTATTTATGAAGCCAGCATCTACAGGTACCGGAGTAAAAGCCGGTGGTGCGATGCGTGCAGTATTTGAGAGCGTTGGTATTACCGATATCCTCGCGAAATCAAAAGGTTCATCTAACCCACACAACTTGGTAAAAGCTACAATCGCAGCGTTAGCTGAAATGCGTAGCCCTGCACAAGTTGCACAAAATCGTGGTGTATCAGTAGAAAAAGTGTTTAACGGCAAATAATTAAATTAAGATGGCAAAAATACAAATCAAGCAAATTAAGAGCCGCATTAACTGCCCGGCAGTTCAAAAGAGAACACTTGATGCCCTTGGATTGCACAAGATGAATCAAGTAGTAGAAAAGGAGAATACTCCTGCAATTATGGGAATGGTAAATAAAGTACGTCACTTAGTAGAAGTGACCAACGCTTAAAAATAGGAAAAATGGATTTAAGTAATTTGCAACCTGCCGTAGGCAGTAATAAATCACGTAAGAGAATCGGACGTGGTCCGGGTTCAGGTTACGGAGGTACTTCTACACGCGGACATAAAGGAGCTAAATCTCGTTCAGGATACAAACATAAAGTTGGATTCGAAGGAGGTCAAATGCCATTACAACGTCGTGTTCCAAAATTCGGTTTCAAGAATTTTACACGTGTAGAGTATAAAGCAATCAATTTAGATGTATTAGAGACATTAGCAACAGCAAAAGGTCTCAGTAAGATTACAGTTGCAGACTTGTTGTCAGCCGGTTTAGTTTCTAAAGGACAGCTTGTAAAGATTTTGGCGAATGGCGCAATTACCAAAGCAGTAGAAGTCGAAGCAAATGCGTTCTCAAAGAAAGCTGAAGAGGCAATAGTAGCAGCAGGTGGAACCGTAATTAAAAAATAAGAACAATGGGATTCGTAAAAACAATTAAAAATATCTGGAGCGTAGAAGATCTTCGCAAACGTATCGGTATTACGATATTGTTAGTGATTATATATCGCTTCGGTTGTTATGTAGTCCTACCCGGTGTAAATCCTGATAGTCTTATGAAACTTCAGGATTTTACATCCGATGGATTGATGCAATTATTGGATATGTTCTCGGGAGGTGCGTTCTCTCAAGCATCAGTATTTGCATTAGGTATCATGCCATACATTACAGCATCGATTGTAATTCAGTTGTTGGGTATGGTATTACCTTCATTCCAGAAGATGCAACGTGAAGGAGAAAGTGGACGCATGAAGTTAAATCAGTATACACGCTATTTAACAGTAGTGATATTGTTGCTTCAAGCACCTGCATATTTGTTGAATTTGCAATATCAAATCAATGCAGCAGGCACCGTGGCATCTTTCAGTGGTTGGGACATGGCCTTTATGACAGTTATATTGGCTGCGGGATCAATGTTTATCCTATGGCTTGGCGAAAGAATAGACCAAAAAGGTGTTGGTAATGGTATTTCATTTATCATCTTAATAGGTATTATCGCACGCTTGCCGGAGGCATTCATTCAAGAATTTACAGGTCGTTTGCTTAATTCACAAGGTGGAGGTTTGGTAATATTCTTGGTTGAAATAATTATCTTGGTCGCAGTGATTGCCGGTGCTGTATTGTTAGTACAAGGTACACGCAAAGTGCCTGTACAATATGCAAAACGTATAGTAGGCAACAAACAATATGGTGGTGCACGTCAATATATCCCATTGAAAGTTAACGCAGCAGGAGTAATGCCGATTATCTTTGCTCAAGCTCTAATGTTCATCCCTGTGACGTTAGCAGGATTTAGCACTGAGGGTGGAGGCTTCTGGGGAGCATTAACAGATATGTACGGATTTTGGTACAACCTGATATATTTTGTTATGATTGTAGCGTTTACATATTTCTATACTGCAATTACAGTGCGTCCGGCACAAATGGCAGATGATATGAAACGTAACAATGGATTTATACCGGGTGTGAAACCAGGAAAACCGACAGTAGAATACCTTGACTCAATTATGTCTCGAATCACTTTCCCAGGTTCATTGTTCTTGGGTGTAGTAGCGATTCTACCGGCAATTGCAACAGTATGCGGATTAAATCGTAGCTTTGCATCTTTCTTCGGAGGTACTTCTCTGTTGATTCTAGTTGGTGTAGTTCTTGATACTTTAAGAATTATTGAAGGACATCTATTAATGCGTCACTACGATGGATTAATGAAAGATGGAAGAATCAAGGGACGCACAACAGGTAGTGGTGCATTTTAAATTGTTAGTTTAAAACCAGATAAAAGGACTAAATGATCTATCTCAAAACAGCGGAAGAAATCGAGCTGATGCGAGCAGCAAATACTCTAGTAAGCCTCACACTTGGCGAAGTAGCCAAGTGGGTGGCTCCGGGAGTTACTACAAACAAATTAGATACTATTGCAAGAGAATTTATACTTGACAATGGTGGAAAACCTGCTTGTTTAGGTTACGGTGGATTTCCGGGCACTTTATGTATTGAGGTAAATGAGACAGTAGTTCATGGTTTCCCTTCCAATTATTCCCTTAGAGAAGGGGATATAATTGGTACTGATTGTGTGGTAGAGTTAAACGGATATCATGGCGATAGTTGTTATACATTTGCAGTTGGGGAAATAGATGAGAAGTTACTTCAATTATGCAAGGTAACAAAAGAATCGTTATATAAAGGCATATCAGTAGCACAAGAAGGAAGAAGAATTGGAGATATAGCAAATGCAATACAGACATATTGCGAGTCGCACGGATATAGTGTAGTACGCGAGATGTGCGGTCATGGAATAGGTCGAAAAATGCATGAGGCTCCCGAAGTTCCAAATTACGGTAGACGAGGAATCGGAGCAGTAATAAGAAACGGGATGTGTTTATCTATAGAACCAATGATAAATATGGGAAGCAAAAATATTGTAATTGAGAGAGATGGATGGCAATGTCGAACAAAAGATAGAAAGCCGTCGGCACACTATGAGCATACAATCGCCATAGTGGATGGTCAGCCCGAAATCTTAACTACTTTTGATTACATAGAGAAAGCATTAGGAGATAGATTTATTTAATAGAAATTATATGGCAAAACAAGCTGCAATAGAACAAGACGGAGTAATACTTGAAGCATTGTCAAATGCAATGTTTAAGGTAGAGTTGGAGAATGGACATGAAATCACAGCTCATATATCCGGAAAAATGCGAATGCATTACATTAAAATTTTGCCTGGAGATAAAGTCAGAGTGGAAATGTCTCCATACGATTTATCAAAAGGAAGAATAGCATTTAGATACAAATAAAAAAACAACAGATATGAAAGTAAGAGCCTCAGTAAAAAAACGCACCCCGGACAGCAAGATTGTGCGTCGTAAGGGTAGATTATACGTAATTAACAAGAAGAATCCAAAATATAAACAACGTCAAGGATAATTTTATTACCTTTGCAAAAAATTTGTAAATAATATATGGCAGTAAGAATAGTCGGCGTTGACTTGCCGCAAAACAAACGAGGTGAAATAGCCTTGACATATATCTATGGAATAGGACGCAGTGCAGCAAACACAATATTGGAAAAAGCAGGCGTTGACCGAGATATTAAAGTACAAGATTGGACAGATGATCAAGCCGCAGCAGTGCGTGAAGTGATTCAAGCCAATTACAAAGTGGAGGGAGACCTTCGCTCAGAGATTCAATTGAATATTAAACGTCTTATGGACATTGGTTGCTATCGTGGAATTCGTCACCGTATCGGTTTGCCGGTACGCGGACAAAGCACAAAGAACAATGCTCGTACACGCAAGGGACGTAAGAAAACAGTTGCTAACAAGAAGAAAGCTACTAAATAAAATTAAAGTATGGCAAAAAAGACAGTCGCAGCAAAGAAGAGAAATGTCAAAGTTGACGCAATGGGTCAACTACACGTACACTCATCTTTCAACAACATTATTGTATGCTTGGCAAATAGTGAAGGTCAAGTTATTTCATGGTCTTCAGCGGGTAAAATGGGCTTCCGTGGCTCAAAGAAAAATACTCCATACGCAGCACAAATGGCAGCACAAGATTGTGCAAAAGTTGCATTTGACTTAGGCTTGCGTAAAGTGAAGGCTTACGTAAAAGGTCCCGGTAATGGACGTGAATCAGCAATACGTACAGTACATGGTGCAGGTATTGAAGTTACAGAAATCATAGACGTAACACCGCTACCACACAATGGATGTCGTCCTCCAAAAAGAAGAAGAGTATAATAATATTAACGAATTTTTGGATTAAACCTAAGTCGTTTCTGAATGCGAATAGATTGTCTGAACTACTTTCTCTCGACAATCGCGGCTGCGCTAAGGTAATGACAAAAGACTTTAATTAAAATTTAAAAGCAAAACAATGGCAAGATATATTGGTCCAAAGACAAAAATCGCCCGCAAATTTGGTGAGGCAATTTACGGAGAGGATAAAGTATTAGCAAAGAAGAATTATCCCCCGGGTCAACATGGAGTAAACCGTAGAAAGAAAACATCAGAATACGGACTTCAATTGCGTGAAAAACAAAAAGCAAAATACACATATGGTGTATTGGAACGTCAATTCCGCAATTTGTTTGAAAAAGCAGCACGCACAAAAGGTATTACAGGTGAAGTGTTGTTGCAATTACTTGAAAGCAGATTGGATAATGTAGTATATCGTTTAGGTATCGCAAAAACACGTCCGGCTGCACGTCAAATAGTGTTGCACAAACATATCACAGTAAATGGAGCAGTGGTAAATATACCATCTTATCAAGTGAAACCCGGTGATGTTGTAGCAGTACGCGAAAAATCAAAATCATTAGAAGTAATCGCTGACTGCCTTGCAGGATTCAATCACAGCAAATATCCTTGGATTGAATGGGATGAAAGCGTAAAAGGTGGTAAATTCCTTCATCTTCCACAAAGAGAAGATATTCCTGAAACTATCAAGGAACAATTGATCGTTGAGTTGTATTCTAAATAATAAAATATAGATCCATGGCTATTTTAGCATTTCAAAAACCTGACAAAGTAATAATGTTGGAGGCTGATAACTACTACGGAAAGTTTGAGTTTAGGCCTTTGGAACCCGGCTACGGTCAGACCATCGGAAATGCGTTACGTCGTATATTGTTGTCTTCATTAGGAGGATATGCAATTTGTTCGATACGCATAGATGGTGTAGCACACGAATTGGGAACCATACCCGGAGTAAGAGAGGATGTCACCAACATCATTCTCAATCTTAAACAAATACGCTTTAAGCAAGTAGTCGAAGAAACAGAACTCGAAAAGGCTACAGTGACAGTGTCAGGCAAAGATGTGTTCAAGGCCGGTGACTTAGGAGCAGTACTTACAGGATTCGAAGTCTTGAATCCGGAGTTGGTGATTTGCCGAATGAATTCAAATGCAAATTTCCATATGGAATTCACAATCAATAAAGGTAGAGGTTGGGTGCCTGCTGATGAAAATCGCGAGATGCTCGGAGCAGAAGATGTCAATGTGATTGCTATCGACTCAATCTATACTCCAATTAAGAATGTGAAATATGCAGTTGAAAACTATCGTGTAGAGCAAAAGACTGACTATGAAAAGCTTGTTCTCGAAGTTACAACAGATGGCTCTATTTTGCCAAAAGATGCACTTAAAGAGGCAGCAAAAATTTTGATACATCATTTTATGTTGTTTAGTGATGAGAAAATCACTCTCGAAACTCCGGCAGAAGATGATGCAGATGAATTTGATGAAGAAGTACTTCATATGCGTCAACTCCTTAAAGGCAAATTAGTAGATATGGATTTGTCTGTGAGAGCTTTAAATTGCTTGAAGAGTGCGGAAGTTGAAACACTTGGAGAACTTGTCGTGTTTAATAAGACAGATTTGTTGAAGTTTAGAAACTTCGGTAAAAAATCATTGACAGAACTCGATGAATTGTTGGCCAGCTTGAACTTGTCTTTTGGCATGGACATTTCAAAATATAAATTAGATAAAGACTAAAAACGATGAGACATAATAAGAAATTTAATCACCTCGGTCGTAAAAAGGCACATCGCGAAGCGATGTTGTCAAATATGACTATATCTCTTATCATGCATAAGAGAATCAACACAACATTGGCAAAAGCAAAAGCATTAAGAATCTTTGCTGAACCAATTATCAACCGTGCTAAAAAAGATGATATGAGCAATCGTCGTCTTGTGTTTAGCTATCTCCAAAACAAAGAAGCTGTAAAAGAGCTTTTCGGAGTAGTAGCAGAAAAGATAGCTGATCGTCCGGGTGGATACACTCGCATCCTTAAAACCGGACATCGTCTTGGTGACAACGCTGAAACTTGCTTTATCGAACTTGTTGATTTCAACGAAGCAATGCTTAAAGAAAAATCAGAAAAGAAAGCAGGCAAAACACGTCGTTCACGCAGCAAAAAATCTGCAGAAGCAGCACCTGCGACAGAGGAAAAAGCAGCAGAATAATTTATATCTACGGTATATCAAGGAAGCCATCTCCAAAAGGGGTGGCTTCTTTATTGTAATTAATCCCGAATTTTTATTGAAATGTATTAGAGTTTACCACGTTAGTTGTCTGAAGTCTATTTAGTGACTTTTAGAAAATAAGTCAGGAAAATTTGGATGTTTCTTTCTGATGTTAAAAAGTAATGTAAAGTCGTTTTGGTTTGTAGTGTAGATTTAATGAAAATTATTTCAATACCTTTGCAATCAAAATGTTTAGATGTGCTGTAGACAAGAAAGGTTGATAGCTATTTATGGATAGTGATAATAATAATGATACACGTGTTTGATTTAATACAGGTACGTGTCGATACTATAGTAGAATTATTAATACTTTCTACTTGAGAAATAGTAAGGGAGGCCGATGACCTCCCGAAGTACACATTTTAATTTGTAATTATGGATAATGTATTTATGTTCAAATATTGCTGTCCGGTAAAACTTTATTGATATCTAAAATTAGGGCTGACACTTC
>CAZGEX010000006.1:0-81453 GCA_964524385.1 uncultured Sangeribacter sp.
ATCGTTTTACATCCCAATCGGATAGTTCTTTATAACGACGAACATCCATATTGTCAGTGAGGTCGTTAATCTTCACGGCAACAGCCAACGGGTTAGTCTTAACGCGCTCGATGAACTCGTCATACGGCTCTTCGTCCGAGATTTTTGTTACACACCGTAGTGCATCTATAATATGCACGGGAAAACCTTCATTGAGCAGCGCATTAAATGTCCACTCAGCATCTTCCACGACATCGTGCAGAACTCCGACAATCTTTTCATCTATCGTTCTACCTGCTGCCATCACACGCATAATGTGTCCCGCATAAGGCATACCCGATTTATCAACCTGCCCTTCGTGTGCTTTAAGGAAAGTGTTATATGAACATTATTACTTAATTACAAATACTTTATTAATACGATTCTTAGCATTTTTAATTATCTCATTTTTAATGTTCGCTAAAAATACGTTGTCAGGATTGTATTCGCTCAAAATACATAAGCATTTATCGTATTCGCTAATTTCTCTATATAACTCACCTCTAAATAAATAGTTATCTTGAAATATTGGATGACTTAAATTTTGAGATATGATTTTTTTGAATAATCTAAACTGTTCATCTGTTGGTGTGCCATTATTTCGAATTATATCATTAAAAGCCCAAGTAACAATTATAGTCAAAAGTTCAAGTTTATTCGTTTCATCATTGTTTAATTCATAAAAAGCTGCGACTGAGTCTTCAAAAGTTAACCAACCTTCATCGAATGAGTATTTTTTGCCTTCTTCAAAATTGACTTCATTTAGTAGGTAGTAATGTTTACAAGAAGGACACTTTTGTATAGGAGAAGCTTTCGGTAACATAGGAGCGATCTGTTTTGTGTCAGACCATAGCACAGTATCAAAAGTGTTACCTGACATTAATTGTATTATCTCTTTTTTAGCACCACAATGTGGACATAAAGCTAATTTACAATATGCTGGAATCATATCTTAAAATTTAATGATTAATAATATTACGTGAGTTCGAAGAAATATAAGTAGCTGAAAATTTGGTGATTAGCGATAAAGATATTAATTTTAAGGTACTAAATTTCAAACAAAAACAATTATCGTTATGCTCACCAACGACAAAGTTACAGAAATTTTCGTAATGGCAGATAAATTCTGCAAAGTTTTTAATCAAATGCTTAAACGCAGAGGTTTGAACTCCCCAAAACAAAGAAAACGCCATTATTTTCGTCCAAACCGCATGTGTGATGCTGAAATAATAACCATACTTATTATCTTTCATATTTCTAACCACAAGTGTTTCAAGCATTTTTATCTAAATGAGATTTGCATAAACAAACGTCATCTTTTTCCAAATGTAGTATCATACAATCTTTTACAGAGTTGGAGAAAACGGTTATAGTTCAGTTTGTTATTTTTGTCAAAAAAAGTGTAACCTGGAAATCTGATTAAGAGGGAATGTTATAAAAAGAAAAAAGCACTGGTGAAATTTCATCAGTGCTTATAATATCTCATTGAGTGTCCGAGATGAGAGTCGAACTCACACGGCCGCACGGCCACTACCCCCTCAAAGTAGCGTGTCTACCAATTCCACCACCCGGACGAATTAAATCTCGAATATATTAGAGCGAAAAACGGGACTCGAACCCGCGACCCCGACCTTGGCAAGGTCGTGCTCTACCAACTGAGCTATTTTCGCATTTTAATGTTCTCTGCTATTCAGTGATTGATTGCTTTTCTGAATTGCGATGCAAAGATAGTGCTTATTTTGGAATTGTGCAAGTTTTTAGTAGGTTTTTTTTGTTTATTTTTTGTGATTTGACTTAAATCGCTGAATTTCATTCTGATAAAAGTTGATATTTTTTGATGAAGGTTGCAAACATCTTTGTTTTGGTCTATCAGCGTTGTTGGTATAATTTATTTTTTATGCCAAATCCACGCTTGAGAGAATTGTTTTTTGAAATTGTTGGATTGTTGGATTGCCATTAATTCTTCTTTGTTGTTGCTTTTGGCAACATACACTCTGCTGATTGTAGGAGATGAGATAATTTCCAATTCAAAATCAGAGGAAGTTTGGTCAATAAATTTTTTGCATGTATCATCATCCTTTAGAGATGCTACTATAAGGTAGTATTCTGCATCGTCAGTAGCTGTCGGTGAATCAGAGGTGCTGTTGTCTATTTGAAGATTAGTATCTATATTCTTTTCAACTGTTTTTGTTGTTGTGATAGTTTTTACCGGGATAACAGATGCGTAGTCTTGATGAGTGGATGTTCCTACATTAGGCATTGATAATGAAAAGGCAGCCATAAAAACTACTATTAGCATAGCAGCATAGTGTACCACTTTTTTGTTGATAGGAATATAGTAGTTTTTGTCGTTTTTGAAATTTTTGTTACAAGATGTGTTTGGTGTGAATTTTTGAGAATTCAATTGGCTGAGAGTCTTAAGACATATTGTGTCAAATCCGTTTCGATTTTGTAATTTGGAAGAATTTATAAATGGTTCGAAAGAGATTGTAGCGTCTTCTCCATAAAGGAGAGTGCCAATATGTCCTATTGTAATTTCTCCTTGTGCTGTAAGAGTCTTTTTTAGGAGCATCGATTTTTCTTGAAGTATTTGAGATGCTTCAGAAAATGAGATTCTTTCTTTGCGAGAAATTGAGTTTGCTATCAGCCCGTCATTATTGGTTATCGACGAATTGAAATATATTTCACGACGTGGTGGTGTTATGATACCCCATTCTGAGTTGATATACGCCGGTTTATACGATGCAATAAAAGCACCGATTCCGGGTAAGATGACGCAATCGTGTCGTTGCATTAAGTACTCAATATGTCGGATAATATTGTTCAATTGTTTTAGTCGAATTTCTCTGCAAAGTTAAGGACAATTAGTCATAGTTGCAAATAAGATACGTTATTATTTTTTGATGCTTTCAGGAAATAATGACTGAAGAAGTTGAACATCAGCATCATAGTCTAATGCAATTTTTTTATCAATCTCTGCATCTTTGTTTCTATAACGCAATTTATTGAGGTATGCTCGTAGAAGATATAGGTCGCCATAGCGATTGTTGAGACGCAATCCTTCTCTGACATCGTCGTCGGCTCTGTTGAAATCTCCGGTGTAAATATATAATAGGGCTCTTTCAACGTAATATTCAGGTAATTGATGATTTTTGATTACTTCTGAATAATAGTCGATTGCAGTGGTCAAATCACCTTCAATGTTTGCACAGATAGCCAAGCCGATAAGAGCTTCTTTTGAATTGCTGTCAAGGTCGAGAAGCATATTGAAATCGTTTTTAGCGGTTTGATTATTACCCTTTTCCAAAGACAATAATCCGTGGCAATTAAGCACCCATGGATCGCTTTGGTCGATGTCAAGAGCTTTTGTCAGGTCGGAATAAGCCTCGTCAGAGAGGTTCGCATCTAAGAGGGCGGCAGCTCGATTTTTGAGCAGAATAAAAGAATTAGGTGTCATAACGAGAGCTAAATTGAAGCTATCGATAGCGTCCTCTAATTTTTTTTGGCGATGAAGTACGATTCCAAGATTAGATAACAGCAAAGAATTATTGATATTGCCGGGTTCGATACGTAATGCTTCCTTGAGAACACGTTCTGCGTCAATCCATCGTTGTCGAGCAATATATATATCGGCAGAGTCTACACGTTCTAAATAGGCATCAGATTGTTGAGCGTAACCAATAAAAGAAAGTGTAACAAGAAATATCAGTATAATTTTCTTCATAGAGTGCATATTTGAAATGCAAAGGTAGCTGAGACGGCAGATAAAAACAAATGAACCTCAAAATTTTAAACAACTTTAAGAATTTCGTACATCGTTGCTGCCTCTTATTTTTGCACGATTTAATGAGAGATAAGCGAGTCGACAAGCACTATAATCAGAAATTTAAGAGTGGTAACGCTCATACAAGATATTTAATAGCAGTCGTTTGGATTGTAGTTGAGTTTTTGTAATTATCACATCAAGAAACGATACCGATTTTATATTATTATGTTTGAGATATAAAGTGTTTTAATAGACAAGAGCAACTTTTGCCATCTTTAGGTGGTTGCTACCTTTAGGTGGTATTGCTAATTTTGCTATATGAAAACAGAGATAAACATAAAATTCGGTCAACGAGTAGTTGAATTAAGGAAACAAAAAGGAATCCCACAAGAAGAGTTGGCTTTTCGATGTAATATACAGCGATCTTACATGGGTGTAATTGAGCGAGGAGAAAAAAGTGTAACGTTGAATACCATAGAGAAAATTGCAAAAGGTTTAGAAGTGTCTATCATAAAACTAATGGATTTCAGCAGTATTCAATAATAAAAATAATTATGGAAGAATGGCAAATTTTTGAAAATGAATGTGCAAATTATCTTCAAAAAGAATATTCAGATAGAGGAGTAAATTTTATTGTTGCAGGTGGTTATGATGCAAATAAAAGTGATATACAAGTAATAAAAAACAACAAACAAATTTTCTCTATTGAATGTAAAATGAGTGTTGCTCAATGTGGTCAATTTGTATTATTTATAGATGAATTAAATAAAAATTTTATCTTTTCAAAGAAAAATAAAGCTCCTTATGATGACTACGTTAAATCTGTTATAGTAGAAATGGAGCAAAATTTTGATAAATGTAAAGTTTCGACAAAAGATTTGCCTATTTCTCAAAAAGTAATTTGCGAATGGGTAAAAAATTATTATCTTAATGTAAAGAAATCATCTTATTGTATTACCCGAAGTAATTTAGGGTTTATTGTATTACCTATAGAAAACATTGATAACTATTTTGATTTTAGTGCTAAATATCGAATTAAGAAAAGTGGTTCAACAAATCCAACAAAAAATAATAAAGAAGAAATTAAAGAAATATTACATCAAATAAATGTCATTTCTGATGTTGAGATGACAAATTCCGGATGTTTTGCTAAGTTTGCGTATAATAAAGATAAATTTATACTATGTGGGAACAAATATCGATATCAATTTACTAAAGATGGTGCAAAGTATAAGATAAGAAGATTATCAAATACAAATAACGCAAATTTTATTGTGTCAATAAAATTAAAAGAAGCAACGCAAAAATATGTTGATTTAGCAAGATTTGAGTCCGAATTAATCAAATAAGCTTAGAGGTGGAAAATCCTTTTGTTTGCCGTCCAATGTGTTTTTAATTTCAATTAGAATATATTGTAATACATCTACAACGACAGAATTACCAAATTGTTTATATGCTTGAGTCGGCTTTGATGCAATCTTAAAAGTATCAGGATAACCCATTAGTCTTGCACATTCTCTTGGGTGAAGTTTTCTGGGATTGCCATTTATAAGATACCCTCCTGTTTTTGCAAAAACGCCACCACCATACGCTGAAAATGTTATTGCTATACCTTTTGCACTATATATTCGTTCTCCTTGTCCACCTTTATTTACAATTCCGAGACGAATAGATTTATTACTATATTTATCATCTTTAACATTATTGTAATTAATATCAGATCTATTAGTAATCAAGTCTTTCGTAAGTTCATCTTCTAATAGAAAATCTTCAACATATTTTGTCAACTTAAACTGTTTAGGAAATCTGAATGTTGTAATATTTAAATCATTCCTGAAACAAACCATATATATACGTTCACGCTTTTGAGGAATACCATAATTAACAGCATTTAGAACTGCTTCAAACATTATATAACCTAATTCCTTCATTGTAGCTTTTACAACTGCAAGCGTTTTTCCATTATCATGTGAAGCAAAATTTTTTACATTTTCCATAAAAACAACTTTAGGATTCTTTGCTTTAACAATACGTGCAACATCAAAAAATAATGTGCCTCTACTATCATTAAAACCAAGTTGCTTACCACTTATTGAAAACGCTTGACATGGAAATCCTGCACATAATATATCATGGTCAGGAATTTTTGATTCATCAACTTTAGTGATGTCTCCCTCAGGTAATATATTAAAATTTGCTTGATAAACTTCTTGTGCAAATTTATCCCATTCATTTGCGTATACGCACTCGGCACCCATGGATTTCAATGCAATATGAAAACCGCCAATTCCCGCAAATAAATCAATAAATTTATAATTCTTAAATAAAAAATTGTCAACAGAAATCATATTAAATAAAAAACAATTACGGTGTATCATAGACAAAGCCAAACCTTTTATGGCTACTGAAAAGTTGCTATAATTTCAGATGATAGTTGGTCGTTTGTCAGTGATTGTTCATATTTGGCAAAGGTAGTTATTTTTTTTCAAATTTCAATTTTCTATTTGAGTGAAGAAGCTAAGTAGTAAATACAAATAATAATATAATAGTAGCTCCGGCAATTATTTTTCTAAAGATAGTAGTATACTTAGTAGTATACTTATGATGTTAGAAAAGAAAAAAATATTGTAAACGTTTTGCTGATACAAAAAAAGTGTGTAATTTTGCAGAACAAAATTGAAGAATTAAATTGTCCAATGGTGTAATGGTAGCACGTCGGATTCTGGTTCCGCCTGTGAGGGTTCGAATCCTTCTTGGACAACATGGATAGCAACAATTATCATTATATGATGTTGTTGCTTATTTTTGTATATATACCAAAACATTTTTTGTTAAATTTTTTCAAAGGAATAAAATAATTTGGATGCGTACAAAAAAATCATTAACTTTGCAAATATTCGCGTAAGTGTGCGAATATGATTGCATAAACGATTTTTTCACTGACCAATAGGATATACAGGCATATTTTAGGTAGTTGAAAAATCAATTTCAAAAGGTGTTAGCCTTGGTTATTAGTCGAATAATCTGATGAAAAGATTGTTTGATGATAGTTGTGCAAATAAAAACGACAATATATGATAAATAAATGGAATTATCAACCGCTTACATTGCAGCAGCAGCAAGAGGTGGGGGAAATAAAAAAGCGATGTAGCGACATATCTGCGATAGCAGAATTGTTGTTGCGGCGTGGTGTGTCTACACCCGACGAGGCAGATCGCTTTTTTAATCCGGCGATAGCCGACCTTCATGATCCTTTCTTGATGCAAGATATGGACAAAGCAGTCAATCGGCTGAACAAAGCAATGGGAGCAAAAGAACGCATAATGGTCTATGGCGATTATGATGTTGATGGCACTACGGCAGTAGCACTCGTATACAAATATCTTCAAAATTATTATTCTAATATTGAATATTATATTCCGACAAGATACGAAGAGGGTTATGGAATCTCAATGAAAAGTATAGATTATGCAGTAGAGAATGATGTGAAATTGATAATTGTTCTTGATTGTGGAATCAAAGCAATAGAAGAAATCCGCTATGCAAAGGAAAAGGGGATAGATTTTATCATCTGTGATCATCATGTGCCGGATGAAGAATTGCCACCTGCTGTTGCGATATTAAATCCTAAGATGCCGGGTAATAAATATCCATGCCCGCATTTAAGTGGATGTGGTGTGGGCTTTAAGTTTATGCAGGCATTTGCATTAAGCAATGGGTTGACCAATCACAACGAACTTGAGTCACTGCTTGATCTTGTTGCAGTGAGTATAGCAGCAGATATAGTGCCGATAATCGGAGAAAATCGAATAATGGCATATCATGGTCTGCGTCGTCTGAATTCGAATCCCAATTTAGGGTTGAGAAGTATTATAAGAATATGTAAATTGACGAATAAAGATATAACCATAAGCGACGTAATCTTTAAAATAGGTCCTCGAATCAATGCTTCAGGAAGAATGCAAAGCGGAATAGAGGCAGTGGATTTGCTTGTTACACGCGATTTGCATGAAGCCTATGAAAAAGGACAAAATATAGACCAATATAATAAGGACAGAAAAGAATTAGACAAACGAATCACAGAAGAGGCAAATGCTCTGATAGAGAAAGATGTGAATATTGTTCAAGGTCGACGTTCGATAGTAATCTATAACAAAGATTGGCATAAAGGGATCATAGGTATTTTAGCATCCAGATTGACAGAATTGTATTATAAGCCGGCAGTAGTTTTGACTTTGTCGAATGGTATGGCAACCGGTTCATCAAGATCTGTCCAAGGATTTGATATATATTCGGCAGTCAATTCAGCACGAGATTTACTTGAAAATTTCGGTGGTCATACTTATGCAGTAGGCTTATCAATGAAAGAAGAAAATGTGCCTGAATTCAGCAAGCGATTTGAAGAGTATGTGTCAGAACATATTCAACCAAATCAATTATCACCGCAAATTGAAATAGATGCTGTAATAAATTTTGCAGACATAACCCCTGAATTTATTGGCTATTTAAGAAAATTCAATCCGTATGGACCCGGTAATCAGAAGCCGATGTTCTGTACTAAAAATGTCTTTGATTTCGGAACAAGTAAACTTGTCGGGAAAAATTTAGAACATATTAAATTGGAATTGGAAGATAATAGTACGAGTCGGGTTATCAATGCAATAGCTTTTAATATGGCTCCATATTTTGAACATATTCACGCACATAAGCCGATAGATATATGTTATACGATAGAACAAAATAAGCATCCGAATCGAGTAGATTCAATCCAATTAATGATAAAAGAGATACGAATGTCGGAGAGCCAATAATGCTCTCCGATTACTTTATTAGTCGGTCTTTAATTAGATTATACATGTAGAATGTTGAGAGATACGCTGAAAAAATATTGGGGTTATGATGAATTTCGTCCGTTACAAGAGGATATAATCAATTCTGTCCTTTCAGGTTGTGACACAATCGGATTGATGCCTACCGGAGGAGGGAAATCGATTACATTTCAAGTGCCGGGGATGATTAAAGATGGCATAACCTTAGTCATATCTCCATTAATATCCTTAATGAAGGACCAAGTCGATAACTTGCGAAATAAGCATATAAAGGCAGTCTATTTTCATAGTGGTATGAGCGGGCGAGAGACATCTATTGCCTGGGAAAAATTGGTTAATGGTAAAGCAAAGTTTCTATATGTATCGCCTGAGCGATTACAAAACGAACGTTTCTGTTTGGAATTAAAATCGCTTAAAATATCTCTGATAGTAGTGGACGAGGCACATTGTATATCTCAGTGGGGATATGATTTTCGTCCCTCCTATATGGGTATTAAAAAGTTGAGAAAACTTGTAGGGGCGGTTCCGTTTCTTGCATTGACAGCATCAGCCACACCTGCTGTGGTAGGTGATATATGTCGTAATCTTGAAATGCAGACTCCGGCAATTTATGCCAAAAGTTTTTCGCGACCGAATATTCAGTATGTAGTTCGTCACACAGATTCCAAACAAAATCAAATTCTGCATATCCTCTCAAAAGTGCCGGGTTCGGCAATAGTATATGTCAGAAGCAGGAAACGCACTCGTGAAATAGCAGATTTCTTGCAACAACAAGGTGTTTCAGCTGAAAATTATCATGCCGGACTTATTTTTGAAGAGAAAGAACTACGTCAAAATAGATGGAAAAACAATGAAACAAGGGTGATAGTTGCAACAAATGCATTTGGTATGGGTATTGATAAACCGGATGTGAGAGTTGTCATTCATTATGATTTGCCACCTTCGCTTGAAGAGTATTATCAAGAAGCCGGGCGTGCGGGGCGAGATGGCAAGCGAGCTTATGCAGTGCTGCTATCAACCAAAATAGATAGAAGTCAGTTGCGACGTCGATTGACAGAATCATTCCCCCCGAAAAATACTATTCTAAAAGTCTACGAACACCTGTGTAATTTCCTTAATATAGTAGTAGGAGAAGGGTATAATACACTGCATGAGTTTAATTTTGAAAAGTTTTGTGAAGTATTTAAATTGCATAATGTAGTAGCAAAAAGTGCATTAAAAATTTTAAGTTCGGCAAATTATATAGATTATATAGAAGAAACAGAAATATGTTCGCGAGTTATGATCGTCTGTACAAAGGAAGAATTGTATCATATACCGGAGACAAACATACATACAGATTTGGTATTGCAAATGATATTGCGATTATATCCCGGACTTTTTTCTGACTATGTATTTATCAGTGAGTACACTATCGCAAAACATTTGAGTATTACAGAACAAGAAATATATGATGCTTTAATCTTGTTGACAAAAATGGGTATACTTCACTATGTGCCACGCAAGCGTACACCATATATTTATATGCCTACATCAAGAGAAGAATTAAAATATATAGAGATAGGTCCTAAAGTTTATGAGGAACGGCGAAAAATTTTGCAACATCGAGTGGAATCGATGATTTCATACGCGTTTGATGATAGCAAATGCCGTGTCGCAACAATGCTTGGATACTTTGGCGAGAAAATCAATAGATGTGGCACTTGTGATGTCTGTTTAGAAAAATCGGAATTGCCGAGACAAATCGATTCACAAGTCTTAAAAGATGTATTGGAATATATCGTACATAGCCAAGGCACAACATTGCAATTGATAAAATCTAATTTTAGCGGGGATGGTAAAAATATAGCTGAGATAGTGCAATTTTTATGCAATGAAGGTTATGTGACATATAAAGAAGGATATTATTACCCAAGCAATTGATGTATGATAGGGTTGGCTGATTGTAACAATTTTTTTGTGTCGTGCGAACGCTCAATTAATCCTCAGTTATGCGGTAAAGCTGTTATAGTTGCGAGTAACAACGATGGTTGTGCCGTAGCACGAAGTAATGAGGCCAAAGCATTAGGTGTAAAAATGGGACAGCCTGTTCATGAATTGAGGGATTTAATTAATTCCAAGCAATTGATAGTGCTATCCGGAAATCATCTCCTCTATCATGATATAAGTAGGAAAGTACATGCAATCTTTCGAAAATATGTTCCGGTTACAGAGGATTATTCCATCGACGAAGCATTTTTAGATGTGGATGGTATACCCGTAGCCGACGTAATTGAAATTGCAAAAAACATAGTTTATGAATGTATGAGTCAAGAAAAAATACCTGTTACGATAGGATTTTCGTTGACAAAAACATTGGCAAAAGTAGCATCTCACAAAGGTAAAAAAGAAGATAATAGGGTAGTGCTACTCAATGATTTAGAAGAGATAAAAAGCATATTAAAAGAATTGCGGATAAATGAGGTTTGGGGAATAGGACGAAGGTTGTGCCGAATGTTATATTTAGAAGGGATTCGTACGGCGTCGGATTTTATAGATAGAGATCTATATTGGATACAAAGAAATATGGGTGTAAATGGGGTGCGAGTGTGGAATGAACTACAAGGTATAGTATGCAGCAAAGTAAATTCTAATAATCATTCGTTTCAAGCATCAATTAGTGAGACACGTACCTTCCCAAATGATACGTGTGATTATGATTATCTTCGAGCGAATATTTCAGTCTATGCATCACATTGTGCTGCCAGACTTCGAAAAGCAAAAGGTGTATGTTCTTCAATAACTGTATTTTTATGTACAAACAGATTTCGTGCTAACCAAGAATATGAGATGCCGTCGGTGGAATTGAATTTTGATGTTCCGGTATCATCGTCAAATGATATAGTAGATGCAGCAATCAAAGGATTGAATATCATATTCGATAATAATAAAAAATATAAACGTGGAGGAGTGATAATATCCAAAATTCGTCCTCAAGCAATGTTGCAACCATCATTGTTTGATTTTGAAAATCAAACACATTCATCGGATGTCTTAATGGATGTCATAGACCAAATTAACCAAAGTACGTATACTCCTGTAATACGCCTTGCATCGCAAATCTCAGCACATATACGACTCAATTCTAAAAATGGAGAAGGCTTTTCGTCATCTTTCGGTTATAATGAAACATTGTGAAAACTATTTATATAAAGAATATAATACGAAATAAGTATTGTGATATTTTTTGAAATAAGAATATATTTTCGTAAATTTGTGAAATAATTCAAATCAATCAAATATAAACGAAAATGAATATTTCTAAAACAAAGATTATTACACTAATGATTTCATGTGGAATTTTTGCAACAAGTTGTAGCAGTGATAAAAACATTCAGCCAACAGAAGAGAATGCTGCGACAAATGCAGTCATAGAAAATATAATGACTCGAAAAAGTGTACGACAATTCACATCTGCACCAATTGCGAAAGACACGATTGAGATTTTACTTAAGGCCGGCATGGCAGCCCCTTCGGCAATAAATAAACAGCCATGGAAATTTATTGTATTGCAAGATAAATTGAAGTTGCAAGAGATAGCTGATACAATGCCAAATAGTCGTACGGCAACAGCTCCTATGGCGATAGTGGTTTGTGGTGATATGACTAAAAAAATTGAAGGTCCGGCAGGCGATTTTTGGATTCAAGATTGCTCGGCTGCAACAGAGAATATACTGCTTGCCGCTCATTCGTTGGGACTTGGAGCAGTGTGGACCGGTGTATACCCTGCAGAAGGAAGAGCTGAATTAGTTAGGGAAATACTTGATATAGAATCTCGTTATGTCCCGTTATGTATAATTCCGATAGGTTATCCGGCAGAAGATCCTACACCTAAAGATAAATGGATTCCTGACAATGTCATTTGGAAATAACATAGATTGAAAGCATAGGAAAGGAAGAGAGTGGATAAAACACGAAAAGGTTTTATCCACTCTCAATTATGTTATAAGAATGTGCTTATTCTATAATCAATTCATTAAGAGGACGTTTAGGAACAAAATGAGTGTTGTTTTGGTCTCTATAATATTTGAAATCAGCATCAGGTGTGCCATCCATATCAACTAATTCAACATTTTCAATAGGATAACCTAATGCTAAAACATATCGAGGGACTAATGTTGCAGGGAGGTTGAGTGATTCAGAAAGTTTTTGAGCTTTAAAAGATTTTATGATGCATCCGCCCATACCTAAAGATGTAGCACCAAGAGTAATGGCTTGAAGTTGGAGACCATCATCGCATAAGCAATTAGGACCATATTTTATGTCTAAACATTGAACCAAATAAGCAGTAGGACGTTCATTTTCTTCCGGACCATCCCAATCTTTAAAATATCCTGCCCATCCTAATGTGGCATATACTGCTTCACATTCTTCGGGGGAAGTTACAAGACGATATTTAAGCGGTTGAGCATTTCTGCCCGAAGAGCATAAACGGCACAGATTAACAAGACTTCTCAATTCTGTCTCAGATATTTTGCGAGTTGCATCAAAACGTCTGTAGCTACGATTATGACGCAATAGTTCAGATAGATTCTCGTAAGTGTTCATATTGGTATAGATTTTATTTTGACGCCGAAGTTAGTGATAATTTTCTAATATAGCAAATAAATGACAATAAATCTTGTAAAAAGATAATATCGAGAATATTGTTCTAAAAATATTTGTAAATAGTGATGTTAAATAGACGAAAAATTAGTATATTTGCACAGAATTATATTACGCTTGAAGTGTAAACTTTAAACGTATGATATTTGGATAATTATTAATTTAAAAAGTAATAAAAGAAATGAAAATTTCACATTTGGAACACATTGGTATAGCAGTGCCAAATTTGGCAGAGGCTATCGCTTATTATGAAAATGTATTAGGCCTTAAATGTTACAAACAAGAAGTAGTAGAGGATCAAAAAGTGACAACTGCATTCTTCAAAGTAGGAGACACAAAAATCGAACTTCTTGAAGCTACTTCAGAAGAAAGCACAATTGCAAAATTCATTGAAAAAAATGGAGGAAAAGGTGGAATGCATCACATGGCATTTGCTGTAGAAGATGGAGTGGCAAATGCATTGGCAGAAGCTGAAGAAAAAGGCGTTAAAGCTATCGACAAAGCTCCTCGTAATGGTGCTGATGGTCTTAAAATCGCATTCTTGCATCCTAAATGTACACAAGCTGTTCTAACAGAACTTTGTGAAGACCCAAACAAATAATTGAACAACAAAATAAAAAAACAATAAATACAATGAGCAAGCAACTTGACAAAATCCAAGAGCTTATAGACAAACGCCAAGAAGCTCGTATAGGTGGTGGTGAAAAAGCTATCCAAAAACAACACGAACGTGGAAAATATACAGCTCGTGAAAGAATCGCTCAACTTCTTGACGAAGGTTCGTTTGAAGAATTAGATATGTTTGTGACTCACCGTTGCACAAACTTTGGAATGGACAAGAAACATTATCTTGGTGACGGTGTTGTAACAGGTTATGGTACAATCGAAGGACGTCTTGTCTATGTATTCGCTCAAGACTTTACTGTAAGTGCCGGTTCACTTTCTGAAACTGTGGCACAAAAAATCTGTAAAGTAATGGACCTCGCAATGAAAATGGGAGCTCCTATCATCGGTCTTAACGACTCAGGTGGTGCTCGTATTCAAGAAGGTATCAACGCTCTTGGCGGATATGCTGAAATTTTCCAACGCAATATTCTTGCATCAGGTGTAGTGCCTCAAATTTCTGCAATCCTTGGTCCTTGTGCAGGTGGTGCAGTTTATAGCCCTGCATTGACTGACTTTACTATTATGGCAAAAGGAATCTCGTATATGTTCCTTACAGGGCCTGCAGTAGTAAAAACAGTAACAGGTGAGGATGTTACACAAGAACAACTCGGTGGTGCATCGGTACATGCAACAAAGAGTGGTGTTACACATTTTGCGGCAGAAGATGGTGAAGAAGCTATCGCTCTTATCCGTAAATTGATGTCATATATCCCTCAAAACAATCTTGAAGAAACACCTCTTCAACCATGTGATGACCCAATCGATCGTCTTGAAGACAAATTGAACGAAATCATCCCTGATAGTGCAAAACGTTCATACGACATGTATGAAGTCATTGGCTCTATTGTCGATAATGGCGAATTCCTTGAAGTACAAAAAGATTATGCCAAAAACATCATCGTAGGTTTCGCACGTATGAATGGTCAATCAGTAGGAGTTGTTGCTAACCAACCAAAAGTATTGGCGGGAGTACTCGATTCAAATGCTTCTCGTAAGGGAGCACGTTTTGTGCGTTTCTGCGATGCATTCAATATTCCATTGGTAACATTAGTTGACGTGCCTGGATTCCTCCCGGGTACAGGACAAGAATACAATGGTGTAATCCTGCATGGAGCAAAACTTCTTTATGCGTATGGAGAAGCAACAGTGCCAAAAGTAACAGTTACATTACGTAAGAGCTACGGAGGTAGCCACATTGTAATGAGCTGTAAACAGCTTCGTGGAGATATGAACTATGCATGGCCTACTGCTGAAATCGCTGTTATGGGTGCGGAAGGTGCTGTAAGCGTACTTTATGCTAAAGAAATGAAAGACGCAGCAGATCCGGCAGCAGTAAGAAAAGAAAAAGAAGAAGAATATTCAAATCTTTTCGCAAATCCTTACAATGCAGCAAAATATGGTTATATCGACGATGTTATCGAACCGCGTAACACTCGTTTCCGCGTGATTCGTGCATTGCAAATGCTTGCAACTAAGAAGTTGACTAACCCTGCTAAAAAGCATGGTAATATACCTCTATAATTTAGTAAAACGAAACAAGAAGAAAAATGTTAAAAAAATTATTTTTGACATTATCATTGAGTATTGCTCTGATGACGGGATATGCGACCCCGTCATCAGTTGCTGATTCTGAGATAAACAAAACAGAACAAACAGCAACCGAATTATGCACTGATGATAATTGTCAGCACGATGATTGCAACACAAATGTCGCTGAAACCGGTGTAGAAAAAACTACAGCAGAAAAAAAAGCAGAGAAAGCAGAGAAATCAAAAAATGTGAAAGAAAATGATCCGTACGGAGTAACAGTAACTGTTATGGCAATGGTTATCGTAGTTTTGTCATTAATTGTATTAGCTCTGTTATTCCTTCTTTTTGGCAAAATATTTGCAAGAATATTAGCTAAAAAGAAACGTGATGCCCAAGGAATTGATAAATCTGCAGTCGGCGAAAAAAGTGGTGACTATGTAGACTCCGGTGAAGTTATTGCCGCTATATCAATGGCTTTAGCAGAACATTTCGATTCGGCTCACGATATGGAAGATACAGTATTGACAATCAAACGAATGAAACGTGCATACTCTCCATGGAACTCAAAAATTTATAATATGAGAGAGATGCCCAAAGTAACAAAAAAATAATTTTTAAATAATCAAAGAAATGAAAGAATATAAATATAAAATTAACGGGATAAAGTACTCTGTTATAGTTGGCGATGTAGAAGGAAATCAAGTGCAAGTAGAGGTAAATGGTACTCCTTATACTGTAGAACTTGATAAAGTAGCAGCATCTAAAACAACACAAGTAGCAGCACCTAAACGTCCGGCGTCAGCTCCACGCACAGAAACAGGCGAAAAAGTTATAACAAAACCGGCAGCAACAACCGGTGTAGCAAGTGCAGTGAAAAGCCCTCTCCCGGGTACAATCATGAGTTTCAACGTAAAAGTTGGAGATACAGTAGCACCGGGAGCGACAGTATGTGTGCTTGAAGCAATGAAAATGGAAAATGATGTACATGCTTTAAAAGGTGGTGTTGTTAAACAAATATTAGTAAATGTCGGAGATTCTGTTCTAGAAGGTGCTGACATTATGATTCTTGAATAATAATTAATACTTAAATAAATGATTCTTACAGATGCTCAAACAGGAAATTTCCTGAGCGATAGTATAAGCCAATTTTGGGAATTTACCGGCTTTGCTAATTGCACATACGAGAACTTGATAATGTTGCTCGTCGGCATGTTCTTCATATGGCTTGCTATCAAGAAAAATTTTGAACCACTTTTATTAGTACCAATCGGTTTCGGTATTCTTATAGGAAATATTCCGTTCGAACCCGGAATGGAAATCGGTATATATGAAGAAGGTTCAGTGTTGAATATATTATATAATGGTGTAGCTCGTGGATGGTACCCGCCATTAATCTTTTTAGGTATTGGTGCAATGACCGACTTCTCTTCGCTCCTTGCTAATCCTAAATTAATGATTATCGGTGCGTGTGCTCAATTTGGTATTTTTGGAGTTTATATGATAGCACTTGCTACCGGTGTATTCACACCGTTAGAAGCAGGTTCTGTAGCAATTATCGGTGGAGCAGATGGTCCGACAGCTATCTTCCTTACATCAAAATTAGCTCCTGAATTATTAGGTGCAATTGCTGTATCTGCTTACTCATATATGGCTCTTGTACCTCTTATCCAACCGCCTGTAATGCGTTTGTTGACTACGAAAAATGAACGTACAATCAAGATGAAACCTGCACGAGTAGTGTCACAAAATGAAAAAATCATATTCCCTATAGTGGGTTTGATCTTAACTTGCTTTGTGGTACCAACAGCTCTTCCTCTTTTAGGAATGTTGTTCTTTGGTAATCTTTTACGCGAAAGTGGAGTGACAACTCGTCTTGCAAAAACAGCAAGTAACGAATTGACAAACATTGTTACAATCTTATTAGGATTGACAGTCGGTGCTTCTACTCAAGCAGATGTATTCTTGTCAAGCAAAACATTATTTATTTTTGGTCTTGGATTCTGTGCATTTATCATTGCATCAGCATCAGGAGTGCTTTCGGTTAAATTTATGAATCTTTTCCTCAAAAAAGGTAAGAAAATTAACCCTCTCATTGGTAATGCCGGTGTATCAGCAGTGCCAATGGCAGCTCGTATATCAAATAATGTAGGTTTGGAATATGATTCAACCAACTATCTATTGATGCATGCTATGGGACCTAACGTAGCCGGAGTAATCGGTTCAGCTGTAGCTGCCGGTGTTCTCTTAAGCTTCTTGGGTTAATTCCAAATTTAATAACCATAAAAAAGACTATGTCCATACAGGCATAGTCTTTTTTTGTCTTTGGGATACGTAGGATTATTATGACAATTGATATGCTTACATATATTTAACTAATCATTATGATCGAGAGATCATTTAATAATTATTTGATAGACAAAAAGAAAGTGTTTAAATCCTTGGATAGTTCTAATTAATCTAAAATTTGGCAATTAGGGATAAATTTTGTAACTTTGTGCCGTAAAAATATAATTTGCAAATTATAATATAACCAAATCAATTTGCAAAGGTAAAAAAGTGTAACAATAGGATTGTATAATATGCAAGACAATGCAAAAAAAGCAGCATTGATATTTGAGACAAGCTGGGAAGTATGTAATAAAATAGGTGGCATCTATACAGTTTTGTCGACAAAAGCAAAAGTGTTGCAAGATATATATAAGGATAAGGTAATATTTATTGGACCTGATGTGTGGAATGAACAAAATCCTTCACCATATTTCAAAGAATATAAGACCTTATTAAAAGGGTGTACCAAAAATTTAAAACTTCCATTTGGCATAACAATTAGAGTAGGACGTTGGACGGTTCCCGGAAATCCGATTGTGGTATTAGTTAAATTTGAAGGTGTATATTCCGAGCTAAATAATATCTATGGCAAAATGTGGGAACACTACAAAGTGGATTCTTTACATGCTTATGGAGATTATGCCGAAGGGTGTGCTTTTGGAGTAGCCTCAGCTATTGTAGTAGATGCAATAACAAATTATTTGAAAGAAAATCCGGCAAATGTAATAGCTCATTTCAATGAGTGGACCACAGGCATGGGATTGTTGTACTTACAACACATTCAGCCTCAAATAGCATCATTATTCACAACTCATGCCACAAGCATAGGTCGCAGTATATGTGGAAATGGTAAGCCATTATATGATTATTTATCAGGATATAATGGAGATCAAATGTCGCATGAACTCAATATGGAGTCGAAACATTCATTGGAAAAAGCAGCTGCCCATAATGCAGATTGCTTTACTACGGTGAGCGATGTCACAGCGACAGAATGTACTCAGTTGTTAGATATAACACCTCATGTGGTTACTCCTAACGGATTTGAACCAAACTTTGTGCCTATAGAGAAAAAATATAATACACAAAGATTGGTAGCCCGTAAATCATTACTAAAAATTGCATCATCATTAACCGGAAAATCGTATGACGATTCTACATTTATAATTGCTACCTCCGGAAGAAATGAATATCGCAATAAGGGTATAGATATGTTTATCGATTCGATGCTACACCTAAATACAAATTTAGGCGAAGACTGTAAAGATGTTGTAGCATTCATAATGGTTCCGGCATGGGTAAAAGAACCATCACAGCAGTTGTTGTCGAACTTAAACAATAAAGAGTATACGATGGTTGATGTCAATTTTATGACGCATCGATTAAATAATGAGAATGTCGACGCAATTACATGCAGATTACATTCAATTAATCCAAATAAGAATGCCGATAAAGTTACAATAATTTATCTTCCATGCTATTTAGATGGTAAAGATGGAATATTAAATATCTTATATTATGATATGATGCCGGGTTTAGATGCGACTATATTTCCTTCATATTATGAGCCATGGGGATATACTCCGCTTGAAAGTATAGCATTTGGAGTGCCTACAATTTCGAGCGATAAAGCCGGATTCGGACAATGGATAATTGAAAATGAAACCGCTGAATTTACTAAGTGTGGAGTCGTTGTAACAAAGCGTACGGATTCTAACTATTGGCAAGCGGTAAGTGAAATTTCAAAAAGTATTGAAAATCTGCTTAAAGCGACAGACGATGAGATTCGTTCAATCAGAATGTTGGCAACAGCGACATCTAAAAAAGCCGATTGGTCATTATTTATCAAATACTATCAAGAAGCATTTGCAGTAGCAATAGCAAATAGAAATGAAAGATGTGATTCAAAAGGTATGTTACCATTATTTTAAATAAAAAAAGAAAATTCAACTAAATAAATTTTTATATGAAACTTCAAGTAAGTAATTCAAATCAGCCTTCGTGGCGTAATATGACAGTTCGTTCAGAGCTTCCTAAAGAGCTTAAATCATTAGAAGAATTGTCAAAAAATTTATGGTGGGTATGGAATAGCGAAGCAAAAGCACTTTTCAGAGATTTAGACCATGATACATGGCGTGCTGTAGGCGAAAATCCTGTAATGCTACTTCAAAAAATTAGTTCCTCTCGCTATGAAGAAATAATAAAAGATGCAGTCATGATGGAGCGAATCAAAAATGTGTACGCTTCATTCAAAGCATATATGAAAGAACCAATGCGTACAGATGCACCATCTGTGGCATATTTCTCAATGGAGTATGGTTTATGTAATTGTTTGAAAATCTATTCAGGTGGTCTTGGTGTGTTAGCCGGTGACTATATAAAACAAGCAAGTGATAGCCGTATTAATATGACTGCTGTCGGTTTCTTATATCGTTATGGATATTTTACACAGACATTATCTATCGATGGTCAACAAGTAGCAAAATATGAAGCACAAAACTTTGACCAACTTCCAATTGAACCTGTATTGGGAGAAGATGGTCAGCCAATGGTGCTTGAAGTGCCGTATCCGGGCAGAATTATTTATGCACATGTATGGAGAGTTAATGTAGGTCGGATGAAACTATATCTACTTGATACTGACCTTGATATGAATTCTGAATTTGACAGAGTTATCACACATCAATTATATGGTGGTGATTGGGAAAATCGTATCAAACAAGAGTATCTTTTGGGTATAGGTGGTGTATATATGCTTAACAAATTAGGTATTCATACAGACATATATCATGCAAATGAAGGTCACGCCGCATTAATGAATCTTCAACGTCTTGTTGATTATGTTCAAAACGAACACCTTCCATTTAATGTGGCATTAGAAATTGTAAGAGCATCATCACTATATACAGTTCACACACCGGTGCCTGCCGGACATGATTATTTTGAAGAATCATTATTTGGTAAATATCTTGGAGAGTATCCGGCTAAATTAGGAATTTCTTGGAGCGATTTGATGAATATGGGTCGCGAAAATCCAAACACCAACGAAAGATTCTCAATGAGTGTGTTTGCGTTGAATACTTGTCAAGAGGCAAACGGAGTAAGTTGGCTTCACGGAGAAGTATCTAAGAAAATGTTTGCCGGCGTTTGGAAAGGTTACAGCCCGGAAGAATCTCATGTAGGATATGTGACAAACGGTGTTCACATGCCGACATGGGCTGCATCTGAATGGAAAGCATTTTATGCAGAAAAATTAGGGCAACAAGTTTTTGAAGATCAAAGCAATCCTGAGGCATGGGATGGCATATTCAAAGTTAAAGATGAAGAAATTTGGAATATGCGTATGCTCCTCAAAAATAAATTCATTAACTTTGTTAAGAAAGATTTCAAACAAAGATGGCTTGCAAATCAAGGCGATCCATCAGCCGTAATGAAAATTGTAGATAAAATCAATCCTAATGCATTGATTATCGGTTTTGCTCGTCGTTTTGCAACATATAAAAGAGCTCATCTCTTGTTTACTGACCTCGATCGTCTTGCAAAAATTGTAAACAACGAACAATTCCCGGTTCAATTCGTATTCTCAGGAAAAGCTCACCCTGCAGACGGTGCAGGTCAAGGACTAATTAAACGCATTATGGAAATTTCAAGAATGCCTCAATTCCTTGGTAAAATTATTTTCCTTGAAGACTACAATATGATTGTAGCAAAACGTCTTGTTACAGGTGTTGACATTTGGTTAAATACTCCTACAAGACCACTTGAAGCTTCCGGTACATCAGGAGAAAAAGCAGAAATGAATGGTGTGCTTAACTTCTCTGTACTTGATGGATGGTGGTATGAAGGTTATCGTTTCGACGAAAAAGCCGGATGGGCGTTAACTGATAAACGTACATTCACCGATCAAGCTCAACAAGACAAATTAGATGCAGCGACAATTTATTCAATGTTGGAAAATGAAATTATCCCGCTTTATTTTGCAAAAAATTCTAAAGGATATTCTCCGGAATGGATTCAATACATCAAAGGTTCAATAGGACATATCGCTCCACATTTCACAATGAAGCGTCAGCTTGATGATTATATCGATCGTTTCTATGCACCTCAAGCAAAACGTGCTGCTCAACTTAAAGGTAATAATTATGCTGAAGCTCGTGAAATTGTTACATGGAAAGAAGAAGTTGCATCTAAATGGGATCAAATTCAAATATTAAATGTAGCATCAAATGAAGCTCATTTGACATCACCACGAACAGGTTCACAATTGGAAATGTCATGCACTATCGATACTAAAGGTCTTGGCAAATCAATCGGTGTAGAACTTGTGATTTACAAAGAATTTGATGGCGAGTCAAAATTTGTCGCTACAAAACCATTAAACATTGTAAAAGAAGAAGGTTCAGTGCTCACATATGAATTAAAAGATAAAGTGAAAGAAGCCGGTATCTACCGTTATGCTCTTAGAATGTATCCAAATAATTCTGCACTTCCTCATAGAATGGATTTCGCATACGTGCGTTGGTTCTAATATAAAATATACATCTATAAATTTCAATTGAGATTAATTATTAGGCTGTATCTTAAAAGATACGGCCTAATTTCTTTTATTGCATTTAAATCTTAAAATATAGTTATTTAGACACTTAAACATAGAGAAAACTCAATAAAAGTTAAATTAAAAATCAAAATGCAAAAAATACGCACTTAGAGTATGAAAAATAAAAAAAAAAGACTAACTTTGTGAGTTAGAATTATAGTAAAAACAAAATCACATCAGATAAAATTTTAAAACTAAATAGTCATGAAATTTAATGTAGCAAGCAAAGCCCTTCAACAGCAATTATCTGCAGTCAGTAAAGTAATTAATACTAAAAACGCAATGTCGATATTAGACAATTTCCTTCTGTCAATAAAAGGGAATATGTTAGAGATAACAGGTTCGGATCAAGAAAACACCATGACAGCAGTAGTGGAGATTATGGAAGTAGAAGGAGAAGGTACAATTGCAGTTCCGGCTAAAAGATTGCTTGATATGCTTAAAGAAGTACCCGGTCAAGGTCTTACATTCTACATTAATGATGATACAAAAGAAATCGACATCAGATTTCTAAACGGACATTTCAATTTTATGGGACTTAATGGCGATGAATATCCTCAACGTAAAAATTTTGAAGATGATGCTCAATCGTTCACCATTCCGGCGTCAATGATGCAAAAAGGAATTGAAAACACATTGTTTGCTGTAAGTCAGGAAACAATCCGTCCAATGATGACCGGTATCTATTGGGATATAACCCCCGATGCAATTACATTTGTGTCAAGTGATACACATAAATTAGTGAGATTCATATCCACCGAATCTGCTCCCCAAATAACCGGAGCTTTTATCATGCCCGCAAAACCAGCCGGAATTTTAAGGGGATTATTGGGCAAGGATGAAGATAACGTCACTATAACTATGGATTCCAAAACCGCTACATTCAATTTTGGAACTTACTCATTATCATGCAGATTTATAAATGGTAATTATCCTAATTATAATCGCGTAATCCCACAAGATAATCCATTCGAATTAACCATTGACAGAGTATCAATGCTAAACGCAATGCGTCGTGTCGCGTTATTTGCAAGTTTGGCATCAGGGTTAGTGAAATTAAATATACAGCCGAATGAAATATTATTATCCTCTCAAGATTTGGATTATTCTACATCTGCAGAAGAACGATTGGAATGTGAATATCAAGGTAATTCGATGACAATCGGTTTTAATGCAACATATATGATAGAATTGCTTAGCAATTTAAAAGGAGATACAATAGTAATAAAATTGTCAGATCCGTCTCGTCCCGGAGTATTAATGCCTATGACACAAGAAGCCAACGAAAATTTGGTAATGATTTTAATGCCAATGCAAGTAATTGAAGCATAATATATTACGACATGGAACTTAAACTCAAGAAACCTATTATATTTTTTGATTTGGAAACAACAGGTACGAATATTACACATGATCGTATCGTTGAATTATCATATATCAAAATTTATCCTAATGGCGACGAAGAAGAGAAATCCCGCAGATTAAATCCTGAAATGCACATACCGGAAGCATCGACTGCTATTCATCACATAGCAGACGAGGATGTAAAAGATGCTCCTACGTTCAAAATGATAGCCAAAGACTTACTGAGAATATTTGAAGGATGTGACATAGCCGGTTTTAATAGCAACAAATTTGATATTCCATTATTAATGGAGGAATTTTTGCGAGCAGGTCTTAAATTTGATGTGTCAAAACGACAATTCATAGATGTGCAAAACATTTTTCATAAAATGGAGCAACGCACATTAGTAGCGGCATATAAGTTTTATTGTGGGAAAGATTTGGAAAATGCTCATTCGGCAATGGCTGATACACGTGCTACCTACGAAGTGTTAAAAGCACAGCTCGATAGATATCCGGAAACGAATGATTTCGGAAACGATGTAGATAAATTGTCCAAATTTTCATCGCAAAGTCGCAATGTGGATTTAGCAGGAAGAATGGTCAAAAACGAAAAAGATGAAGTGGTATTCAATTTTGGCAAATATAAAGGACAATCTGTGGCAGAAGTGCTTAAAAAAGATCCAAGCTATTATGGTTGGATGATTCAAGGAGATTTTCCTCAAAACACTAAAGATGTCTTGACACAAATAAAAATAGACCTAAATAAAAAATAAAATATGTTGAAAGGAAAACACATAATACTTGGTATCTCCGGAGGTATAGCAGCATATAAATCGGTGTATCTTCTTCGCTTATTGATAAAAGCAGGTGCAGAAGTGCAAGTCATTATCACTCCAAATGGAAAAGAATTTATTACTCCGGTAACGTTGTCATCGTTAAGTGGTAAGCCTGTAATTAGTGAATTCTTCACAGCCAATACGGGAGAATGGCATAGCCACGTAGATTTAGGTTTATGGGCGGATGCTATGGTAATAGCACCTGCAACTGCATCTACTATAGGAAAAATGGCAAATGGAATAGCGGATAATATGCTAATAACAAGCTATTTGAGTGCAAAAGAAAAAGTGTTTGTTGCCCCGGCAATGGATTTAGATATGTGGAAACATCCTTCAACACAAAGAAATATAGAAACACTGAAAGCTGATGGAGTGTCAATTGTTGAGCCTGGTTCGGGTGAGCTTGCAAGTCATCTTGTAGGTAAAGGCAGAATGGCTGAGCCGGAAGAAATAGTGGAGCAGTTAAAAGAATATTTCACCCCTAAGCAGCTTTCATTAAAAGGGAAAAAAATATTAATCACAGCCGGACCTACTTACGAGAATATTGATCCTGTACGTTTTATCGGTAATTATTCGAGTGGTAAGATGGGGTTTGCTCTTGCTGAAGAATGTGCAAACAATGGGGCAGAGGTAACATTAGTGACAGGACCGGTAGGGGTAGCCACTAAATTAAGTTCAATCAATAGGATTGATGTCGTAAGTGCTAAAGAAATGCATTCAGTGTGCATGAGTTTATTCAAAGATATGGATGCTGCAATTTTATGTGCAGCCGTAGCCGATTATGCTCCGCAAGTATGTGCAGAAAAAAAAATAAAGAGAGAGAACACCGGCACAATGACATTGACGTTAGTGAAAAACCCGGATATAGCGGCATCATTAGGACAAATAAAAACAGATAGCCAAACTCTAATAGGATTTGCTTTAGAAACCGATAATGAAAAAGAAAACGCTATCCGAAAAATAAGAAATAAAAATCTTGATTGGATTGTATTGAATTCTCTTAATGATCCGGATGCAGGGTTTAAGAAAGACACAAATAAAATAACGATGCTTAGTGCAAATGGAAAAGAAATAATATTTCCTGTAAAATTAAAAACAGAGGTAGCAAAAGATATAATAAATATCGGGCTTAAAGCACATAGCTCAGAATAAGATATTTTGTAAAGCGAAATTCATCATAATAAAATGGGAAAGGAAAAATCAGTAATATATAAAATACTTCTATTAATAACATTAACACTTTCATTACAAAGCATTAATGCACAAGAGTTGAATTGTACAGTAGAAGTGAATGCCAGTCAAATAGAAGGTACTGATAAATCAGTATTTACTACATTGCAAGAATCCATTAGTGAATATTTCAATTCTCAAAAATGGACAAATGCACAGTTTGCAGTAAATGAAAAGATAGAATGTAGATTTTTTCTAACCGTAAAAGAATATTCAGATGATAAAATAAAAGGAGACATTCAGGTTCAATTATCTCGTCCGGTCTATAACAGCACATATACGACGACATTGTTAAATTTCAAAGATACAAAAGTCGAATTTTCTTATCAAGAAAATGAACAGTTAATATTCAATGAAAATACAATGGAAAGCAATTTGACAGCGATATTAAATTTCTATGCTTACTTATTTCTTGCATTAGATTTTGATAGCTTTTCTCCACTTGGAGGTCAGCCATATTTTGACAAAGCAGCAACAGTAGTTCAGATGGCTCAATCAAGTGGTGAAGTCGGTTGGAAAGCGTTTGAGGATACAAAAAATCGCAGTGCAGTGTTAAGTGCATATACAGATAAAAATACCAGTGGCATCAGAAATTTGCTATATAATTATCATCGAAAAGGGTTAGATGAAATGGTAACAAGTCCGGACAAGGGGAGAGCAGTGATAACCGAATCGCTTAAAGAAATAAAAAAAATATATGATGTCGCTCCTATGTCAGTGGCATTATCGATGTTTAAAGATGCAAAATTAGATGAATTAGTCAATATATATTCTAAGGCAGGGACTACAGAAAAAGATGATGTATATAAATTATTACAACCCATCTATCCTACAGAAAATGAGAGATTGGATAAAATAAAAGACCCTGAAACTATTAATAACTAATTCACAAAGTTGATATGTTGAAAAAACTTTCTATATGTAATTATGCTTTAATTGACAAAATTGAATTGAATTTTGCTGATGGACTATCTATAATTACCGGTGAAACAGGTGCCGGTAAATCCATTATGCTTGGAGCGTTATCACTATTATTAGGTGGACGAGCAGATTCAAAAGTGATTAGAAATCAAAACAATAAGTCGATTATTGAAGCAATATTTAATATAGAAAAGTACGACATTAGTAATTATTTGGAAGAAAATGAAATTGACAATTTTGGCGATGAATTAATTATGCGTCGAGAAATATCAGCAAATGGTAGGTCTCGTGCTTTTGTTAATGATACACCCGTCAATCTTAGTCAACTCGGTGAAATTTCAAAAAAACTAATAGATATTCATTCTCAACATCAAAATCTATTATTGGCAGACAATCGTTATCAACTTCATATAATAGATTCAATTGCTGATAATAAAGAATTGCGTTCAGACTATAAAATGCAGTTCAAAAAATATGTCAGATTATATAATAGATTGCAACAATTAAAAAATTCCATATCTAAATACAAGGAAGATGAAGAGTTTAGAAGATTTCAGTTGGAGCAACTTCAAAAATTGAATATTAAAAAAGGTGAGCAAGAACAACTTGAGCGACAGCATGAAATATTAAGTAGTGCGGAAGACTTTTCAGAAAAACTTTCAAACTGTTTGCAACTTATATCCGCATCAGAAAATTCTGTGTTGACACAATTGAAAGAAAGTAAATCATTGATGAGTAAAATTGATTTGAAACTTTTAGAGTGTATTCCCGGAGAAGGTGAAGAGCTACTCAATCGTTTTGAATCAGCTTATTTAGAGATAAAAGATATTTCAGAAACATTCGAACAGTATCAGTCAAAGATCAATTCAAACCCGGAATTATTAAATAAAATAGAAGACCGATTGAATTTAATTTATGATGCATCTCGAAGATTTAAGGTGTCGACAGGAGATGAATTGGTGGAAATAAAAGATAAATTAGAAAATGAGTTATCTTCATCCGATTCAATAATTTACGATAAAGAAGAATTAGAAAAAGAAGTTAAAACGGAAGGCGTAAATTTAAAGAAGTTGGCAACTGCATTATCAGAAACGAGAGAACATGCAGCCGATAAATTTTCATCATTGTTAGTTGAAATGGCCAAGCCATTGGGTATGCACAATATTAAATTTTCGGTACGTACTACTATTGAAAAAATGACAATAGATGGTCAAGACAAAGTGGAATTTAATTGTTCGTTTAATAAAAATCAACAACTGCAACCCATTTCAACAGTAGCATCCGGGGGAGAAATATCCAGAATTATGCTATGTATAAAAGCAATCATAGCAAGCAAAATGCAACTGCCGACAATCATTTTTGATGAAGTTGACACAGGTGTTTCGGGAGAAATAGCAAATAAAATGGGTGAAATGATGAAAGATATTGCCTCAACAATCCAAGTAATCACAATCACACATTTACCACAAGTCGCCTCAAAAGGAACATATCATTATAAAGTTTTCAAAACAGATAGTGAAACATCAACGCAGACAGAAGTGAAACAATTGACAGAGACCGAACGACTAACAGAGTTGGCAACAATGCTTAGTGGCTCTATGATAGACGAAGCTGCGATAAAAAATGCACAATCATTGCTAAATCAAAACCAAAGACAAGTATGAATAAAAATGATTTTATATTTGGCATACGTGCCGTAATAGAAGCTATTGAAGCAGGAAAAGATATAGATAAAGTATTTATCAAAAAAGATCTGAATGGAGAATTGGCAAGAGAATTATTTGCTAAGATAAAAGAATATGGTATAGTATCACAACGAGTGCCTATAGAAAAGCTTAATCGCATTACGATGAAAAATCATCAAGGAGTAATAGCAGCCTTATCCCCCGTATCATATTTCCCAATTGAGCAGATTGTGCCGACATTATACGAAGAAGGAGTAGTACCGTTTATACTCGTATTAGACGGAATAACAGATACTCGTAATTTTGGTGCAATAGCCCGTACGGCTGAATGTGCAGGCGTTGATGCAATCATAATCCCTGAAAGAAATAGTGTATCGGTCAACGCAGATGCCGTCAAAACATCAGCCGGAGCATTGTTGCATCTCCCGGTATGTAGAGTGGCAAAAATTTCAGAAACAGTAAAATATTTAAAAGAAAATGGATATTGTGTGATAGGAGCAACAGAAAAAGGTTCAGAAGATTATACATCTCCTGACTACACTCTCCCTATCGCAATAGTTATGGGAGCAGAAGATATAGGAATATCTTCGGAAGTGCTAAAGCAATGTGATCACAAGGTTGCAATACCATTGATTGGAAACATAGGTTCATTAAATGTGTCAGTAGCAGCAGGGATTATAATGTATGAGTCAGTACGTCAGCGATTGAAAGCAGATCTTTCTGTGCGATGATATGAAGTTTTTTTATTAATTTTGTAGCGTAATAATTAAAACGGACATATAGAGTTATGATAAATCGTGTTTTGATAAGAATAAAGGTAGTTCAAATGCTATATTCATATCTTCTTACAGAGAAGTTATTTATGCTTGAATCGCAACCTACACCTCCAACCAAAGAAAAAAGATTTGCCTATAAATTGTATCTTGATTTATTGGCATTGATGGCTGATGTGGCATGTGCCATACAGCAAAAAGATGGCTATATGCCATTATTAGACAATAGATTTATTAAAATGATAATCAGTGATGAAAAAATTAAATCTATTCGTTCAAGAAGTAAGACAGAAATCTATCCATATTCATCAACTATTGCAACAATATCAAAATCCGTAAAAGAATCGGCTATATACAAAAATTATATTAATGCAAAAGAGCATAATATGATGAAAGATATGAAGATTCTTCAAGACTTGTTCAATATTGTGTTTATGTCTGATACAACACTGAATGCAATAATTTCACAACAAGAAAATTTTACAATCAGAGGAGTAGAACGTATGAAAGAACTAATGGAAACCACCTTCCTTAATTTTTCAACGTCTCAAGGTCATATAACAGATGCATTGAAATCATTAAAATATAGTTTGGAAAAAGCTCACGAACTATATTATTGGATGTTATTATTACCAATAGAACTTACAAATCTGCGAATTCAACAAATAGAAGCAAATAAAAACAAATTTATTCAAACAGACGAGGATATAAATCCCAATCTTAGATTTGTAGAAAATAAATTTGTTGAAGTATTAAGCAAAAATGATAATTTCACCCAATACATAGATGCTCATAAACTATCTTGGAGTTCAGACAATAGAATTCTTTTGAATTTACTACTAAAAAATATATTAGATTCAGAAATCTATAAAGAATATATGGATGATGATTTCACAGACATCAATAAAGATTGTGATCTTTGGAGAAATCTATTTAAAAATGTGATTTTAACTAATACCGATTTCCTTGAAGCATTAGAAGATAAATCAGTCTATTGGAATGATGACGTAGAAATAATAGGCACTTTTGTTGTAAAAACAATAAAAAAATTTGCATCCGAAGATGAAGAACCGATAATGCCAATGTATAAGGATGATGAAGATTCTCGTTTCGGAGAAGAATTGTTTCAAGCTGTAATTAAAAACAAAGAAGAATACAAATCCTATATTGATGAATTTGTCAACAAAGAATCATGGGATGTCGAACGATTAGCTTTTATGGATGTCGTGCTTACCCTGACAGCAGTAGCCGAAATGCTACATTTTCCAAAAATTCCAATAAAAGTGACAGTAAACGAGTATATCGAATTAGCTAAATCATATAGCACTGTAAAAAGTGGAATATTCGTAAATGGGATATTAGCGTCAATAATAAATAGTTTAAAAGCTAATAAGCGACTTTTAAAGGAAGATTAATCAGAAAAAATAGTATAATAAGAACTAAAAACAAAAATAATTTGTTAATCTCACTACTATCAACTAACTTTGTAAAAATTATAAATTTTGTCTAATATGAATATATTAAATTCAATTCTTTTAGATGGTGCCGGTACACCGGCATCAGGTGGAATGGGTCAATATGGTGGTTTGATAATGATCGTATTGATGATTGTGATATTTTATTTCTTTATGATTCGTCCACAATCAAAACGTCAAAAAGAAATCAGAAAACAACGCGAAGCAATGCGTGTCGGTGATAAAGTTGTGACAGCCGGAGGAATCTATGGAAGAATTAAAGAAGTTCAACCTACAACATTTATTATCGAAATTTCTTCAGGAGTGGCAATTAAAGTTGAAAAAACTTCTGTGTATCCATCAGCAGAAGATGCAGCTCATTCTGTAGAAAGCAAATAAAAATGTGTAATTCCCTCAACGGAAAATAAAAATGAAGAGCCGCAACATTCTTTAATGTTATGGCTCTTTGTATTTAAAAATGAAAGTAGGAGGAAAAATATCATCAATAAAAGAAAAGTGGCAGCGACTAAAAAACACACGTCGTTATCACAATCTATTATTGTTTCTAATGTTTGTAATAGTGTCGGGAGTGTTTTGGTTAATACTTTCTTTAAACGACAATTTACAACAAAATTATGAAGTTGATGTCAAAATTAATAATATCCCTGATAGTGTAACTTTCATAAATGACGCTCCTAAATCAATGCAAGTCACCATAAGAGATAGAGGTGTTACATTGTTGCGACGCAATTTTATGAAAAATGCAGTTCTGACAATTGATTTCAAAAAATATTCGAAAAAAGGCATATTTAGAATGCCTAAAACAGAACTTACTTCATCATTACATTCTATTTTTGGAAGTTCTGCTCAGATAATGTCAACATCAGTAGATTCTTTAAGATTGAATTATACGACATCTCCGGGGAAGAAGGTCAGACTTGTAATTGATGCCAATCTAACAGCAACAATCGACAATGTAATCAGTGGAGATTTGAACGTGTCAACTGATGAAGTTATAATATTTTCACAACAGCACATACTTGATACCATATCGCAAGTATATACTGAAAAATTAGTACGTAGAGACTTAACAGATACGACAACTGTGGACGTTAAGATCAAAGCAATTCCTGGCGTCAAAATCGTGCCGGACTATGTGGAAATAGAAATTCCGGTTGAACCACTAATCCTACGACGTTCGATTGTGCCAATTTCTGTAAAGAATGTACCAAAAAATGAGATGGTAATGTTGTATCCAATGAATGTTGAAGTCAATTATTATATGCCCAAAAGCACATACAATGACTTGTCGGAAGAGGTAATTGTTCAAGCAGACTATAACGACATCTTTGATACATTATATAGAAAGTTGCCAATAAAGATTGTTTCAACTCCAACGAGTAGTGTAAATGCGGTTTTAAAAGAAGATAGTGTAGGGTACACCATCGTGAAAAATCTCAAATAATAAAGATGAGGAGCAAATATTTGATAGGTGTTACCGGAGGAATCGGCAGTGGTAAAAGTGTGGTTTGCAACATATGTAAAGCCAAAGGTTATCCGATATACGATTGTGATTTGAATGCTAAAAGATTGATGGACAGTTCGAGTGAAATCAAAAATAAATTAATAAACAATTTTGGTAATAAAATCATAGATGATTCGGGGTGCATAAATCGCAAAAATCTCGCACAAATAATATTTGCAGATTCAGACGCCAGATTAGCAGTAAATGCCATCGTTCATAAAGCTGTAACAGATGATATAATACAATGGATTTCAATTCAAGATAAGTCTATACTTTTTGTGGAATCAGCGATTTTACATACATCAAAATTAGATAAAATAGTTGATGAAATATGGCTTGTGGAGACTGATATAGAGACAAGGATTGAGAGAGTGATAAAACGCAATAACATTAGTCGCGAAGATGTAGAAAAAAGAATCATTGCTCAAGCCGACGAATTTTCAATGCTCCCTTCCTCAAAGATATTTCGGATAAAAAATGAAGAAACTGAATCACTTCTCATTCAAATAGAAAAACAAATAACAAAAATTATAAATAAAAATTAATACATACAATTATGCTTAAAACAATATTAGCAATTACCGGAAAACCCGGATTATTTAAAATCGTATCACAAGGTAAGAATATGATAATTATCGAAAGTTTGCTTGATGGAAAACGTACTCCGGCACACTCACGCGACAGAATTGTTTCTTTGGGTGATATTGCTATTTATACTAATGCTGAAGAAGTTTCACTTGGAGAAGTATTTGATAAAGCTTATGCTCACACTGAAGGTAAAAAAGTGGATGTGAAAGAGCTAATTACATCAGGCTTACTACGTTCAGAATTTGAAGCAATTCTTCCGGATTATGACCAAGAGAGAGTTTATGACAATGACATCAAAAAATTCTTTATGTGGTTTAATCTTTTACTCGATGCCGGATTTACAAAATTTGTAGAAGAGCCTGAAGCAACAGAAAAATCTGAAGAATAATATAACAACTTCTACTTATGAGGAGGCTGTCCAATTTTCATAGTTGGATTGCCTCCTTATATTTGGTACATCTGACAAACGGTTTCGTACATTATGAATCATATTGTTTTGTAGAGTTGCAAAAAACTATGTACTTTTGTAAATTATTGCTGTCCGGTAAAATGACTATCTTTGCCCATGGTTACATTCTTTTTTAGTCGAAAACAAAGGTAACCAAAAGGGCTGATACCTCGGAAGAAGTGTCAGCCCTAATTTTAGATATCAATAAAGTTTTACCGGACAGCAATATAATAAAATAGAGACTATTTCATCGTAGGAAACAGTCTCTATTTTTATTTATAAAAGAATTTTATAAAGATATAATCATTTTATTTTGATTCATTTGCAATAGTTGGTTGAGGTTCTATTTCGGCTTTCTCAGATTTTAAATGTTTGTCTAAGAAATTAAAGAATACTCGTTGCCAAAGGATTGCATTTTGTGGTTTAAGTACCCAATGGTTTTCATCAGGGAATACGAGCATTTCAGTGTCAATGCCATGCATTTTAGCCGCATTGAATGCTTGCATGCCTTGAGAAGCGAGTATACGATAGTCGAGTTCGCCAACAGTAACAAGGATAGGAGCAGTCCATTTATCAACAAACTTATGAGGGGAGTTAGCGTAAGTGCGTTGAGCAGTTGCATTATCTGCATCCCAGTATGCACCACCAAAGTCGTGATTTACAAACCACATTTCTTCTGTTTCCAAGTATTGAGCTTCAAGGTTGAAAATGCCTGCGTGAGCGATAAGTGCGGCAAATCGACCTTCATGATGACCGGCAAGCCAATAGACAGAGAATCCTCCATAGCTTGCACCGGCAGCAGCGACACGTTTAGCATCAATAGCCGGTTCGTTAGCGACCATATAGTCTACAGCCGCAAGATAATCTTTCATGTTTTGACCACCATAGTCACCTGAAATTTGGGCATTCCATTCTGTACCGAATCCGGGGAGACCGCGACGGTTAGGAGCAATTACGATATAATCGTTAGCAGCCATAATTTGGAAATTCCAGCGATAGCTCCAAAATTGACTGACAGCTTGTTGTGGACCACCTTGACAATAAAGGATAGCCGGGTATTTTTTATTAGGGTCGAAGTTTGGTGGATAGATTACCCATGTAGTCATTTCTTTACCGTCAGTAGTAGGAACCAATACTTTTTTCACTTCACCCATTTTGAGGTTGGCATACAGGTTGGCATTTACATCAGTAATGTCTGCAACCATACCATTGGCAGCGATGCAAACTTCGTTAGGTCGTGACATTGAATGACGAAGAGCCAACACTTTGTCGTTATCGTAAGCTTGAACACCTACATAGTCCCAAACACCATCTGCTAAAGTGTCGATTTGAAGTGTTTCAATGTTAATTTTGAATATTGGCTGAGTGCCTTGATAGTAAGCATTAAATGCGATTGATTTGCTGTCAGGAGTCCAAGACAGAGCTTCTGCACTATAATCGTAGTTTGCTTCAGCTGTGAGGTTACGTTTTTCTTTAGTCGTCATATCGAGTATAAATATTCGATTTTGATCACTTTCGTAACCGGGTGTTTCCATACTCATCCAAGCGAGATATTTACCATCAGGAGAAAAGTGTGGATTAGTGTCGTAACCGAGCATATTTTCGGTAAGGAGTTCGGTTGTTTTGCTTTCTAAATCATAAAGATAGAGATTGCTGTCAGTGGAGAATGCATATTCTTTACCTGTAACTTTTCTTGAAGTATAAACGAGTTGACGGCTGTCAGGCGACCATGCAAAAGTTTCGGCTCCTCCAAAAGGTTTCATAGGACATTCGAAAGGTTCGCCTTCCATAATATCAACGATGTTTGTAATTTCGTTACCATTAAAATCGGCTAAGAATGGGTGAGGAAGGTCAGTTATCCATTCGTCCCAATGTTTGTACATTAAGTCACCAATAACTTTACCTGAAGTTTTGGGTAGGCCTTCATATAAATCCTTGTATGGATTTGGAGCATCTATTTTTGCTCCATAGATAATTTTAGTTCCGTCCGGCGAAATTTCAAAACAGTCTATACCATTTTCTAAATTGGAAACACGTTGGAGGTTTTTGCCGTTGAGTTCCATTGTGAAAAGTTGTATTTTTTTGGTTTCTGCATCTTTGCCAAGGAAAGCCAATTTTTTACCTCCATCAATCCAACGAAGATTATGTTCGCTACCGACAGAATGAGTTAAGCGTTTTTGATTTTTTCCATCTGCATCCATAACATAAATTTCAGCGTTGGATGAATTTTGTTGGATGTCTTCGTAAGCAATAGTAAATGCAATTTTTGTAGTGTCCGGCGACATTACAGCCTCGTTAATTCTTGCAAATGCTTCAAGTACTTCAGGTGTGAGTTTACCGTCTGTGATTTCTACTTTAGGCTTCTCGATAAGATTGCCTGTCGTGTCGAGACCGCTTTGGCAACCAACTATCATTGAAGAGAGAAGCAATGTGCTCATGGTTAATTTAATTTTATTCATATTATAAAAGTTGAGTTAAATTTGTAGCGAAGATAATGAAAATTGCTGATGTTGCCAAATTTAGTAAAAAAATGAACGTTATTGTCATATAAAAAGATACGACTGAGCCACACTCAGTCGCATCTTGAAAACAATTATGTAATAGAATTATTATTCAGCTTTCTTTTCTTTGATTATGCTTACGCAAATTGCACCAATTGCAAGTGAAATACCGGCAATAATCATCATCATATATTGAGGAGCTAATTGGTCCGGGGCACTGAACAATGAAAGGATATGTCCGCCTACAATAGCTCCAATGATTTGTGGTATACAGATTGAACAGTTGAATAAGCCAAGGTATGCCCCGATATTACCACCTTTCAACGAGTTTGTCAGGATAGTGAAAGGCCAAGCCAACATTGCTGCCCATGCACAACCGATAAGAACGAATGGTATGAACAATAGATATTGATTTGTGATGATACCTGAAAGGATAAAACCGATTGCTCCAAGTACAAGGCTTAATGCATAAGAGAATTTACGATTGCGGAAGCGAGGAAGAACTACAGCCCAAAGTACAGAGCCAATCGCTTGAACTGCAAATAAAATACCTACCCAGTTACCGGCATCGTTATATTCTTTTGATGCTGTATTAAGGTCTATCATTGTTTCTTGTTTGCAGTTTTTAATGTTTTTGATTGTGTAATCTTCTTTTTCCTCTACAACGGTTTTACCTGTTTGTGGATCTTTAGCCACAATAGCGGCAGCTGTAAGTTTTACTTCTCCGTTAAGTTGAGAGAAATAGTCTTTAAGCATTGCATCTGTAGTCAAGGTAATTTCTTTGCCATCGATATTTAATCTTTCTCCGGCTTTTGCAAAAGCATTATTAAAGTCGGCAACATATCGTCCCATTTTGTTTAGGAAAATAGAATTGTCGATTACTATTGTGTCTTTTTCGTTTTTGATAATGTTGCTACCGGCAATGAATTCGCCATTAGCTTCTATACCATTAACTTTCTTAAGCCCGCTTTCAATGATTTTTACGGTGTCATTGATAAGAATATATTTAGCTTTAATATTTTCTTCGCCGTTTTTAAGTGATGCAATTTTTTCAATTTCAGGTGCATTGAAAGCATTTTTAGCAATTGTTCCATTAGTGTAGGTCCACATGAATAAGAATGCAAACCAGCAGAAGAATTGTACAAGACCAACTGTCCAGAACGTTTTTGGAGCGTTTACTAAAAGTTTGATAACATTGGTTTTTTCTTTCTTCTCGGTATTGATGCCGTTATATTCTGCGTATTGTTGTGGTGGCCATTCTTTGATTTTTACCAATGAATAGATTACACATATCAAAAGAATTGCAGCACCCACATAGAATGAATAAATCACTGAAGGTGGTACTTCTCCTGTTGGAGCAGTGTTTAAAATACCTAAAACTGTAAATAATAGAGGGAAAATATATCCTACGATACTACCTGCGTTGCAAAGAAAACTTTGAATAGAGTAGGCGAGACCTTTTTGCTTTTCATTGACCATATCTCCGACAAGCATTTTGAATGGTTGCATTGCCATGTTGATAGATGTGTCAAGAAGCATAAGAGCGAACAATCCTACCATAATAGCACTTGAAATTCCAAGTCCGAAGCTACCGGCATTAGGAAGTAAGCACATTACAATTACGGCAATAATTGCTCCATAGATAAGGTAAGGAAGGCGGCGTCCGAAACGATTCCATGTTTTATCGCTAAGTGTACCGACAATGGGTTGAACGATAAGACCCATTAATGGAGGTAAAATCCAGAAATAACTCAAGTCATGAGGGTCTGCTCCGATAGTCGCGAATATACGCGAAACGTTGGCACTTTGAAGTGCATAGGCTATTTGTACTCCGAAGAATCCGAAGCTCAGATTCCACAATTTCCAAAAGCCCATATCCGGTTTAGTTTTCATGTAAGGATGAATTAATTAGTTATTATTTAATTTTATTTTTCTATCTGAAAGTAAAGCCATTTAATCTCTTCTGCCCAAATGCTGTTATCCGGCGTTTCGAGAATGATGGGGATGTTATCGAATCTTGCATCTCGTACAAATCTTTGGAAGAAATTTTCTCCGAGAGTGCCTTTACCGAGTGATTCGTGACGGTCGATTCGTGAAGCCAATTCACGTTTGTCATCGTTGAGGTGGATTGCTTTGAGATAGTTTGCTCCGATGATATTGTCAAAATCAGTCCATACTTTATTATAGATAGTTTCATCTACAATATCGTAGCCGGCTGAATAAGCATGGCAAGTATCAATACAAACACCGATACGACTTTTATCTTCTACTTTATTGATAATATGTGCAATTTGTTCGAATGTGTGTCCTAAGTTGCTACCTTGTCCGGCTGTATTTTCTATAACCGCAGTGACACCGGTAGTCTTATCTAATGAAATATTGATTGATTCTGCAATTCTATCAAGACATTCGTCGATGCTTATTTGGTTTAAGTGACTTCCGGGATGAAAATTAAGCATTGTCAATCCTAATTGTTCACATCGTTGCAGTTCGTCAAGGAAAGCTGCTCTCGATTTTTGCAATGCTTCGAAATCCGGACTGCCTAAGTTGATTAAATAACTATCGTGAGGAAGTATTACATCCGGTTTATATCCGAATTTATCGCAGTTGACCTTGAATTGTTCTGCTTCTCGTTCGGATATAGGTTTTGCTACCCAACGAGATGCATTTTTCGTGAATAGGGCAAAAGCTTTTGCTCCAATCTCATAGGCTCTGACAGGTGCATTTTGAACTCCTCCTGCTGCACTAACGTGTGCACCGATAAACTTTGTCATAGAATCGAGTCTTCATGTAAAAATTTCGACGACAAAATTAGTAAAAAATTTTCATATATTGAGAAAAAGATATACCTTTATTCGCTAAATGGAAATATCAAAAGGAAAAATTAAATTATTTGCCTCTCTTTCGGCTAAAAAACATCGTCAAAAGGAGGGCTTATTTATGGTTGAGGGTACGAAATGTGTTCTCGACACATTATCGCATTTCGATTTGTATGGGTTAGTAGCAACTAATGCGTGGTTGGAAGCTCATAGAGTGAATTTTTCTTCCGAAAAATTGATGTCGGCGTCTGAGAAAGTTATGTCGCAAATATCATCGTTATCTACTCCTCCTGATGTCATTGCGATTTATCAACTACCTCAATGGAATATTGATGAAACCAAAATAGAAAATGGATTGACGTTGATTCTTGATGGTGTTCAGGATCCCGGTAATCTCGGTACGATAGTAAGAATTGCCGATTGGTTTGGGATTCATCAGATAATAGCGTCAAGAGATACGGTAGATATTTTTAATTCAAAATCCATTCAAGCCACAATGGGTGCGATTTCGCGTGTAAAAGTTTTCTATACCGATATAGTGGAATTTATAAAAGCCTATCCGACAATACCTGTTTACGGCACATTGCTTGATGGCGAAAATATATATGATATGGAATTGTCTGACAAAGGATTTATAATTATGGGAAACGAAGGTAACGGTATTTCTGACAAAGTAAGGTCGATGATAAATCATCCGCTCTTTATACCTCCATATCCGTTAGGGGCGGATACAAGTGAATCATTAAATGTAGGTGTTGCTACGGCAATCACTGTGGCAGAATTCCGCAGAAGATTAAAATAATTCGAATATGTATGGCTAACAAAATAAAGACAGTGTTTTTCTGTAGTAATTGTGGCAACGATTCGCCCAAATGGTTGGGGAAATGTCCTGCGTGTGGCGAATGGAACACTTTTGTAGAGGAAAAAGTTGTTGCAAATAAAAAATCCGGACAATCGTCCAAAGGTTTGCTATCCTCATCAGCAAAGCCGATTAAAATTTCTGAAATTGAAGCTTTGGAAGAGCCACGTATTCACATGCCAAGTGAAGAACTTAATCGGGTGTTGGGTGGAGGATTGGTTGCCGGTTCGTTGACTTTAATCGGAGGAGAACCCGGAGTGGGCAAGTCAACACTCATATTGCAAAATATTCTCAGTATTCGGAATAAAACTATATTATATGTGTCAGGCGAGGAGAGTGCCACACAGTTGAAACTTCGTGCCGACAGAATAGGAAAGATAGCCGACAACACATTTATATTGTGTGAGACTTCTTTAGACAATATATTTGAACATATAAAAGAGGTTAAACCTCAAATTGCAGTTGTTGATTCTATTCAGACAATTGCTTCCAATGAAATAGACTCAGCAGCAGGCAGTGTCAGCCAAGTGAGAGAATGTGCGGCGGCTTTGTTGCGATATGCCAAAGAGTCGGGCGTTCCGGTCATTTTAGTAGGGCATATAAATAAGGAAGGTTCTATTGCCGGACCGAAAGTATTGGAGCATATTGTTGATACTGTCCTTCAATTCGAAGGTGACCGACAATATCTTTACCGAATCCTTCGATCCATTAAAAATCGGTTCGGTTCTACTTCGGAAATAGGCATATATGAAATGGTGCAAAAAGGACTTCGAGAAGTAAAAAATCCGTCGGAAATGCTCCTGTCAACAAATCGCACCGAACCGATGTCGGGAATTTCAATCGGTGTTACATTAGAAGGAATTCGCCCGATTTTAATTGAAATTCAAGCCTTGGTAAGTACTGCCGCCTATGGTACACCTCAACGTTCGGTAACGGGCTTCGATCCACGACGAATGAATATGCTTCTTGCTGTGTTGGAAAAAAGAGTAGGGTTTAAACTTGCTCAAAAGGATGTGTTTCTCAACATAGCCGGCGGACTTAAAGTGTCAGACCCGGCACTTGACCTTTCTGTAATTACTGCTATATTGTCATCAAATTTTGATATTTCTGTGCCGTCGGATGTAGTAATGGCCGGTGAAGTAGGTCTATCAGGCGAAATTCGTACCATCACTCGCATCGAACAACGTGTCTCGGAAGCACAAAAACTCGGATTCTCAACAATCTACATCCCTAAAGGCAACTTAAAAGGAATAAAAGATAAATTCACAATCAAAATAGTTGAGGTCAGCAAAGTTGAACAGTTGTTCAGAGAACTATTCGCTTAAATAGAATTTAGAATAGTCGGATTCTCCAAATATACAGAGTATTTAAAATCTTAATATAACTCAATCGCACCCTGCGGTTGAGTTATATTTGTTATTTGAAAGCATTGTATGTGTTGATAATTGTTAAAAATTCGGGGGTAATTTTTCTTCGTACATTTGTGCAAAATATAATAAAGCAGTGTTGAAATAAAAGGACGTGTATTTAATAAAACTAAACAATAACAGACATGAAATGAAAATTATTAACATTAGGACTATTATTAATCGTGTTTCCCACATTATTAGCACAAGTTAGAGTCTATGAGGAATCACAGTCGAGAATTGCCGAGACGGAAATGAAGGTTTATGTTCGCCCGTTGGTAGCCGATTTGCAAGTATTGAACAATCAGGAGCGAATGACATTCGGGCCATACGTTTACACCTTCGAAAACATTTCAAAGTTAACAGAAAGTGATATTGAAAATTACAAAGCGACATCGGAATCTGGCTCCCAATTTTAGAAACCACCTCTGAAACAAAGACATCACTTAAGAAAAGTAAAAATATAAAAGCAAAAAATCTGCAAGTGTTTTGGCTTGCAGATTTTTTATGATAGAGGGATAAGTATCCGTTTTCTACGTATGCAGTAGAATTGTTATTGTCATTCAGATAGTTATTTGATTATTAGTTTGACGTTTTCAATTTTGTTATTTACGCTGACAGATACTATGTAGTTGCCTTGCGATAGTTCTGAAACATTAATTGTCATTGCATTTGAATCATTCCCGGTAAAATTTCCGACGCATTGACCGAGCAAATTAAAAATTCTGACTGAGTCTATTTCATAATTGCTTTTGATGTTTATATAATCTGAAGCAGGGTTAGGGTAGAGACAGATTGATGATTGCGAAGCAGAAATGGTTTCATCGATTTCATTTGCTATTGTAAAGCCGAAAGGTTGAGTGCAAGTTTCGCCAAATTCATTCATTATCAACGCTCTGACGTATGTTCCTTGAAAACCATTATAATCAAATTTATTGCCAACGCCTACTATTGTGCTTTTGCGTGTAGCCGGATTTGAACTGTCGCTAATGTCAGTAGAACTAATCCAATATATCTCGGAAGCATCTGTATCGATAGTGATAGTTTTTAGAGATTCATCTACCGATATATTATTGATACGTGGTGCTTTAGCAAGACCTGAGCCGGAATATTCGTAAGAGAAATAGTGTGTGCCATTTCTCATAGCATCTTTTAGTGCATCAATAGTCAATTCCGGCATCAACATAAAGTTGTAGTTTCTGAAAAGTTGTTCAGTGTTATGAGAATCATCACAAGAATATCCCCATACATTGCAATTCTTAACCATTGTAATGTCGAGAATTTGATCCCAAAGGATTCTGTCGTTAGGTCGGCGATTACCTTGATTGTAAACTTCCAACCCTATCAGACTGCTGTAAGTCATAAAGTTTTCAGCATGCCATTCCGGGGAATTCTTATCGCCGGGATTGTATTTATTAGCAAGATTCCAATATTGACCCGGGTGATTGATTAGTTGCATACCGCCTAATTTTTCTGTATAAGCGTATGATTCTCTAAGGGTTGCAAATTCTTGCCCTTGTCGTCCGGTAAAGAAATCATTATGATGATTAAATTCGCTACCACCGACTTCATTCCATGAATTCGTATAACTTTTGCTTAATTCGTTACCCGGAATAGCCAACATATCAAGTTCAAATGGATTTCTGCTTTCTGCCACAGGATTAAATAGGTTGAAATGTTGCCATGGATATGGATTTGCATCGTGTTCGGTCAGTGCTAAAATTTGATAGCCTGCTTGATGATATTTATCAACAGTTTCATCTACTCTTAAATTAGCATCATACGATTGAGTGGTGTGAGTATGGAAATTCGATTTATATTGATTGATAGTGGACCAATCAATATCTTTATATGGATTTAGAATTGCTTTTTCTTCGTCAATTCCGTTTAGAACTTTTATTGCTATTGTTCTGTAATCATCAATTTCATTTTCGCCATTGACCAAAGAGAGGGAAATGTGATAAATACCTGCCTGCAAATCGTTCATTGGTAACGACCATTTGCCATCTGCTTCTTTTATCGCAGATTTGATCGTTTTGCTACCATAATTGTGAGCTACTTTAAGAACAATATCATTGTTGCCTATTTCTGAAATTTCGAGTATTACATTCGCATCGCTACCTATATTGCAAACAGAAGGTACAGCAATAAATTTATCTACCACTATATCTTTAATAGTTTCTCCCCATTTAGTTTCTGTTATATTGACGCAGTTTTTAAAGAAATCATATTCGATGTCGGCAGCAATACAATTATCGGATACTGTATAATTACCTGTTATAGCCCCCATGTCAGAGCCACTATTGACACTTCCATAATGAATTGAGAATGATTTATCAGTGCCATTAAAATTAGCAGATGCTTTAACCTTATAATTTGCTGAAATAGTCATTGTAATTGTCTCATCTGCAGTGGCCAATCTGAAAGCAGTAGAATTTGCAGCTACATCTTTTACTATTTCTCCTTCAAGAATAGCCACACGATGCCATGAAGTAGACGTTTTTTTCGAGCTGAACCCGATATTCCCATTTTCCGATTTCAGCATATCGCCCGAACCATCAGCACTGCGAGTGACATTCCAATAATATTGCGATTTAATGTCGGCCGGAATTTCAGTTATGGTTACTTGGGCAGCTACAGGCTTTTCAGAAGAAATAAAGTCTGTGATATAAGTGAATTTTGAATTTGCATCAAATTTTAGAGATTGAGAATCTACGGCTGATACGATTGAATAAGAAGTTGAAGCTAAATCTGTAACAGGTTCATCATCATCGTCATTATCTCCTGATTCATTTTCTGTAATGGTAACTTTATTTGCAACAAAATCATAAACGATGTTAGCAGAATTGCAATTTTCAGATACAGTCAAAGTTTCAGTTAATGAACTTTGTTTAGAACCACTGTTAACACTTCCAAAATAGATTTTAAACGTTTTGTCTGTTCCAAAATTCACAGTAGCAGAAGTGGTGTGATTGTCACCGGGTGTCATCATCACTTCATTTTCAGATGTCACAACACGAAATGCGGTAGAATTAGCTGCAATATCCTTAACAGTTTCATCTTCTAATATTACAACTCTCAACCATGAAGTAGACGTTTTCTTTGAGCTAAATCCGATATTTCCATTTTCTGATTTCAGCATATCTCCCGAACCATCTGCACTGCGAGTGACATTCCAATAATATTTTGTTTTAATATCTGCCGGAATTTCTATGATAGCAACTTTTGCATTTACTTCGTTTCCTTCATAAATATAATTATCAATATAGTCAAACGTTACATTTTTGTCGTACACAAGACTTTGGCTATCAACAGCCGAAAGGAATGAATAATCAGTTTGAGCAAAATCTATGTTTTGTGCTTTTTTCAGATTGGAATGTGCAGAAACCGTTGAGCCGACATCGCTTGCATCAGCTGATAATAAGAATGGATATATCGATTTAAAAGCATTTCCCCAATTTTCATCATTATGATATGCTCCGGTAAATGTTGTGAATCTTACATCTGTATTTTTTCTTGATGCTACAACATTTTTAATTTGCTCTACATCTTGTTTTATTTCAGTCGGTTCTTTTTCACCTACAGAAAAATAAAATCTTTGGTCAAATGTTGTTGTTGTGGTGGAATTAGCCAAGTCGATTATTTGTTCCTTGTTCAACCACAGCAGAGGAGAAATCGCAGCACATTGTCCAAATAAATCAGGACGTTTTAACGCAGCATACAGGCTGAATAAGCCTCCTAAATCAGCACCTGCTATCGATGTGTTTTCAGCACCTTCCAGTGTCCTGTAATTATCATTTACATAAGGGATTAATGTCTCTTCAATTCCTTTAATAAATTCATCTGAAGCACCGGAACCCATAAAATCAGCATACTCATAAGGAATGTTTTCAGCTACAAATCCATACATAGAAACGAATATACATTCTGCATTTGTCTCTTTTGCTATTGCCGGTATATTCCATGACATATCGCCCATGTGGTCGTCTCCTCTATCGGAATCTGAGCCTGCATTGTCGTATCTTGACTGAACACCGGTCATATATACCACAGGGTAAGATTTGTCGGATGAATCATAGTCTGTGGGAAGAAGTATTTTTACTATTCGTGTATAACCATTAACAACTAACTTTGTTTCGATAATATCCGGGTTATACAGTTTTGCCCAACTTGCTACGACGTCCATAGTTCCGACAGATATCCTGTTTGACAATTCTTCTCCCGATGCTCCTTTTTCTACGTATGCCCAATCCTGACCACATAAATATTTATAGCCATTCGACACGTCTGATTCTGTTACATCATCGAGAGTTAATGTAAAGGTATTTTGCCCGGAAGATTTCATCTGCACAGCATTGCCTGCATCCCATCCGTTAAAATCTCCGGCAATAAAACAAGCTTTTGTTCCATCAGGAACGGTAACATTAAATGTTACTGAATGTGCTGAAATAAATACACACATTAAAGCAATTAAAGAAATCAGTTTTTTATTCATTGTTATTTAATATAAAATTTACTTGGATCTATATATTCAATCATGAAAAAGTCAATCAAAAAATATATAATTGTGAAAGATACAATATTTAGTAATACACTTCGTTATATTAATAAACAAAATTAATTTGCCTATGAAGGAAACCTTTACTCAAAATCATTCACAATCAAAATTAAATGAAAGCTCAACAATGGTAGAACCCCGTAAGTCAACTATCGATTTTATCAAACAATTTGCAAGGGTATATATGTTTCCCAACCATAATAATGAGTTAGGTAGTTTAATATTGAATTAAGTTAAAACTTATTTGATTTGGTTAATCTAAAAGAAATCCTCGACAAATCCGAGGATTTCTTTTAACTATAAATAGGTTGATTATTTATTTACTTGGAATTTATTCCAACCGTCTTTTAGATAAGCAATAGATTGTTCTGCGGCAGCTACACCGGCATTAAAGTTTGCTTCTGCTGTTTGAGCACCCATTTTTTTAGGAGTAAAGAATACTCTTCCCGGGAATTTTGCTTCAAATTCGGCTGTAGCGTCAGGCTTAATGTCAGATACGTATCTAAGGTCTGTACGTTCTTCCATTGCTTTCATCAAACCTTCTTCATCAATCACTTCTTTTCTTGCTGTATTAATCAATACGCCATTTTTAGGCATAAGCATTGTAAGCTCGTAGCCAATTGATTTCTTTGTTTGTGGTGTTGCAGGGATATGAAGTGAAACAAATTGATTTTCTGAGAACAATTCTTTTACATCGTGAAGAGGTTTCACTCCTTCTTTTTCGATTGCTTCATCCGGAACGAATACGTCAAGTGCTGTTACTGTCATATCAAATCCTTTTGCAATACGTGCTACATTGCGACCTACTTGACCGAATGCGTAAATACCAAGTGATTTGCCTTTTAATTCTGTACCTGATGTGCCTGCATAGAGATTACGAACCATCATTACAGTCATACCAAATACAAGTTCAGCTACTGCATTAGAGTTTTGACCTGGTGTATTCATTACGCAGATATTGTGATCTGTTGCAGCTTGAAGATCGATATTATCATATCCTGCACCGGCACGAACGATTACTTTCAATTTAGGAGCATTGTCCATAACTTCGCGATCGATTACATCACTTCTTACGATAAGGCCTTCTGCATCAGCTACTGCTTTGAGAAGATCTTCACGATTACCTTTTTCGACAAGTGCCACTTCGTTGCCTGATGCCACGATTGCATCAGAAATTGCTTTTGCTGCTGCCGGAGCAAATGGTTTTTCTGTAAATACTAAAATTTTCATGGTTTATTTATTTATATGAAATAGGGCAGACGTAGGCCTGCCCTTATTAATTATTTTTTATTAATATTTAGCTTCGAATTCTTTCATACATTCTACAAGAGCTTGAACAGATTCAAGTGGGCATGCGTTGTAAATTGAAGCACGGAAACCACCTACTGAACGGTGTCCTTTAATACCTACCATACCTCTTTCTTTTGCAAATGCCATAAATTCTGCTTCTTTGTCTTTGTGTTCTTCTGCCATTACGAAGCATACATTCATAATTGAACGGTCTTCTTTTGCTGCTGTACCAACAAACATTTTATTACGGTCGATTTCGTCGTAAAGTAATGTAGCTTTTTCTACATTAAGCTTGTTCATTGCTTCAACACCACCTTTTTCTTTTACCCATTTAAGAGTTTCGTGCATTACGAAAATAGGGAATACCGGTGGAGTGTTAAACATTGAAATGTTTCGTTCTTCTTCTACTGCATGTGTGCGATAGTCAACCATTGTTTGAAGTGGACGAGTAACTTTACCGAGAAGGTCTTTACGTACGATTACGAATGTTACACCTGCAGGACCTACATTCTTTTGTGCTCCACCATAGATTACGGCATATTTAGATACATCTACCGGACGACTCATAATGTCAGATGACATGTCGGCAATAAGATTGATTGGACAATCAATATCGTGGCGGATTTCTGTACCGTAGATAGTATTGTTTGTTGTGATGTGGAAATAATCTGCATCTGTTGGGATTACATAATCTTTTGGTACATAAGAATATGTTTTGTCTTCTGATGATGCCACAATTTCTACTTCTCCATAGAATTTAGCTTCTTTAGCTGCTTTTTTTGCCCACACACCTGTTTGGAGGTAAGCTGCTTTCTTTTCAAGGAAGTTTGCTGGAATATGGAAAAATTGTGTTGATGCTCCACCACCTAAGAATAATACTTCGTAGTTATCAGGAATGTTAAGAAGATCTTTCCATAATTGTCTTGTTTCTGCCATTACTCTTTCCCATCCCGGTGTACGGTGTGAAATTTCAAGGATACCAATACCTGTGTTGTCAAAATCACGGATTGCTTCAATTGCTGATTCTACTGCTTCACGTGGAAGAACGCATGGTCCTGCGTTAAAATTATGTACTTTTTTCATGCTATAAGAATTTAAAATTTTAATTGTTACTTATTTTGTGCAAATTTAATATTTAAAATTGGATTAATGAAATATTGTGGATGTTTTATATCTTTTTTTATCTAAATTGTTACGTTTGAATCTTATTCATCATTACTTTCTTCTTCTATAACTAATGTGTTGCGAAGAAGATTTATCAACATCACCATTCCATAATTGCTCGCTGATTCGATAATATCATTGCGGTCTCCTTTAAAATGATGACATTCGCTGACGATTATATCTTTACATTTGACTGCAATCCATACTGTGCCTACCGGTTTTGCAGGTGTCCCTCCATTGGGTCCTGCTATGCCTGAGGTGGCAATTGCACAATCTGTCCGCATTAATCGGCACACTCCTTCTACCATTGACTCTACAACTTGACGACTAACTGCTCCAAATCGCTCTATCAATGTACGTTCTACATTCAATATTGTAGTTTTTATTTCATTGGAATAGCTGACTACACTGCCTAAAAAATATGCAGAACTTCCTGATGTTTGTGTAATGCGATGTGCAATATTGCCTCCTGTACAACTTTCTGCAGCTGATAATGTCAATTCATGCTCTAAAAGTTTATCTCCTAAAATCTGTGAGATCGATTTATTTTCGAATGCTAACACATCGTCTTTAAACATTTCAGATAATATATTCTGATATTTGTTCATATTAAATCGTAGCAATTCTATACCTAAACCGCTTCCTTCCAATGTTATTTTAGTATACTCATGATCATTGCTTGTCTTTAATTTTATATAGTCGGGCAACATCTCTTTATAGTGAGATATTAACGTTTCCAACTCTTTCTTTGAGTAGCCGTAGATGACAACGTTGCGTACTTCTGTGTTGACTGCATTTTTCGTTTTCATGGTTTCTTTTTTACTCATGGGATAGTATGATTTAAGATTGTTTTATTCTAAATAGAAACTCTTGCATAGGGTGGACTTTGCAAATCACAAAATTCTTGTTTTATAAATTTATAATGTCCGGCAATTGCCACCATTGCTGCGTTATCGGTCGTAAAACTCCTTTCAGGAATCCATGCTTTTATATTGCGTGATTCACAAAATTTTGAAATGGCAGTTCTTACACCGGAATTCGCTGACACTCCGCCTCCTATTGCGATATGCTTCACAGGATAGTCCTTAACTGCTTGTTTTAATTTATCTAATAATATTTCTATTATTGTGTGTTGTAACGAAGCTGCTAAATCGACTTTATTTTTCTCTATAAAATTCGGATCTGATTTCAGATTATCTCTTAATGTGTATAAGAACGATGTTTTCAATCCACTAAAAGAATAATCATACCCGGCTATATGAGGCTTGCTAAATTTAAATTTATTGGGATCTCCTTCTTGTGCTAATCTGTCAATATGCGGACCTCCGGGATAGGGGAGTCCTATTACTTTCGCACATTTGTCAAAGGCTTCGCCTGCGGCGTCGTCAATGGTTTGACCTATTATTTCCATATCATCATAATTCTTTACCAATATAATTTGTGAATTGCCTCCGGAAATCAAGAGACAAAGATATGGATATTCCGGTACTTGTTGATCTACTTCTTTCTTAATGAAATGAGATAACACATGGGCATGCAAATGATTTACATCTATAATAGGACAACCTAAAGCAATTGACAAACCTTTAGAAAATGATGTGCCTACCAGCAGAGAACCCATTAATCCGGGACCTCTTGTAAATGCTATTGCTGATAATTCCGATTTATCTACACCTGCCTGACGTAATGCTTCGTTCACCACCGGCACTATGTTTTGTTGATGTGCTCTTGAAGCTAATTCCGGAACTACTCCTCCGTAAGCCTCATGAACCTTCTGACTTGCTATTACATTGCTCAACAGGACTTCATCGCGAATTATTGCCGCTGATGTATCATCACATGATGATTCTATTCCTAATATTGTTATACTCATTCTTATTTATAGCAGGTTCTATAAATTGACCGCTGCGGTGTTGTTATTATTTCAGTTTCTTTTGTTTTGGCAGGCTTTTGGTCGCTTTTGATTTTTAATCGGCAGTTTTCTTCGATTTCGTCGGTCGCATAGCTCGCTGTACTCTTTCCTCAATCTCGAAACCTCCTCAATTAAATTCTCAAAATCTTCCCAAACCAATTTATAGAACCTGCCTTATATATTGCAAAATTAATTATATCTCTTTGTTTAGCAAAATAAATTCACGATTTTTTTCTTTAATTAATAAAAAAGTTACATCGTTTAAATCATTTTAAAGGCAAATAATTGCAAAATATCCATTATTAAATTATCTTTGCACAAATTTCATATTGTCAGATAAATTATTGATTGTTTTAGGTATTGACAAGTGAATTGGTGTGTATATTAAAATATTATAATGATCTAAACTTTTGATGGTTGATTTGTTTTAAATTCAAGTGTCAACATTTTACATCATAACAGGTAAAATTTATAACGATGTCAACATTAAGATTTAAATGTGTAGAGGAAGCTTTCGATAGAAAAGCAATCCCTGTAGAGTTGCCAAAAGAAAGAGTTGAAGAATACTACGGCAAGTATGTGTTCAATCGACAAAAAATGTTTCAATACCTTCCTCAAAATACATACCAAGCTCTAATCAAGGCAATTGATAATAAAGAGCCTCTTAGTCGCGAGATTGCAGATAGCGTTGCTGAAGGTATGAAAAAATGGGCAATTGATAATGGTGCAAGACATTATTCTCATTGGTTTCATCCTCTCACTGATGGTACTGCTGAAAAACATGATGCCTTTATTGAGCATGATGGCAAAGGGGGAGTTGTGGAAAATTTTTCAGGGAAACTCCTTGTTCAGCAAGAACCCGATGCTTCCAGCTTTCCTAATGGTGGAATTAGAAATACATTCGAAGCTCGTGGCTATTCAGTGTGGGACATTTCTTCTCCCGCATTTATATTGGATAACACACTCTGTATTCCTACTATATTTATTTCATATACAGGAGAGGCGTTAGACTATAAAGCTCCTCTTTTAAGAGCAATTAATAGTGTAGATAAAGCTGCAACTCGAGTAGCAAAATATTTTGATAAAGAAGTCAAACACGTCACATCTTTCCTCGGTTGGGAACAAGAATATTTTTTAGTTGACGAGGCTTTATATTCTGCTCGTCCTGATCTTGTTTTGACCGGACGTACTCTGATGGGGCATGAGAGTGCCAAAAATCAACAGCTTGAAGATCATTATTTCGGTGCAATCCCTTCTCGTGTTGAATCTTTTATGCTTGATTTGGAAATTGAATGTCACAAATTAGGTATACCGGCTAAAACAAGACACAACGAAGTGGCCCCAAATCAATTTGAATTGGCACCAATATATGAAGAAACTAATCTTGCAAATGATCACAATCTATTGTTGATGTCTTTGATGAACGAAGTTGCTCGTCGTCATAATTTCAGAGTGCTTCTTCATGAGAAACCATTTAGTGGAGTCAATGGTTCAGGAAAACATAATAATTGGAGTCTTGGCACTGACAAAGGTGTTCTATTGTTTGCTCCCGGCAAAACAGCAAAGGCAAATTTGCAATTTATTACATTTATTACTAATGTAATGGCTGCTGTCCACAAACATAATGCATTATTAAAAGCATCAATTGCTTCTGCCACCAATTCTCACCGTCTTGGAGCTAACGAAGCTCCTCCTGCGATTATTTCAATTTTTATGGGTTCGCAGTTAAGTGAAATCTTGAATAAATTAGAAATTAGCACTACAGATGAGCAAATCGATTTATTAGGTAAAGAAACATACAAGTTGGATATGGCTCAGATTCCGGAAATTTTAGTCGATAACACAGATAGGAATCGTACAAGCCCTTTCGCGTTTACCGGCAATAGATTTGAATTTAGAGCTGTCGGTTCGTCTGCTAATTGTGCATCTGCAATGATTGCATTAAATGCTGCTGTAGCTGCTCAGTTATTTGATTTTGCTGACAAAGTAGATGAAAGAATAAATAATGGCGAAAATATCGAACACGCAATTTTAGAGGAAATTAAGATTATTATCCGTAATTCAAAAGCAATTCATTTTGATGGAAACGGTTATTCTGAAGAGTGGAAAATTGAAGCTGCAAAAAGAGGTCTTGATATCGAAACCTCAGCTCCTTTAATGTATGATGCTTATCTGAAAGATGAAAGTATTAGTATGTTTAATAAAACCGGTGTATTTACAAAAATAGAACTTGAGGCTCGAAATGAAGTCAAATGGGAAATGTATACTAAAAAGATTCAAATTGAAGCTCGTGTATTAGGCGACCTTGCAATTAATCACATAGTCCCGGCAGCTACTCGCTATTTGAATCATCTACTCGATAATGTGTATAAAATAAAGCAATTGTTTTCTGATGAAAAAGCTAATTTTATCGCAGGTAAAGACATTCAATCAATAGAAGCTATTTCTAATCACATTGCAACTATTAAAGATGAGGTTGATAAACTCATTGAAGCAAGAAAAGTGGCTAATAAGATTGAAACTCAACGCTTGAAGGCTATTGCTTATCATGATAATGTTGCTCCGTTAATGGAGACAATACGTGAACACATTGACGAACTTGAATTAATGGTTGACAATGAAATATGGCCACTACCTAAATATAGAGAAATGTTATTTATTAGATAATATAGACTTATTCTTTTAGATGTCAAAAAAACTCCCATCACTAGGAGTTTTTTTGTTGAGTTTTCACGATAGAGTTTTTAGAGTTAAGGTATTAATGTGATGTGTATATAAAAATATTGAGTGTGTAGATTATGAATTTCCTTGTTAATTATTTCTAACCTACATTCTCTATTTTATAAGAATGTGTATTAGATTAGGTGAGTTTTCAACTTAAATTTTAAGATAATAGATTAGTTGTACAATCATAGAAAAACGCTTTCTCCTACATTTGCGATGCAAAATTATATCATTTCGCTGATAATTTAAATTTTAAAAATATGTTATATAACATACTATCTCAACATATTTTTTGATGATGGTTGTTGATTGCCGAATTTTAAAGAATTTTGCATTGTATAAACAGATATTTATGGTCATTTGTAGTTATAATGAATCCCCGGTAATCATTTTTCTAATGTTAAACAATGTTAATATGAGCGATTGTTGTAGCAATTTGTCAAAATGGCTATTTTGAAGTGCAGAGTCGACCGTTAATATCCTTACATAATGCTTTGGTTTGTCATTGAATATTAAAATAAAAATAGGCGGATTTTTGCATGAAATCTATTCACGATTTTTACAAATTCCGCCTACTTTTTTTTATTTTTAGGAGCGATTCCCAAATGACTATTATAAATTTATTGGTATGTCCATAAAATACAATTTACTCTGAATTGGATAAAGACGAACTAATTTGTTCGTAACATTGCGACATTAATGTTTTAGCTGAAAATCCTTTTTCTCCGGGATATATTGGCTTATGTATAACAATTTGGATTGTTGTTGGAGTGACATTATATGTACTGCGAGGCATAGCTTTAAATGAACCATTTATCGTTATTGGCACTACAGGCAATGCAAATTCTGATGCAAGCATAAACGCTCCTCTTTTAAAGTTTTGAATCTTACCATCATGGGTGCGTGTTCCTTCCGGAAAGATCACTAATGACATACCATTTTTCAAAGATTTTTCTGCATGGGAAATTGTTTCTTTGATGCCTGCAATGCTGGAGTCATCTACAAATACATTGCCGGCACATTTGCATGCATAGCCAACAAAAGGTACTTTTTCAAGACTTTTTTTCATTAACCATTTGAAATTATGTCCTAAGTATCCATAAATTGACCATATATCAAAAGCACCTTGATGATTAGCCGCAAAAACATATGATGTTTTATTATCTATATTTTCTTTTCCAACAACTTTAACTCTGATCATCCACAATAAACACACGCATTTAGACCATAGTTTAGGTGGATAATATCCCCACCATTGGCTTCCTCCGAGAGATGAACCGATTATTGTAACTAAAGCTGTTAATATTGTTAATATCAATAAAATCGGAGCTGCTATAAGCCATTGATAGATTCTGAATAGGTAAATCATTGTCTGGTAATTTTTAATTTTTGGCAAAGTTACTACAAAAAAAATAAACCGCAAATTTATTGTTCATTTGCGGTTAAAATAATCGAATACTATTATCTGTTTGTTTTAGGTTCGATATCTGAGGCTATCAGTTTATAACCTTTGCCATGTATATTGATAATTTCAATTGATGGATCATCTTTGAGATGTTTACGAAGTTTGGTTATATAGACATCCATACTTCTTGCATTGAAATAGTTATCGTCAATCCATATTGTTTTAAGTGCAAAATTACGCTCTAAAATTTCATTTACATGAGCACATAATAATGCCAAAAGTTCTGATTCTTTTGTAGTCAGTTTCTTTATTTTGTCATCTATTATAAGTACTTGTTTTTGTGTGTCAAATGTAAACCTACCTATTTTATACATTGTGATTTCTTTATCTTTTTTTCCTTTGACACGACGTAAGATTGCTCCAATCCTAAATACAAGTTCTTCCATAGAGAATGGCTTTGTAATGTAATCATCTGCTCCAATTTTGAATCCTTCAAGAATGTCTTCTTTTAATGCTTTTGCAGTCAAGAAAATTATTGGAATTTCAGCATTGACATTTCTTATTTCTTGAGCTAATGTAAATCCGTCTTTCTTTGGCATCATTACATCTAATACACATAAATCATATTTGCCTTTTAAGAATGCTTTGTATCCTTTATCTCCGTCAGGATATAAATCTGCATTAAATCCTTTTGCTTGCAAAAATTCACGAAGTAACATTCCTAAGTTTTCATCGTCTTCGCATAGTAAAATTTTTAATTTTTCGTCCATAATTTTATCTCGTTTAAGTTAAATTTCTTATGATTTTATTATTGGAAGTTCGATTACAAATATTGTACCTTTCCCAAATTCACTTTCTACTTTTATATTCCCTTTGAATGCTTCTACCATTTTCTTTACATATGCCAATCCTAAACCAAAGCCTTTGACATCATGTAAATTACCTGTGGAAACTCTATAAAATTTATCAAATATACGTTTTAAATTTTCTTTTTTGATTCCAATTCCATTATCGCTAATAGTAATTTGCAATATGGAATCATCAATATTAATTGTTTTTATACTTAACTCCGGGCTAACATCTTCTTTCATATATTTCACAGCGTTATCCAACAGGTTAAATAATACATTTGTGAAATGCATTTCATCCACCATTATGCGAGCGTTTTGTGCATTCAATTCAGTTTGTATATTTCCTCCGTATTTTTCAACTTTGATTTTAAATGTATGAACTACGATTGATATAATTTCGTTGGCGTCTAACTCTGTTAGTTTAAGTGTTACCTGAGATTTATCGAACATTGACATTTGCAACACTTTTTCAACTTGGAATTTAAGACGTTTCGATTCATCGTTTATTACTTGTGAAATATGTTGCAACATAGAATTTGATTTCCGAACTGAATCATCATTGAGCATTTGTGCCGCTAATGATATTGTTGAGATTGGAGTTTTAAATTCGTGAGTCATATTATTAATAAAATCATTTTTCATTTCTGTTAATTTTTTCTGTCGAAATGCAACTATGATTGTATATACAAATATTATTAACAATATTGCTGTAAAGACAAGTGTCGGAAACATAAATTTTATAGAACTCAATATGTAACTGTCTTTAGTTGGGAACAATACTTTTAAATAATATTTCACTTGGCTATTTGGGAAAAGCACTTGTGTATAAATTGATTCATCTTCATGACTAACATATTGTTTTGTCTGATACAAATCTACATCCTTTTCGTTGGCTACTGCAAATTCAAATGGCAAACCAAGTCCATTATTATTTAATTCTGTGGTTAGAAAATTACGTATCATTGTAGAATCTGCTCTTTCCATTACAGGACGTGAGCTGGATTCTCTCAAGATTGTTAATATTACCTCATTCAACAACCCTTTTTGGTATAAATATTGTCCCTTAATTACCTCTCTCATCGTTTGATAGCGAGAACCAATGCCTTGAGTAGGAGAGGGGAATTTCAGCTGAGATGCATCATTATACAAGCTATCTATGTCGGAAAAAAGTGTATAATCTGTTAACGTACCATCCGGGCTTTCTACTGTGTAATGAATATCTGTATTTTCACTTCCGGAAGGGAAAAATGAGTCATAGAAAGTGCTTTCTATTCCGGTAATATCTTTTTCTAAATAATGTAATGTTTCTTCTTTTTCCAAGTATCCGGAAACTGTGTATAAGCTACGTTTTACATTTTCGTCAAATTGCTCATTACGCATTCTTACCATACTTTCCATATACATTATTTGCATATACAGTAGGCTTCCGAATGTAATTGCCATTACTATTGTTAATATCCAGATAATCGATTTCTTCATTTATATTGCTTATTCTCTGATTCTTTTAGTGAATGTCTATATATGTTAAACAATTATAATTCTTTGTTGTTTTTTTATTTGCAATGTTATCATCATAATATTTTAACATTCAAGTGCAAAATTAACATTTAAATACGAAACTACCAAATTATTTCGCAATTTTACTCATTTTTCAGCAGAATTGTTAAATGTTAAATTCAAAAAACCATTGTTAATTTAATTGCTCATACGTAATTATTATAATCTGTTTCAATCAGTTTTAAAAGATTGTTGTATCTTTGTACTCATATTTTTATAATTAGAATTTAAGTAATCTACAAAATATGGGAGGCTTTTTTGGAACTGCATTAAAAAAAGACTGTGTGACAGACTTATTTTATGGCACTGATTATAATTCTCATTTAGGCACTAAACGAGGCGGTATGGCAACATACGACTCTGAATTAGGCTTTGCTCGAAGTATTCATAATCTTGAGAATTCCTATTTTCGCACTAAGTTTGAAAGTGTTTTAGGACGATTTAAGGGGAATTATGGCATTGGCGTAATAAGTGACACTGATTCTCAACCAATAGTAATTAATTCACATCTTGGTAAATTTGCCATTGTTACAATTGCTAAAATTTGCAACATCAACGAGTTAGAGTCGGAAATGCTGAGTTTAGGTGTACATTTTGCAGAATTAAGTTCCGGAAAAACTAATCCTACCGAGCTGATTGCAACATTGATTACTCAAGGAAAAACATTTAAAGAGGGTATTGAAAATGTCTATAACAAACTCAAGGGTTCCTGTTCGATGTTGCTTTTAACCGAAGATGGATTAATAGCTGCAAGAGATAAATTAGGAAGAACACCTATTGTTATCGGACATAAAGAGGAAGGCTATGCAGTAACAAGTGAGACTACATGTCTTCCTAATTTAGGGTATAACACATTAAGAGATTTAGGTCCGGGAGAAATCGTAAAAATTAAGAACGATGAAATTGAAGTAATCCGCGAACCAAATGAAGAAATGCAAATATGTTCGTTTCTTTGGGTATATTATGGTTTTCCGGTATCATCATATGAAAATGTAAATGTAGAAGAAGTCCGATTTCGCAGTGGATACTTTATGGGAGAGAAAGATAATGAGGTAATTGATTGTGCATGTGGCATCCCTGATTCCGGTGTAGGTATGGCTTTAGGTTATGCTGAAGGTAAAGGTGTTCCTTATCATAGAGCTGTAACCAAATATACTCCCACATGGCCTCGTAGTTTTACTCCAAGCAACCAAGAAATGAGAAATCTTGTGGCTAAGATGAAGTTAATTCCAAATAGAGCTATGTTAGATAATAAGCGTATTGCTTTTTGTGATGACTCTATTGTCAGAGGAACCCAATTGAAAGATAACGTCAAAATGCTTTATGAATACGGTGCAAAAGAAGTTCACATAAGAATTGCTTGTCCGCCTCTGATATATGGTTGTCCATTTGTGGGATTTTCTTCGTCTAAAAGTGATATGGAGTTAATCACAAGACAAATTATCGAAGAAATTGAGGGAGATCCCAATAAGAATCTTGACAAATATGCTAAAACTGATTCCCCCGAATACAAAAATATGGTGCAAAAAATTGCAGATAAATTCGGCTTGGATTCTTTAAAATTTAGTTCTCTTGAAGATTTGGTAAAAGCTATTGGTCTACCAAAATGCAAAATCTGTACTCACTGTTTTGATGGTTCTTCATACTTCTAAATTGAAGTATGATTCAAATAATAAAAATAAATCCTCTCAAATGAAGAGGATTTATTTTTATGCTTGACTTAATTTTCATCCCACGGATATTTTCTTTTAGGATTGCGAGGAAACCATCCTTTTCTTACTCGTTCTTGTTGGTCTTTAACCTCCTTGATACTCCAAAAACTTGAAAATGCAAAAACACCTATTAATGAAGACCAAAATACGTTATATACAAGTATAGAAGCAACGACTCCTATTATACCGGCTATAAGAAACCACCATTTACATTTTGTCCCATAGTAATATTCGCCTTTAATTACTAAAGGATGAAATAGTCCTATTATTAAAAATGTGGATACACCTATTATTAATCCGGCAATTCGATATTCTTCTAATAATTCCATATTTACTACACATTACCAATTTTTAAACACGTCTAATGCTGACGAAGGTTGACCGGAGGATGTAAAAGCTCCTTTTCTATATCCATTCCAATCGTTATGGACTTGTGGTTCCCAATAGATTACTCCTAAAAATCTATTATCCGGAATTTGTGTTGATAATTTGAAACAATGATTTAAAAAGTCTGTACACTCAGTCACATAGGAATTTCCCATACCGACTTCACACAACATTACATCTTTTCCATAACGATTGATAACATCTTCAATGTTCAGTTTACAATCGCTTACCATTGTTTTATAATCGGTTGGTTCCGGATATAACGACATTCCGATAACATCCCATTTACCACCATTATTTTTCAGAATATCAAACAGCCAACGATGTAAGCTGTTGTTGTGACCATTTTGAACATGTACCAAAACCTTTGCTTCAGGGAATACTTCTTTCACAGCATCATATCCGGCATTATTAAGTTTTGCATATCCTGATGGATTTTTATCTGCTTGACCATAGGGCCATAACATTCCATTTCCTGTTTCATTTCCTACTTGTACCCACTTAGGTATAACTCCTACTTCTTTCAAACCGGTTAACACATCTTTGGTGTGTTCCGATACAGCTACACATAGTGCGTCAAGATCTTTACCTTCCCATGCTTTAGGAATATTTTGTTTCGAAGGGTCAGCCCAAGAATCCGAATAATGAAAATCAACCATTACATCTATGCCCAATTCATTGGCTCGCTTTGCTTTCGCTATCAAGTCCTCTTTATTACACCATCCGTCTGTTGGATTTACCCATACTCTGAATCGGAATGTATTCATTCCTAATTCTTTGAGTATATGCATGCAGTCTGCTGTATTGCCATTTGCGTCTTTAAACTTAATATCTTCTTTTTCCATTTGAGTCAACCAACTGATATCCGCACCTTTTACCAAATTAAATGCTTCATCACCGGGTTCGTTTGGTTCTGCGGGTTCTTCCGGTTCCGGTGTTACTGTCGGTTCATCCGGCTTTATAGGGGGGAAATCTTCACCACCGTCACAATTAACAAAAGAAAATATTGCAAAAATTGCAAAAACAGATAATAATAATTTTTTCATAATTTCAATCATCAAATCGTTTTAATAATGTTGAATAATTCTCTATACGACGGTCACGTAAGAATGGCCACCAACGTCTAACTTGTTCACTTCGTTTCATATCTACATTCACCAAATGAAGTTCGTTATTCTCACTACCAGCATGCATTAAGAATTCGCCTTGAGGTCCTACAATGAAACTATTGCCCCAAAATAATATTCCGTTAGTCTGATTAGAAGGGTCAGCCTCATGTCCAACTCTATTTACTGTAACAACAGGCAGACCATTGGCAACGGCATGACCTCTCTGTACTGTAATCCAAGCCTTTTTTTGGCGTTCTTTTTCTTCGACAGTATCTGTTGATTCCCAACCTATTGCAGTAGGGTAGATTAGAATATCGGCTCCTTTGAGTGCCATTATTCGAGCTGCTTCAGGATACCATTGGTCCCAACAAACGAGTACTCCTAATTTACCCAACGATGTAGATATTGGTTCAAAACCAATATCTCCCGGTGTGAAATAAAATTTTTCGTAATATGCCGGGTCATCGGGTATGTGCATTTTTCGATATTTTCCTGCTATCGTACCATCCTTTTCAAATACTACCGCAGTGTTATGATACAATCCCGGAGCTCTACGTTCGAATACGGATGTTACTAATACGACTTTACACTCTTTTGCTATATTTGAATAAAAGGTAATTGTGTCAGAATCCAAGCCAATTGCCAAATCAAAATTATTGACATCTTCTGTTTGACAAAAGTACAATGAATCATGAAGTTCTGACAATACTACCAATTCTGCACCATTTGAAGATAATTCTCTGATATTCTTTGCATTTACTTGTTTGTTAGATTCAATATCGGATGTATATGCTTGTTGTGCAATTCCAACTTTAATTGTATCTGTTTTCATTTCTCTATCTTTCTCATTATAAATTTAAAGCATCTTTAGGTACTTGCATTGTGGAACAGTGAAGCGAACCATGTTGCTTAATCAATGCCGTACAGTCAATCGGTATAATTTCTTTATCTCCATACACCACTTTCAATAGGTGAGTAGCAAGAATATCATTATTCGGCTGATTATATGTAGGCAAAAGCACTCTATCATTCAATACAAGATAATTAGCGTATGTAGCCGGTATACGCTCTCCTGTTTCATCGTAAATAGGATCAGGCATAGGAAGCTCAATTAAATTGTATGGGTTTCCTTCAGATGTCTTGAATGTCATTAATTGAGCTTTCATTTTAAGCAATTCCTCAAAATGTTCATCATCAATATCTCTACATCCTACATACAAAATTGAATCGTTAGGGCAGAGGCGTGCGAGTGTATCTATATGACTATCGGTATCATCTCCTGCCAAATATCCATAATCAAGCCATAAAAAATGATTGATTCCAAGCCTTTTGCCGAGTATAGCTTCAATCTCTTCTTTAGATTTGCCTCCATTGCGATTGTCTGAACATAGACATTTAGTAGTCGTCAACAATGTCCCTTTTCCATCTGTTTCCAGCGAACCGCCTTCTAAAACGAAATCACGATAATTCACATATCTATCGTCAGAAATATATTTTAATTTACAAAGATTTAAATTTGCCAAGTTATCATTATTTGAAGCAAATTTCAGCCCCCAACCATTAAATCCGAAATCGAGCAATTTAATCTCTCCATTGTTTGCGACTGAAATGAATCCATAATCACGTGTCCATGTATCATTAATAGGCATTTCGATGTAGATGATTGATTCCTGTGGCAATTCAGCCATACATTCTGCCGCAAACTTCTTATTTCTGCACAACAAAATAAGTTTCTCTCCGCTATCGATAATTTCTTCGGCTATTTCCTTATAACAACGAATCACTTCTTCGAGCATATATGCCCAATCGGTATGCTCATCAGGCAGAGCCATTACCACAGCTTCTTGCTGCTCCCACTCCGGTAAAAATCTTACACTCATTATTCGTATTCTTCATTATTTAAAATATCCCATCGGCTTTCTTCCTCATCAAAATATGCCTGACAATATTCTATAAATCCATATTTTTCTGTATAGCCTTCCTCTTGACACCATTGTTTATAAGCGATTTTTACTTCATCATCTTCATAAATCATCTTTTTAAACTCGCTGTCAGCTACATCTATTGTGCGATTATGTGATAATATTTGTTGAAATACTTCTATAATGTCGATCATAATGGTATTAATTTTAATTGCTCTATAAATATATTTCCCAAAAGTAAGAAAAATATTTTATTTTTTAAAATTTTGGCAATACTTTTTGAATTATAACCTAAAAAATTTCACACCTACTAAAAAAGCAAAAATCCTCTTATCTCAAAGAAGATTTTTTACAACAGTGCATATCGCACTATTTACCTCGTACCATTTGACAACTTCACCTCCTAAATTCTCATATAGCAACAATGGCATTTGCCGTCATCTCAACGCCACAGGTACATTCCAAATATTTGTTTAGCTTTAGCTCGTTGTTATCACGTTTTTTAATTATTTTATTGTTGTGAAACATAGGCGGTAACTTCATTTGTTCTTATGGCAGTGATATCAAATAACTCAATTTTGCAATAAACGGCACTCCATACTTTACACTTGGTGCATATGTCTCACGTAGTCCATTAACATCATAAACTGATGTCAAATTAATACATTCAACAATCGGGCAAAGTGTATATTCTCGGTTCGGTTTCGCACCAGGATAATGTTTTGAAAGCATCGTCTCATAGTCCGCCACTATTTGCTTTGTTTGGTCTAACTCAAAGAGTTTATATTCCGAAGGATTGCTAAAGTTGTATAGTAATAATATCGACGCATCAATTTTTTCGCTTTTGCCTATTGCTCCTCCTCGTTCGCCTTTCCTTACATTATACATTTGGTTTTGCATAATCCAATCAAGATGTGATTTATCTTTATAGCAACCCACAAGCATTCTTCGTGTGGCTTTTGTTTGAGTAGGTTTTTCCATTATCTCTGCCGATTCTGTCTCATTGTCATTTGGCAGAAATCCCTTTGTGATAAGAGTTCTCTTAATTTGCATTGCTACATGATATGCCAAATTAACAGGCACAGCATTTCCTATCATTTTGTACCCATAATCGACATCGGTATAAATAAATTTATAGTCGTCGGGGAAACTTTGCACACGAGCAACCTCTCTCACAGTCATTCTACGATATAAATGTTCACTACCTTCAACGAATTTTTGTGAATTGGTTGCCACCTTTATCATTTTGGGAGCTTGTGGATGGAGTTGACATTGTCTGCCACTTGCTTGAACAGTAAATCCCGGCTCGTCCCATGCTCTTACTCTATTTCGAGACATGAATATCGGTGAATATGCACCAATAAAATATTCGTGATTCGGGACTTTACAATCCGAACCATTAGTCTTGTTCTTTTCTTTTGCCGGAATGGCATTATATTGTAAATCCCAAATGATTTCTCGTAATGTTGGTTTGTGTTTTAATGGTGTTGGATATTCAAAATCATGTATGTTTAAGTCTTTTCTAAAACCTATATAAAACACACGATTTCTATCTTCTGCAACGCCATAATCGTTGGCATTTAAGACTTTGAGGTTTACATCATAGCCAACTTCGTCGAACAATTTCATAAAACCTTTTACGGCTTCCGAATGTCGTGAAGCTAACATTCCCGGAACATTTTCTGCGACAAAAAACAAAGGTTGGGTATCTCTTAAAATACGAATGTAATCATAAAATAATTGTCCGCGACTGTCATTTATTCCTCGCAATGAACCTGCCTCACTCCATGATTGACATGGAGGACCACCGATAATTCCGGTTATATTTTTTGGAAATGAAGAAGATGAGATTTTCCGAATATCTCCCTCTATTAAGGTAGTATCAGGAAAATTCGCTCTGAATGTCGGGCAAATTTTAGGGTCATACTCGTTTGCGATTATAGTTCTAAATCCTGCTTTATGAAAACCATAATCAAGTCCACCGGCTCCGGAGAAAAGACTAATTATATACATATTCTTATTTACTCCCAAATACAATTTATGGTTATTATCGCTGTAGGCATACCTACTATTTGTATATCGAATTTCAATGAAGGTTCTACTTTAGTTGCTGCATTATGTATTCTAAATGTGAACTGCCAACCTTCGTCCATATATAATTCCACTTTATTTGTACTACCCGGGACAAAGTCAAGTTTTACAATTCGTGTTGGCAAGGATACCAAAGGAACTTCAATAGTTGGCTTTAAGTCGGTTACTCCGTCTTGATTTAGTGTTCCATGCAAATTAAATCCTTGAATTGTTGTTAGCCGCTTACTGTCAAGACTGATAACTTTATAAAAATCAAATTTACCTAAAAGGTATTCGACTAATTTTGAAGGTATTTCTTTATGCTGTTGATATTGACTATTTATTTCATTAATAAACGCTTTGAGAATTGGCACATACACATCATTTTCTTTGTTGGGTAGTTCATTGAATTTTGTGCCGTTCTTCTTTTCCTTTGCCAAGTAATCAAACACAGGCATTATTTTATCCCAATATTCTTCAGAACAAGGTATATCATACCATGTTTTGCCGAAATCAATCTTTTTACTTAATCTGCTATGCTTTACCGCAAAATGATTGTGTTTTAGACTTAGCCCAATTTCCCAAGCAATTTTTCGTCTAATTATTAAAATGTCTCGCACATCTCCCTCCTCACCATGCTGGTCGGTTTGGATTAACAATTCTATTTCGTCATTTCCATCTTCGATAATGCGAGGCTCTAAATCAAATATGCGTTTTACCGCAGCATTAGCACTTATAGTGTATTTATTCTTGTCTTCTTCAGACAAAGTATTCCACGAATTTTCAGCCACGGTGTAACTGCTATTTTTGATAATAGTTGCCGGGCGTATTGCACTTATTTCTTTTCCTAAAATCAACAAACTTATAAATTCATAAACTCGTCCTTGGTCATTACTTTTACTGCTCATCGCTAAAATTATATAATAAAAACACCCCCCCTCATAGTGCTGACAGCCGACCAAACTTTTTGCGACTACTAAGGAGCTGTATATATTTTTCAAATTTCATTGGTCTTTTGTCAGCGTTGTTACGCATACAAGGCAAAGTTAATCAAAAAAAATAACATAAGCCATTTTTCTATCACAAAGATAAAATTATGGGTGTGCAATAATTTGACACCCATAAGTTATTCAACATAATTTGACGCGATTTTAGCGTGTTTAGATTTTGTGTTTATAGGGCTTTGAGGTAACGTATTGTTTGAAGAGGGTCTTTTGAGCCAAATACAAAGCTGCCTGCTACTACCATATCTGCTCCGGCTTCGGCTAACAGACGTCCTGTCTCAAGGTTAACTCCTCCATCTACCTCTATTATAGCGTTTGATTTGCTTTCTGTAATTAATTGACGAAGTTTTTTTACTTTATTTACTGCTTGCGGAATGAATGATTGACCTCCAAATCCGGGGTTTACCGACATAATAAGTACTAAATCGACATCTGTAATTATATCTTCAAGAGTAGAAATGGGTGTTGACGGATTTACGGTTACTCCGGCTTTCATTCCGACTGAATGTATGCTTTGAATAGTGCGGTGAAGATGCACGCACGCTTCTTGATGTACGTTCATTATTTCTGCACCAAGATCTCTGACTTGTGATATCCATTTTTCAGGTTCTACTATCATCAAATGCACGTCGAGTGGCTTTGTACATAGTTTGCTTACTGCTTGCATCACTGGGAATCCGAATGAAATGTTTGGCACAAACACTCCGTCCATAACATCGAGGTGAAGGTAGTCTGCTTCTGATGCATTTATCATTTCAATATCCGGTTTAAGGCATCCGAAATCGGCAGAGAGTAATGATGGAGATACTTTCATATTTTTAATTTTTATGGTATTGATTTATGTTTGTTTATTTAGTGTGATTGTTTGATTTAAATGCTTTCCATAAAATATAGATTACACATAAAACCGCAAGGGCTAATCCGGCATAGGATAGATAGCTGTTGTATTCTTCTATTTTTGCAAATAGTTGTTCTCTGCTTACATTTAGAGCAAGCCAATAGCCAAGGAATGCAAGTATGCAATTCCAAATCAAAGCACCGAGAGTTGTGAATATTGTGAAAATGCCGATATTCATTCTCGATAGACCGGCAGGTATTGAAATTAACTGTCTGACGGCAGGTATCAAGCGTCCGATAAAGGTTGATATAGCACCATGTTTATCGAAATATTTTTCAGCTTTTTCTACTTTCTTTTGGTCAATCAGACACGCATGTCCAAATTTGCTATTTGCAAATTTATATACTATCGGACGTCCGATCCACAATGCTAAATAGTAATTTATGAACGCTCCGACTAATGCTCCTAATGTGGCAAATACGACAACTAAAGTAATATCCAATTCTGTGCCTGTCGATGCCAAATATGCTGCCGGCGGAACTACTACTTCTGATGGAAAAGGAATAAACGAACTTTCAACCACCATTAGTAAGAATACTAACAAATAATTTGCATTCTCTACAAACCAACTAAAAATTTCTGCGGCATCTATAAATGCCAATGGAATCATATCTAACATTTTATTCTATTTATTTACAAAGGTAGATAATGTAATTTGATTATTCCAAATTGTCTACTCTGATTTTATATGATTTTTAAAAATATCCATGCTTGACATCATTTTTCGATAAAATTCAGCTTTTTGCTCTAATTTCATCGGATAAGCTCTTGATGATGATGGCATACGATAATGTGTCAATGGAATTGTCAATTCTCCTATATTAATATTTATTTTTTCAGACTTGCCGACATCGGGCACGTTAGAATTTGTCATTTCTGCCACAATGCTTGCCGCTTTTTCTCCTGTTGTTACCAAATATCTACAATTAGGAATTTGATTTAATAATCCTTTTAAGTCAAAGGGTTCGATCACTTTTAAAAATTTATCGGATGCGTTACCTTTTTGTCGTTGGACTATTTTTGCTGTATCACTAAGAGCAATTTTGTGTTCGTTTAGTAAATTTTTTATTTTGTCTATTTTGAAACTTTTATTTGCTATGTCGACAAAATAATTTTTATCAGAATGAAAAATCAGACCGAAAATTCTCCACATGTCGTTGATGAAATTGGGATAATAAAATTCCATTGACCATTTATTCTTTGCCGGTGGAAATGTACCGCACATTAATACTGTTGCATTTTTAGGCAAAAATGGAATCAAAGGATGATATTCAATAGGTAAATCGGCTGAATTCACCTTTATTAGATCTTTGCACAAAATTCTGTTATCAATTTATCTATTTGAGAAAGAATTTCAGCATTTGGTCTATGTGGCATAGCGATGCTTCCGACCAAATCAAGTTTCATTTCTTCTATTTGCTGTCTGATTAACTTTTCAGCTGAAGATGCCCATGTGAAAGATCCTAATACTGCCACTGTGTGATTTTTTATTTCTCTTAACTTGAGTGCTGTTAAAAATGCGTCTATTGGTGGGAATATACTGCCGGAATATGTAGGAGAGCATATTATTAAACCTTTATATCTGAAAGCATCTGAAATCATATCGGACATTTCAGCACTCGATGCATTATGAATTATAATTTTTTTAACTCCACATTCGTTTAATTTAGCAGAGATATGTTCAGCAGCTTTTTGCGTATTTCCGTACATTGAACCATAAACAATTACAACGCCTTCTTCAGTCTCATATTTACTTAATTTATCTGTTATATTTATGACTTCTTTAATTTTAGAGTGCCATATTGGTCCATGAGTAGAACAGATGTAATTAATTTCTAATCCCGACAATTTTTCTAATGCTTTTTGTACAAATCGTCCATATTTACCGACTATATTGGAATAATATCTGTACATTTCATTGAAATAAAGGTCTGTTGATATGTTACTATCGATCACATCTGAATTCAATGAACCAAAAGTCCCAAAAGCATCGCCTGAGAACAATATTTTTTCTTCTTTAAAATATGTGACCATTGTTTCAGGCCAATGAACCATTGGTACTGTAAAAAATTGTAACGAATAATTCCCTAAACTGATTTCATCGCCATCTTTTACAAATTGAAATTTAGACTCATCTGAAATGCCGTAGAATCCTTTTATCATTGGATATGCAACTTTAGTACATATTATTTTGGCGTCAGGATAAGAAGTTAAAACATCATTTAATGAACCGGAATGGTCCGGCTCCATGTGATTTACTATAATATAATCAATAGATTGATTGCATATTACCTTTTTTATATTTTCAATAAATTGCTTAGAATTATCTTTATGTACAGTGTCGATTAATGCTGTCTTTTCACCTTTCACTATGTATGAATTATAACTGACACCATAGGGTAGAGGCCATAACCCTTCGAATAGTTTTGTCATATTGTCATTTACTCCAACATAGTATACATTGTCTAATATTTTTTTTATATTCATAATGGTTTGTGTAATTATAATTTATAATTAGTGAATTTCTGCTATTTCTTATATAAAATTGCTGTCGTAAAATAAAATAATTTTATAACTTTGCTTTTGATAATACAAAGTTAATAACTTTCTTTTGTAAAAAAAGAAACAAAATTTAAAAAATGAAAAAGTATTTAGCAGAAATGTTTGGCACAATGGTGCTTGTACTAATGGGGTGCGGAACAGCAGTAAGTCTTAATTGTGGTTCGGATACAGCATCAGTAGTTGGTACTGCAATGGCTTTCGGACTTGCAGTTGTCGCAATGGCTTATGCAATTGGTGGAATTTCAGGATGTCATATTAATCCTGCAATTACACTTGGAGCTTGGATTTCTAAACGTATTAATACTAAGGATGCCATTATGTATATGGTGTTTCAAGTAGTAGGTGCAATTTTAGGTTCGTATGTATTATTTCTTTTAGTATCAAATACTACAACAGAATTTGGAGGCACATTGACCGGAGCAAACACATGTGCCGGAGTAGGTAATGTTACAGGAGGATTGATTGCTGAAATCATTCTTACTTTTGTATTTGTACTTGTAGTTCTCGGTACAACAGACTCTAAAAAAGGTGCCGGTAATCTTGCCGGATTAGCTATTGGTTTGAGTCTTATATTAGTTCACTTGGTCGGTATACATTATACCGGTACATCTGTGAACCCTGCACGTTCTATTGGTCCTGCGATTTTTGAAGGTGGTATCGCTCTCGAGCAATTATGGGTATTCATTGTTGGTCCATTTATTGGTGCAGTTGTCGCTGCTGGAGTGTGGGCTTTAATTGGTGGATGTGATAAATGTTCAAAATAAATTGACTACTAAAATAACCGATCGGGATTGACATTTGGGTTGATCCCGATTAATTTTTGAAAATGAAAGCACAATTAATTACAATTTTATTGTTGGTTGTATCAAATGTGTTTATGACCCTTGCATGGTATGGACACTTAAAATTGCAATCTACCGGAATTTCAAAAAATTGGCCTCTGATAGGTGTAATATTATTTTCATGGGGAATAGCATTGTTTGAATACGCATGTCAAGTGCCTGCCAACAGGATAGGTTTTATCGGTAACGGAGGTCCTTTTACACTAATGCAATTAAAGGTGTTGCAAGAAGTTATAACATTAGTAGTTTTCTCTATAATAGCGATATTTATGTTCCAGGGGGAAAAATTGCAATGGAATCATGCGGCGGCATTTGTGTGTATTATCTTAGCTGTTTATTTTGTATTTATGCCGAATAAGTAAAACTAAATTAGCAATAAAAAAGGTTGCATCTGCTCGATGCAACCTTTTTTATTTAGATGATAATTGTTATTCTTCAGTTTGAGATTCTTCGTAAGCCTTAAGAAGTTTTTCTTGAACATCTCCGGGTACAAGTTCGTAAGATGAAAAATTCATTGTAAATGAACTGCGTCCACCTGTAATTGAACTTAAAGAAGTAGAATAAGTCGCCATTTCTTTTAAAGGTACTTTTGCATTAAGCTTTTCGATACCATTTTCAGAAGACATACCCATGATAATTGCACGACGACCTTGAAGATCACTCATTACGTCACCCATTGAGTCTGCAGGAGTAAGCACTTCTACGTCATAAATTGGTTCAAGAATTTTTGGATTTGCATTCTTAAATGCTTCAGAGAATGCATTACGACCTGCAAGTCGGAATGAGATTTCATTAGAGTCTACCGGGTGCATTTTACCATCATAAATCATAACTCTAACGTCGCGAGCATACGAACCGGTAAGAGGACCTTGTTCCATTCTATCCATTAAACCTTTTACGATAGCAGGGATGAAACGAGCATCAATTGCACCACCAACGATACAGTTATAAACCACTAATTTACCTCCCCATTCCAATGGAATTTCTTGCTTATCGCGAACACTCATTTTGTATTCTTGATTGTTGAAACGATAAGTATCGGGCTCCGGCATTCCTTCTGTATATGGTTCAACTATCAGATGTACTTCACCAAATTGTCCTGAACCACCTGATTGTTTCTTATGACGATAATCAGCTCGAGATGCTTTTGTAATTGTTTCTCTATAAGGAATTTTTGGTTCAAGATATTCAATAGCCAATTTTTCATTATTTTCAATTCTCCATTTGAGAGTGCGTAAGTGGAATTCTCCTTGACCTTTAACAATGACTTGTTTCAACTCTTTTGATTGTTCTACGAGCCATGTTGGATCTTCTTCGTGCATTTTGGTAAGTATTGCACTTAATTTTTCTGAATCACTTTCTGCCAACGGACGAATAGCACGAGTATATTTTGGTGCAGGGTATTTAATGAAGTCATATTGATATTCGCATCCTTTTTCATTTAATGTATTACCTGTGCGAACATCTTTCAATTTCACTGCAGCACCTATATCTCCTGCTTCTAAAGCATCCACTGCTGTACGGATTTGTCCGCACACTGAAAATATCTGTGCAAAACGCTCTTTGCCTTGACGACTTACATTTTCAAGGTCGGCTCCCGCTTTAAGCGTTCCACTCATCACTTTGAAATAAGATACTTCACCAATATGTGGCTCAACAGAAGTTTTGAATACGAATAAACTTAAAGGACCATTTGAATCAGGTTTTACTTCTTCTCCTTCAACTGTTTCTGTTGTTGGCATATCATCTACGAAAGGACAAACGTTTCCCAAGAATTCCATCATTCGACGCACACCCATATCTTTCAATGCACTTACACAGAATACAGGGAAAATAGAGCGGTCAACTAATCCTTTACGGATGCCTTCACGCATTTCATCTTCTGTCAAGTGACCTTGTTCGAAGTATTTGTCCATTAATGTTTCATCGTTTTCAGCTGCTGCTTCCACTAATGCATTGTGTAATTCTTTGGCTTTATCCATTTGATCAGCAGGAATTTCGCTGATTGTTGGAACTCCACCTTCAGGACCCCATTCGTATTTTTTCATCAATAGAACATCTATCATTGAGTGAAAACCGGGACCACATTCAAGTGGATATTGAATTGCTATTACTTTTGGACCGAATGTTTCACGCATTTGCTCCATTACATTATCGTAATCAGCTTTTTCGCCATCGAGTTGGTTTAGAGCAAATACTACAGGTTTTTTAAGTTGTGATGTTGTACGGAAAATATTTTGTGTACCTACTTCGACACCATATTCACTATCTACTACAATTACACCTGTATCTACAACACCAAGAGCTGTATATGCATTGCCAACAAAGTCTTCACTTCCCGGGCAATCTATTACATTCAATTTTTTATTTAGGAACTCAGCATAAAAAACAGTAGAGAATACAGAATAGCCATATTCTTTCTCTACCGGAAAATAATCACATACTGTGTTGCCTGCGTCTATTGTACCACGACGTTTTATCACTCCACACTCGTAAAGCATTGCTTCGGCGAGTGTGGTTTTCCCGGAGCCTTTACTTCCAATCAAGGCGATGTTTTTGATTTCATTTGTCTTATATAACTTCATGACGTATAAAGATTTATTGGTTTATAATTCATTACTAAATCAAAATCATTTTAATGTAAAAACTGATGATTTTGAAATGCGACGGCAATTTAGTAAAAATATTATTATTTCTAATTATATAATTTTATGTTATGTAACATATTTTTGATTTTTTAAGTAAAAAATGCACATTTAATACTTGTTTGTGCCAATTTTTAATCGTTTTTTTATCTTATTTTGCCATTTTATATTTCATTATTAACTTTGCAAACACAAATTTTTACGTATGTCGACAGGTCTCTACATCCATATCCCCTTTTGTTCGCAAAAGTGCATCTATTGTGATTTTTATAGTATCAGTGCCAAAATTATTGAATGGCAAAGTTTCTCAAATGCTCTAATAAATGAATTTCGTGTTCGCAAATCTGAAATTGATGAAAATATATCTACTATATATATAGGTGGTGGGACTCCTTCTCTTTTGCCTATTGATATTTTAATAGAATTAATTTCTAATTTGAAATCTGAAGCCGGTGAACTTTGGCAACCACAGGAGTTTACTATTGAAGTTAATCCTGATGACGTAAATACTAATTTAATTGAAAATTATTTAGATATAGGTGTGGATAGAATCAGTATGGGGATTCAATCGTTTAATGATATTGAATTAACAACGATTCGCCGTAGACATAATTCTAAACAGATATATCATGCATACAAATGTTTATCTGCTATTAAAAATAAATCAATCGATCTTATTTACGGACTTCCGAATCAAACTTTAAATTCCTGGAAACAAAGTATTGAAAAGGCCATTGATTTACATCCTCAACACATATCAGCTTATAGTCTGATGTATGAAGAGGGGACACCTATATATTTAATGCGGCAACAAGGAAAAATCATTGAGACCGACGATGAATTATCTTCTGAAATGTTTCAATTACTTGCCGATAAACTTAAATCAGCAGGGTATTTACAATATGAAATATCTAATTTTGCTTTTCCGGGATATGAATCCAAACATAACTCATCTTATTGGACAGGCAAACCTTACTTAGGACTTGGTCCTGCTGCCCATAGCTATAACGGAGAGAACAAACGTATGGCAAACCCCTCAAACGTATCTGCTTACATCAACCATTTCAAAAATAAAGTTTATACACCTCCTTTTTTTATTGAAGAACATTTGTCTGATAATGACCTCTATAACGAATATGTAATGACTCGATTGCGTACTTCTAAAGGAATTGATTTAATTGAATTCCAAAATAAATTCGCAAAAGAATTCTACAATTATTTTATTTCTATGGCTGAACAGCACATAAAATCAGGCAATCTTGAATTGCACGATAATAACATTTGTCTATCTAATAAAGGAATTTTAATCTCTGATAGCATATTTTCAGACCTCATTTTTATTTAATTTATATCATTTAGTCTAAATAATTATTAAACAAATGATTACGCAAAAAAAATACATGCTTAAATCATTAATATTTGAAGTAAAATTAGTAACTTTGTGCTTTAAAATTTTTACATGCACAAATTTTATCCTGAAAACTTAGATATGAAATTGTTTATCATCTATGCTATATTTTGTTTTTGCTTAATATTTTTCTGTGGATGTTCACAAATAACAACCAAAAAGAATAATATTCAATCTTATACAGTTGAAACAAAAAAGGCAGAGCAAGACAATACAAATACTCAGCACTTCAATAAAGAAGGTGTTTCGCACCTTGCTTTTAAAGGAATAGAAATCGACGGAAGTCTTAGAAACTTTACGTCTCAGATGCAACAAGCTGGCTTTAAATGTCTTTCTATGATAGATGGATTAGCTGTTTTTTCAGGTGATTTTGCAGGATATAAAGATTGTGAAATAAGAGTATCAGTTTTTAATAATAAAGACAATGTAAATGTTGTAAAAGTAATATTTCCATCATTGAATAGTTGGAATGAACTTGAAAATGATTATCACGAATTAAAACAGATGTTGATAAAAAAATATGGAAATCCATCAGAAAGTTCAGAAAATTTTAAGGAACATGTTATATCTGATGATAAAATAAAATTGATGCAGTTAAAGATGGGTAATTGCTACTATAATAGTGAGTTTGTCTCTGACTTAGGTAGTATCACTCTTTCAATTGAATATGAAAATCCTAATTGCTTTCTTTCTTTAACATATAGAGATAAGCTAAATACAGATATGGCAAATGCTCAAGCATTAGATGACTTATAAAATATCGTTACATCTTGCCTTTCTTCCTTTTCTGAGGTAGATATTAAAATCCCAGAATCTAAAGAATTATAATTCTAATAACTATTTTATGTATCGAAGTTGTGCAAATTCAATTTTTTGTGCTAACTTTGTGCTATTCTTCTGCAAGAGAAAATAATAAAATGTCAGAATATATCTCTTTTATTCTTTGATTATGTAATCTTGAAGATGAATAGAATTAAATTTTAAAATTAAAATTTGAATATGGCAGAACTACACGATTATAGTGATATTTGTCCGTTTGACGACGCTGTATTTCACGAAAAAATGTCAACCTTGGTAAAAGAACCGGGGTTCTTGCACGCATTGTCATATACTATGCCACAAGATGCAATTCCTCAATTAATTGATGAATTGCTTAAAATTGAAACAAAAAAAGACTTCCAACTCCATATAATGTTTCCATTCCTTGAAATGCTTGCAAAAAAAACTACATCAGGCATTACAATTGGGGGAACAAAAAATTACAATTCTGCTAATAATTATACCTTTATAACAAATCATAGAGACATTGTTCTTGATGCATCGTTTCTGAATCTTGCATTTTTACGACATAATATGCCGACTACTGAAATTGCAATAGGCAATAATCTATTGATTTTTGATTGGATTTCTACACTTGTCAGATTAAACAAAAGTTTTATTGTAAAACGTAATACCGGGATGAGGGAAGCTTTAGATGCAGCTAAAAAATTATCCGGTTACATTCATTATACAATCCGAGATAAACATCAATCAATATGGATTGCACAAAGAGAGGGTAGAGCTAAAGATAGTAGCGATCACACCCAAGAGTCGCTTGTGAAAATGTTAGCTTTAGGAGGACAAGATTCTTTTATGAAATCATTGAAACAGATCAATCTTATGCCAATTGCGATTTCATACGAGTATGACCCAAATGATTATCTTAAAGCAAGAGAATTTTTGCTCAGAAAACGCAATCCGGAATTTAAAAAATCACAAAGAGATGATCTGTTCTCTATGGAGACCGGTCTGTTACAATTTAAAGGAAAAGTTCATTTTCAATTGACTCCCCGTATAAATAAGAAAATTGATCAAATAGGTGATTTCAAAGATAAAAATGTAGCAGCACATTATATTTGTCGCATTATTGATCAATCGATTCATCGTAGCTATGAAATATTTGAAGTCAACTACATCGCATTCGATAAATTGCACAACACCGATAGATTTGCTACAAAATATACAGATAATCAAAAGCTCGAGTTTGAGAATTATTTAAATTCTCAATTAGACAAAATAACGGATCTTCCCGACCTTACAGTTGAAGAAAGAGATTATATGTATGAGATGATGTTGAGGATGTATGCAAATCCGCTAAAAAATAAGCTTAAGGCTATTCTCGGCGGAATAGAATAAACATTGTAGCAATAATAAATTATGCGTATTCCGATTTTAATGTTGCTTTTTGTCTTGGTTTTCTCTTTTTGTATTGATGTTGCAATATGGATGGAAATACGAAAAAAAAGCAATAAAAAATGGACATCATTAAGTTATGCAATTTCTTCTATCTGTCTTTGGATGATGCTTATTGTAGCTTTATGTATTCCAAGAAGAAGTGGAGAAGCTGACATAATACCGATAATGTGGTCTCTATATGCTTATACCACAATTTATATCCCAAAATTCATCATTCTTTTACTATCTGTGATTGGTTACATCCCCAAATTATGGAAAGGAAAAACATTTAATGCTGCTTTATACATAGGATTACCTGTTGTAGTAATTGCATTTTTTTCAATGTGGTGGGGAGCATTAGTCACTCGTCATAATATTGAGATTACAGAGCAAACAATTATCTCAAAAAGACTTCCGTCATCGTTTGATGGATATAAAATTGTGCAATTCAGTGATGCCCATTTAGGCACGTGGGGTAATGATACTGCTTTCATTAGTAATGTTGTGGATTCAATCAATTCATTAAATCCCGATATTATTATTTTTACAGGAGATATTGTAAATCGTTGTACAGATGAAATATTACCATTTATAAAACCACTGAGTAGATTGAATGCCAAGGATGGCGTATTTTCTGTTTTAGGTAATCATGACTATGGCGATTATATGGACTGGAATAATTTCAAAGATAAAGAAACAAATATGGAAAGTCTGTGTAATATCCAAAAAGATATGGGCTGGATTTTATTAAATAATGAACATAAATATCTCGTCAAAGGCAATGATAGTATTGCGATAATAGGTGTTGAAAATTGGGGAGAACCTCCTTTTAAGCAATATGGTGATTTACATAATGCCTATCCTTATAATCTTAAAGATGATACTTTCAAACTTTTATTATCTCATAATCCTGAACATTGGCGATTAGAAGTGAAAAATATTTCCAATATCGATTTAACTTTTGCAGGACACACACATGCGATGCAAACATTGATAAAAATTGGTGATTGGAAATGGTCGCCGGCTGCTATGAGATATGATATATGGAGTGGTTTACACTCAGAAAATGATAAACATCTATATGTAAATATTGGAATAGGAGAGGTGGGTATGCCATTCAGAATAGGTGCTACACCGGAGATTACTCAATTTACGCTAAAATGTTCAAAATAGGATGACACAATTTGTAATTAGTATTGGGAGCAATAGTAATGATAAATCTAATCAAATCGCTAAATCTTTTGATTGGATTCGGAGTATACTCAATAATGTTAAAGTATCAGATATATATTGCACTCCCTCTATTAATGGTATAGGTCTCGACTATTTTAATGCTGTAGCAATAGGTTATAGCGAAATTACTATTGATGAATTTAATTTTCTTGCCAAGCAATATGAAAAAGAGTGTGGGAGAACCAAAGAAGGTAAATTAATCGGTAACATTCCCATAGATATAGACATTGTAATAGCTAATAATGAAGTTCTAAGACCTAAAGATTTTGCACACGATTTCTTCCAAATTGGATATAGTCAACTGATAAAATAGTAAATTTTACCTATAAAGAAGTCTATCGAGAAGCACGTTTATATAGGACAATACCTATGATAAGGTAAATTACATTTGGAATCCACATTGCTATAAATGGAGATGTCACTCCGGAAACAGCAAATGAAGATGTGACGGTGGAGAACAAAATATAGCTGAAACTTAACACTAAACCAATACCGATATTTACACCCATACCACCCTTTACTTTTCTTGAAGATAAAGCCATACCAATCAATGTCAGAATATAAGCAGCCACTGTCATTGCATAGCGTCGCTCTTTTTCAATTTCAAACGCTTTGATATTTGCCACTCCTCGCATTTTCTGTTTCTCAATGTAATCAGTCAATTGTGGGGTAGTAAGTGTCTCTTGATCATTTTTTGAAATAAGAAAATCTCGAGGCTCAATAGGTATGATAGTGTCTAATCGTGTTCCGGAAGAAATCTTCTCTCTCATTCCTTCAAAATCACGTATCATATAATCCTTTACAGTCCAATTGTATAATGTGTCATACATAATAGATTGTGCAGTCATTCTCGACACTAAAGTCTTACCTTCAAACTTATCTAAAGAAAACCGAAATCCCATTTTTGATGTGGCATCGTAGCGAGCCATATACGCAACTACACCCGGCTGAACTTGTAATTGAATATTGGTGCCTGTAACCACTTTCTTGTTTTTTACATATTTATTTGTGTAGTTGATTCTATCTACATTTGTGGGAGGAATTATGTAATTACTTAATGCAAATGTCAGTATAGCTATTACAGTTGCACCCAACATATATGGCACTAATAATCGCTTAAAGCTCACACCGCTTGAAAGTATGGCAATTATTTCGGAATTACCTGCCATTTTTGACGTAAAAAATATGACTGCTATAAATACAAAAAGAGGAGAGAATTGATTTGCAAAATAGGGTAGAAAACTAACAAAATAGTCGAAAATAGTTTCTTCAAAAGGAGCCTTAAGAAATCCATCTAATTTCTCGTTAACATCAAACATTACGACGATTGCCAAAATAAGAATTATGGCAAAAAAGTAGGTCCCTAAAAACTTTTTAAGGATATATGCATCTAATTTCTTCAGTCTCCAATTAAATTTCATAACACAATTAGAGGTAAGTCCTATAATTAATAGAGCCTGTTTAAAGTCGAGACGTCACTCTATTGACCATTTCTATTTTCCATGATTTAAAATCTCCGGCAACGATATGTTTTCGAGCTTCTCCGACAAGCCATAAATAGAACGCAAGGTTATGAATAGATGCTATCTGCATCGCAAGAAGTTCGTTGCTGACAAACAAATGTCGAACATAGGCACGTGAATAGACTTCATCTACCCAAGCTGCACCACCTTCATCAAGTGGAGAAAAATCGTCTGCCCACTTTTTATTACGCATATTCATTATTCCATTGCGTGTAAAAATCATCCCATTGCGACCATTTCGCGTTGGCATCACACAATCCATCATATCCACTCCACGATCGATTGCCTCAAGTATATTGGCAGGCGTGCCTACTCCCATAAGGTATCGAGGTTTATCCTCTGGCAAAATCTCATTAACTACTTCAATCATATCATACATTTGCTCCGTAGGTTCGCCCACAGCAAGTCCGCCTATGGCATTACCTTCTGCACCTAAATCCGCTACAAATTTAGCCGATTCTTTACGAAGATCCGGATAGACACATCCTTGTACAATCGGGAAAAATGCTTGAGAATATCCATATTTACCTTCCGTAGAATTAAACCTTTCCCATCCGCGTTTGAGCCACCTATGTGTCAAACCAAGTGATTTTTTAGCATAATCATAATCAGATGTGCCGGGAGGACATTCGTCTAATGCCATCATTATATCTGCACCGATGGAACGCTGTATATCAACCACTCCCTCCGGTGTAAACAGATGCTTACTGCCATCAATATGACTTCTGAAATATGCTCCCTCTTCTTTTAATTTTCTGTTTGAAGATAAAGAAAATACTTGAAAACCACCGCTATCTGTAAGTATTGGACGTTCCCAACCATTAAATTTATGCAAACCACCGGCTTTTTCCAATATATCAGTTCCGGGACGCAAATACAAATGATATGTGTTCCCAAGGATGATTTGAGCTTTAATATCATCTCTTAGTTCACGAGTATGTATCCCTTTCACTGAACCTAATGTTCCAACAGGCATAAATATCGGTGTTTCTATTTCACCATGATCTGTAGTAATCACTCCTGCTCGAGCATCACTATCTGACAATGTTGCTTCTATCCTATATTTCATTACTTATATTTCAATTCAGACTACAAAGTTAATTAAAAATCAATGCACTTGAACAACTTTCCGTCTAATATGTCATAAATTTTGCCAAATCACGGAAACTGAGGCTACAACTACTGCTATACAATATAATAATTTTAATCCTGTGCCAACAAAAAATGCTAAAAACGCACCGCAAGCAGCCTTGAATGAAGTCGTGCTATCGCTTTTCGCAAAACATTTTTCACCTATAAAAGCACCTGCAAACGGACCGATAAGAAACCCAAAAGGAATTGGAAGTAAAATGCCGGCAATCAAGCCGATTGTAGCTCCCCAATTACCTGCTTTACCACCTCCGAATCGCTTTGTCATCCATGGTGTCAACATAAAATCAAGTATTGTAACTGCCACCATTACGACACCCCATATCACTAACGCAATAGTTGTGAAATCTGTATATCCACTCCAATTAAACAAAAGCATAGCGACAAAAGCCATCGGTGGTCCGGGCAATGCCGGAACAATACATCCGGCTAAGCCTCCGCATAGCAATAATATCCCTAAAATCAATAATACTATATCCATATAAAATATTTTGAATCAATAATTAATGCAAAATTAAGAAAAAAACTCAAGTTCCAAAACATTTAATTGACTATTGTCACAAATGTACGTCTCACACAGTAAAGTTGAGCCGGAAGAAATGTTAATGATTGTTAAAAATTCGGGGGTAATTTTTCTTCGTACATTTGTGCAAAATATAATAAAGCAGTATTGAAACAAAAGGACGTGTATTTAATAAAACTAAACAATAACAGACATGAAACGAAAATTATTAACATTATGACTATTATTAATTGTGTTTCCCATATTATTAGTACAAGTTGAGTCTAAGAGGAATATCAATATGTTAATTTATGCATAATACGGTGCATATAGTTTTAAATAACAACCAACTAAATGTATAATTAATAAACGAATATGAAAAAAATGTTTATCTCTCATTGGTATTAGCATGATCATTTCAGCAATCAATGCACAAACTACCGATCCTTGGAAGGGTAGTGTTGAACTAAATCCGGTTTTTTCAACAATTAAGGGTGCAGATCACTCATTTAATCTTAATTTGACGGCAACAAAAAAAGTTGCGGATTATTTTGGCGTTGGGGCAGGAGTTGGAATAAATGAAACATGGAATTTTGGGCAGGCTCCGACAATTCCTATATTTGCCAGGTTTCAAGCTGAAAATTATTCTAAAAAGTTATCCCCATTTTTTGCCTTTGATATAGGATATGGATTAAATACAGATAATTTTGATTATAGTGGTTTGATAATTAACCCTACTATAGGTGTTAGATACGGTGCGTTTTCACTTGGAGTAGGTTATTATGGATATAAACCAAATAAAAACGGTGTTAAAATATCAAATTCAGTGAATATTAGAATTGGATATAATTTTGGATATCATTATAGTAAATCTCCTTTTGCAGAAGCATTGAGAGATTTAGAATTTTCTATAGATTTAGGCTCACGATTCCCATTGGGTGGTGGTGTTGATTATTATAACAAAGAAGACCTTATGACCACAACAATTTTTGGGGGAAGAGTGGCTTTACGAGGAACGTATTTACGATAAGAATTGTAAATATACAGTAGCTCCGGATTTAACATTATCATTAATTTATCCTGTTACAGATAATTTTTATGCAGGTGTAATGCTTGGGTATAGTTATATGTTTAGTAATGATAGTGGTACGTATACATATAGACGTTATGATTATCCTAATGTTTTAGAAAAAGAATGGATTACTTCTGCAGATTTAGAAATCAAAGACGAATATGGTTACCCTAATGGGCATCATGATTCTTTAGGTGATAGCAATCAGTCAATACAAGTCGGAGCCCGATTTAAATATAAATTGAGAGAGTTTACTTTTGCAAAACGTTTTTATCCTTATTTACAATTTGATTTAGGTTATTGTTATACTGATAGTGATGATAATAATTCTTTCTTTTATGCACCAAGTGTTGGCCTTTCTATGGACGTAAATAAGGGCAAGCATTCAATCAACTTAGGAGTATCTTATGTTCCACAAAAATTAAAAACATTTACAAATGTAGAAGTAAATGATAATAGGTTGTGTGCAGACAAAGAATATAAAGATGTCGGTTCGTTAAGAATATCATTAGGATATTCATTCTAATTTAATTCAATTATGCAATAATAAACGGATTAGTGTTGCTACATCTATTTACGCCATACGAAGGTATACTTGTTGGCTTAGGATTAGATTTTGTTTCCATCGACATATTCAACATCTAAACTCACATACCCTTTAACTGTAAGCAATAACACAAGTTGAATTAACACCTCGATTATCTCCTCCTTGACGCGATTGCGAAAACGATTGATGGTGTTGTGGTAGTGTTGCTCATAACCGGAAGCCGAATGAAATGAATATCTTGCTTCAACGCAGTCCTTATCTTCCGACAGGAAATACATATTATTCATAATAGCCGTAGATAATCGCCTTAAGCATCATCTTGGGATGATAAGGACAACAACCGGTTTCATTATACAACTTCTTTAAATTATTATTGCTGTCCGGTAAAACTTTTAATATCATAAAATCCCAGCCCGAAGCCTA